>NZ_CP073078.1:1278000-1597500 GCF_018135625.1 Phenylobacterium montanum
AGTGGCAGTTCCAGGCCCGCTCCAAATACTTTCGGCCGCTGACGGTGTTCAGCTGTCACCGCGCCGTGTGGAACGCACCAATCCCCGAGGCCACCATCCGCTCGGCCGCCGTGCTGGAGATGATGCACAACGTCTCCCTGGTCATCGACGACATCCTTGACGAGTCCGACGAGCGCCGCGGCAAAGCCACGCTGCACAGGAAATTCGGCCTGCTCCCGGCGCTGATGGCGTCGGGCTACATCGTCGCCGAGGGCTTTGCGATGTCCGCGGAAGACCCGCACGACATCCGCCTGTTCGCCGACCTCTTGAAGCGCCTGGGCGTCGCCGAATGCGCCCAGTGGCGCCTGCGCCGCCAGCCGCTGGGGGTGGAGGACTGGCAGGAGATCGCCAGCGAGGACACCGGCTCGATGTTCGAGACCTGCGCCTGTCTCGCCACCCGCGACGACCGGCTGCGCAAGTTCGGCCACCTGTTAGGCGTGCTCTATCACGGCTGCGACGACGTCGGAGACGTCAAGGGCCTGGAGTCCCTGGGCGGCGGTGGCGAGGAGGACCTGCGCGACGGCATCCTGACCCTGCCCGCCTCCCTCGCGATCCGCGACCCCGAGATCTCGGCCCTGTTCTGCAAGCCCCAGCCCTCGGAGGAGGATTTGTCGCGGATATCCCTGGCCATGCAGGCTCAGTTGCCGGCGGCCGAGCAGCACCTGGACCAGATCGCCGCCGAGGCCAAGTGGGAGGCCCACCTCCACGCTCCGGGCGATCCTGGCCTGCTGCTCACGCTCGTCGACCACACCCGCGAGCTGTCGCGGCGATAGATCGTTTCAGCCGGGCAGACCCGCCAGCCAGGCGTCGACGTCACGCACTTCGAGGCTCTCGTCGCCGGGGGCGAACCTTGCGCGTATCGGCGCTACCAGGTCCCGCGCCTCCTGGGCGCGGCCGCTCGCACAAAGCAGTCGGGCAAGGTCGAAAGCCGCCCGCAGCTCGAAGGCATTGAAGCCCATCTCCCGGGCCAGGCCGACCGCCGTCCTCAGGTCCGCCTCGCCAGGCGCCGCATCGCCCATCGCCAGCCGCAGCTGGCCGCGAATCCGGAAACTTTCGGGACGATAAACGCGCTCCTGCGGGTTGGCCTTCAGCGCTTCTCCGATAACCGCCAGCGCATCGGCGAAGGCGCCGTGGAGCTGCAGCGCCTCGGCCAGGCGGTTGAGCGTGCCGCCCAGGCTGACCCGGGCCCCGGAGGTCACCTGATCCGCGAGCGTCTGGCGGATCAGGTCGACACCTTCCCTGGTCGCCCCCTTTTGCGCTCGCGCCCAGCCGAGCGGCATCCGGGCCAGGCTGGCCAAGTAGGCGAAGCCGTTCTGCTGTGCGAGCAACAGGAGCTTCGAGGCGGTCGCCTCGGCCGCATCGGCGTCGCGCTCGCTGATCCGCAGATTGCCGAGAAAATGCAAGGCCATCGCTCGGTCGTAGGCGTTGTCGGCGGCCTCGGCGAAGTCGAGTGCGCGCTGCATTCGCGCATGCGCCTCGGCGGTTCTGCCCTGGGCCCAGGCGGTCAGGCTGGCGATCCCGATGGCCACAACATTGTTGCCGGGCGCCTGGCGCAGGCCGGGCGTGTCGATGAGCGGGCTGAGTTCGGCGAAGCAACGTTCGACACCGTCGAGGTCGCCTGTGTAGAAGCAGGTCTGAAGTTGGGCGTTGTGCACGAACACGAGCCTGCCGGGATTGTCGCCCTCGGCCCGGGCGAGTTCGCGGATGTGGTCGGCCAGGGCCGCCGCCGCCGCATAGTCCCCGGCGGTGATGATCGAGCGCCAGATCCGCGCCTCTTCCCGGATCAGCAGCGACAGGGCGCCGGATTTTTCCGCCAGGGCCCGGGCCCGCGATGCGGCCTCGATCGTCTCAGGCGCAGCGTAGCCACGCGTGAGCTGCAGCACCCGGTTGAGCGCGCTGGTGAGATCCAGCTCCTTCGCATCGCGCTCGGATGACGCGGGACAGCCCCGCAGAAGCTCGAGGCCCTGGCGATAATGCGCTTCGGATTCCTTGAATGCGCGGCGGGCGTAGGCGGCGTCGCCGGCGTCCTTCCAAGCCGCCAGCGCCGGCTGGACTTCGCCTGCCCGCGCCCAGTGCGCGGCCACCAGCTCCGGCTGCGCCGCCGCCAGCTCCGCGAACCGGTCGACGAGGGTCTGCGCCACCCGGGCATGCAGGCCCTGGCGTTTGCGCTTGAGCAGGGTTTCGTAGGCGGCGTCCTGGATCAGCGCGTGCTTGAACTGGTAGTTGGCCCGGGGCGGCACGCCCCGTGCATGGAGCAGTTCGGCCTCGATGAGCCGCGCGAGGCTAGCCCGCAGGTCCGCTTCTGGCAGAGAGGAGACGGCTTGAAGCAGCTCGTAGGTGAACTCGCGCCCGAGCACTGACGCCAGTTGCGCCACCTCTTTGGCCGGACCCAGCCGGTCGAGCCTGGCGGTCAGGGAATCCAGCAGCGTCGCCGGAATGCCCTCCAGCCCGGCGTCGCGCCGGTCCTGAACCAGCCGCGTCAGCGCCTCGACGAACAGGGGAACCCCGTCCGTCCGCTTTATGATCGCCTCCACCATGTCGCCGCCGAGTCCGGCGCCCGAGACGACACCCTCCACCAGGCTGCGGGTTGCGCGGCTGCTCAACCGGTCGAGCGACACCTGCGCATGGTGGCCGCGCGGCCGCCACGGAACCTGGAACTCCGGCCGGGCTGTCAGCAGCATCAGCACCGGCGCCGTCGCCCCCTGCTCCGACAGGGTCTGGAGCAACTCCATGGTCGATGGGTCGACCCATTGCAGATCCTCGACCACCACCACGAAGGGCCGCTCGGCGCTTGCCGAAAACAAGACCCATTCCACCAGCGTCGCGAACAACTGCGCACGCTGCTGATCGGGGGCCAGGTTCAGCGGCGGATATTTTTCCGGCGCGGCCAGGCCGAGTATGCCGGCGAGGACCGGGACGGCCGGGTCCAACTGAAGGCCGGCGCGCTGGAGGGCCGCCTCCAGGCGGGCCAGCCGTTCGGACTCGGCCTCGTCGCCACGGCAGCCCATGGCCTGATGGCAAATCTGCACGACCGCATGAAACGGGGTGTTGGCCGAGAGAGCCTGGCCAGCGCAGACAGCCCAGAGGTGGGTGTCCCCAGTGATGTGGGCGGCGAATTCCTCGATGATGCGGCTCTTGCCGATGCCCGGCTCGCCTGTAACCAGCACCAGCTGGCCCTCGCCTTCTTTCACCCGCTCCCACCGGCCGCAAAGCAGGGCCAGTTCGTCGTCGCGTCCGACGAACGGGCTCGCCTCCCGAGAGGCCGGCCCGCGGCTTCGATCCATGTCCGACCGCGGCCGCAATACGCGGAAGAGCTCCACCGGCGCCGGCACGCCCTGGAGGACCCGTGGCCCAAGGGTCTCCACCGAGAACTGTCCGGAAACGAGGTCGTGCACGGCGTCCGTGACCAGCACGCCGCCCGCATCGGCCTCCGCCTCCACCAGCCCCGTCACAGCCAGAGCGTCGCCGAACAGCTCGACCTCGCCGCCGTCGCCCAGGGCTACGACCACCGTGCCCGCGTGCACGCCGACCCGGACCGCGAGGCTCGCGCTGTCTCCCTCGATCGACCAGCGCTGCTCCGCCACAGCTTCGACGATCGCCAGCCCCGCCCGAACGGCGCGTTCGGCGGCGTCTTCCTGGGCGACCGGATAGCCGAAATAGCCGGCCAGCCCGTCGCCGGCCCGCTTGGCGCGCCCGCCCAGGGCCTCGATCGCCTGGCGGCAGACCTGCTGAAACTGGACCGCGACATCGAGCCAGGATTCGGGATCGAGCCGGGCCGCCAGTCCGGCCGCCCCCACTATATGGCAGGTCAGGAAGGTCAGCCGCCGCCGTTCGCTGGTCGGCCCGGATAAGGGCGCGGGCGCAGGCGCCGGCGGCGGGGTCGGCTCGGCGGCGCCCTTCACCAGGTCGGCGATGCTGGCGACCACCTTGCGCCAGCCGGTCTGCCCGAGATCTCCCTGCCAATCGACAAGGTCCGCACACTGGATCTGGTCGAACGGCATGGGCAGGCGCATCGGATCCAGCATGACCTGGACCAGCTTGCGCTCGGTCCGCGCCCGGTCGGCCTCCGACAGCACCCATTCCGAGCGCGTCGCGTCCTCCGACCACAGCACCAGCGCCGCCTTCGACTGGTCCAGTTCCTCCTCGATGACCCGGGAATAGGCGCGATGAGCGGGAATGTCGGCGTCGAACCAGACGCTGTAGCCGAGCGCTCGCAGCGCCTCGGCGGCCGCTTCGGCCAGCCTCGCCGATCGCCGGGCGTAGGAGATGAAGACATCGGCCATATCGTCAGGGCCCGACGTAAGTTGCCTGGGCATGGTAACGACCGGGACGGTCCCGGGGCAAGGCAAAGGTCGCCTGCTCCCGCAGATCGTCCAAATCTGATCAAAACTTCCCCGGCGCCTGCCGGCCCGGCCGACTTGAGGTGGGCGTCACGAATACAGCCTTGCAGCGATCCACGGTTTCGTCTCATCTCTTCCTCGCGGCTGCGCGGGGGACCGGGCCCATCATGAGTCAAGAGGTTCGCGTCGCGTTCGCCGGCCACAACCGCCCGGAAGACCTCCGCGATCAGACGACCATCGAAGCCGCCCTTCGGCGGACGGTGGACCTGATCTGCGCGGCGGGCGTCGAGCGTGCGGTCCTGACCACAGGCCTTGCCGAGGGCGCCGACAGCCTGGCGGTCAAGGTCTGGTCGGAGCGGGGCTTGGGACCGGTCCACGCGGTACTGCCCTTTCTCACAGAGGAGCCCGGCGCCGAGCAGCCCGATGTCGCCGCCCGTCGGACAGTACTGGACGGCGCGGCGATCGAAGCCAAGGGGCGCAGCCCGCACCTGGTGCAGACGCGCTGGCTGATCGAGGACGCCGACCTTTTGATCGTGGTTTGGAATGGCGAGGTCGCACGGGGCGCCGGCGGCACATCGGATGCGGTTCGCCTCGCCCTGAAGAGCAAGGTTCCGGCCCTGTGGGTCGATCCCGCCAAGCCGGCGATGGTCCGATTGATCGCGCCGGAAGCCGTCGATGAGGATTTCAGCTTTCTCGAAGTGCTCGAACTGCTCCAGCGGGACGAGGCCCCCCTCGTCCGGGAAGCCTCCGTCGAGCGCGTGAAGGCCTATCTGCGTCCCTCGCTGGAGCCGAGCCCATCGACAGTGATCGCGCGGCCGGCGCCGGCGGGTAGGGTCGCGCAAGCTATCGACAGGCTGCTTGAAGCGACGGTCTGGCGCAGTTTCTTTCTCTATCGCCGGGTCATCGGCGGCCGCCCGGAGCCGGCGCCGCCGTCCATGCCCCCTCCACCGAGCCTGGCGGCCCAGGCCGGCTTCCAAATCCTGACCGAAGCCTATGAAGCCGCCGACGAAACCGCGACCCGACTGGCCGCCGTCCACCGTTCCCAGCAGGTATTCCAAGCCAGCGTCATGCTTCTGGCCGCCGCGGTCGGGTCGTCCCCCACGGTCTGGCCCGGCTTCAAGATCTACGCCGTACTGGGCGAACTCGGGCTTGGCCTCGCCGCTTTCGGCGTCTGGTTCAGCGGCGTGAGGTCGGGTCGAAGCCGGCGATGGGGCGAGGCGCGCCATGTCGCCGAACTGCTGCGACTGGAGCGCGCCGCCTGGGCTCTGGGCATCAGCACGCGCAGCGAACAGGGCTTCGATCCCGAAGATCCCGCAATCCGCGTCGCCCGCGCCTGCCGGCGCCAGGCCGGTTCACCGGGCGGGCGCTTCGACGCCAGACGGACCGCCGACTGGGGCGCGTGGGCCATGGACCAGCTTCTGACAAGCCAGATCGCCTATCACGAGATGCATGGGCGTCTGAACGAGCGGCTTTCGCATCGGACCCACGCGTTCGAGGGTACGATCTTCTGGGTATTCATCGCGATCCTGGCCAGCTTCGCCACGAGTTTCGCCCTGGCCCCGCGGCTGGGGCTCGAACTACCGCATTGGGTCGGCGGCGCTGTGATCATGGCCGGCGCCATAACGCCGGCCTTCGGCGCGGCGAGCCTTGCGCTGGAAGCCTCGCTGTCCTTTGCGAGGCTGGCGCGGCACAGCGAGGTGATCACCCTCAAATTGCAGGCGTTGCGGGACCGGCTGCCGGCCGAGCCGACCCTCGAGGAATTCCAGCGCGTCTGCCGCGCCGCCGTGCGCTTCGAGGCGACGCAGGAGCACGAATGGCGCGACGAAACCACCCACCGCCACGTGATCCGCGCGGGGTGAGCCCCCAGCATCAGATCTTTTCTTGGGGAAACGTTCGGAGAGATCTTGAGCTCTACCGACGTCCCTTTTCGCGGGCGGAGCTGGAGGGTTGCTCGGCGCGGAGGGAGGCCAACCGACACCAAGGCGCCCGTTCTTCTCTGCGGCAGAGTGGTCCCGCTAGCGAGCGGACCCAGCCCCATTCATCATTAATCAAGACTGAAGCCGCCCTATGGGTCCGGGCCAGGAAGACGGCCCAGCCAGGCCTGGGGCGGAACGTTCCAGGTCCGCCGGAAGCGCGGAGAACCGACTATGCGTGTGTTGCTGATCGAGGATGACGCGGCGGTTGCGCAGAGCCTCGAACTGATCCTCAAGGCCGAAGGCATCAACACCTCGACCACCGACCTCGGGGAGGAAGGGGTCGATCTCGGCAAGATCTACGACTACGACCTGATCCTGCTCGACCTCAACCTGCCGGACATGAGCGGGCTGGAGGTGCTTCGTGCGCTTCGGGTCGGCAAGATCCAGACGCCGATCATGATTCTGTCGGGATCGGCGGAGATCGAGACCAAGGTGCGCACCTTTTCCGGTGGCGCTGACGACTACCTGACCAAACCCTTCCATCGCGACGAATTGGTGGCGAGAATCCAGGCCGTGGTGCGCCGCTCGAAGGGCCACGCGCAGTCGGTGGTCCGGACCGGCGCCTTCACCGTCAATCTCGACAACAAGATCGTCGAGGCGAACGGCGCCCGCGTTCCCCTGACCGGCAAGGAGTACGAAATGCTCGAACTCCTGACCTTGAGGAAAGGCACGACCCTGACCAAGGAGATGTTCCTCAACCATCTCTATGGCGGCCTCGACGAGCCGGAAATCAAGATCATCGACGTCTTCATCTGCAAGCTGCGCAAGAAACTCGCCGAAGCCGGCGATGGCCAGCACCACATCGAGACCGTGTGGGGCCGCGGTTATGTGCTGCGAGATCCGCACGAGGCGGAGTTCAACACCGCCGCCTGATCCGGGCGCGGCCGGGCGTCGACACAGCAGACCCGACTTGGTCCAAAGGGTGACATCGGCCAATTGTACAATCGTTAAATACATCACTTGACACTCGTTCAGTAGTATCACCTACTGCGAGCGCCTCGCATCGGGCCGTCGCAAACTGCGGCGTCAACCTGTCCAAAAGCGGCAGACCATTGGGGGAGTTCGTCGGGATGAGCCGCTCGTATTTCGCCTTCGGCACAGCGCTCGCCACCCTCGCCGGGCTCTGCCCCGCCCTCGCACTGGGCCAGACCACGGCCACCAAGCCAGCGTCGGAGCAGATCGGCGAGATCGTGGTCACCGCCACCCGGCGGACCGAAAACGTCCTGAAAATTCCCTACAACATCAGCGCCATATCCGGCGCGGCGATCGAGAAGAACGGCATCACCGACCTTGACGGCCTGAGGAATTCGGTGCCGGGCCTGACCGCCGCCGACTACGGCGCGCGCGCCGGCAACATCAACAACAACTTCATCATTCGCGGCGTGAACACCAACGACGTCGGCGTGGGCGAAAGCGAGTTCCCCAACCTGGCCGGCGCCACCGTGTCGAACTATGTCGACGACACCCCCCTGTTCGTGAACCTCAAACTGACCGACATCGAGCGGATCGAGGTCTTGCGCGGCCCACAGGGCACCCTGTTTGGCGCAGACTCGGTGGGCGGGACCATCCGCACCATCCACAACAAGCCCGATCCCTCGCACCTGGACTATTTCATCGACCTGAGCGCCTCCGGCAGCGACCACGCCGACAAACCGAACGACAGCGCCGATGTGATGCTGAACCTGCCCGTCACCGACCGGTTCGCCGTGCGCGTGAATGGCGGCTGGGGCCAGGAAGCGGGGTTCATCAACGCCGACAATGCAGTGGTCTATAATCACAATGGGGCCTTCCTGCCCCTGAACGCCCAGCCCCTGCTGGCCAATCCGGCCGATCCCCTGAACAGCGGTTTCGTCACCACCACCCTGCACGGGATCAACAGCAGCAAGGTCTGGTACGCCCGCGGCGACGCCCTGTGGAAGGCGACCGACTGGTTCACGGCCGAACTGGCCTACCAGCACCAGAACGACCAATCGAACGGGTTCTCGTTCGAGGCGCCAGGCTCGAACTATGTGATCCACCGCCGGATCCCGCTGAACCCGGCCGACACCAACACCGACCTCGGCGCTCTGACCCTGACCGCCGACTTCGGCTTCGGGACCATCACCTCGTCGACCTCGTACTACAATGTCGGCACCGACGACATGTACGACAACAGCGGCCTGGACGTGAAATATCCCTATTATTACGGGGCTTATCCCAGGACCACGACCACCAACTACGACTTCAACCGCGACGCCGCCTTCACCCAGGAGGTGCGGCTAGTCTCGCCCCGCGGCGATCATTTCGACTATGTGGCCGGGGTCTATTACCAGCTGCGCCGGACCCAGGCCTACAGCATCGAGACCGTGCCCGGCTTCGCCGCCTGGGCCAATCTGGACGGCAGCGGCCCGGACGGGGTCGGGACCTGGGCCGACCAGCTGGTCGACTACTACGGCGGCACCCGGCCCGGGACCCTGTCGCCGCCGGACCTGACCTACGACTTCAAGCGCGATGTGCGCTTTTCCGACACGGCGGGCTTCGGCGAGCTGACCTGGCATATCACGCCGGCCTGGCGGATCACCGGCGGCGCGCGAGTGTTCCAGGAGACCTTCGCCCAGACCACGATCCAGCACATCTACGGGGCCGGCACGACCTTCGGCTCGGACAGCCTGGGGACGTCGGAGGGCTCAGGCCGCAAGACCTCGACCAGCGCCATCTTCAAGGCCAACATGTCCTACGACCTGGGGCCGCACACCTTGACCTATTTCACCTTCTCCCAGGGCTTCCGCGCCGGCGGGGCCAACGCCTACCCGATCGGGACCTGCGCTTTCTGCGACAGCGCAGCGCTGCAGACCTTCGGCGACGACCACGCCAACAATTTCGAGCTGGGGATCAAGGGGCTCCTGGGCCGGCTGCGCTATTCGGCGGCGCTCTACGACATCGAATGGAGCAACATCCAGCTCGAGGTTTCGGCCGTCTCGGGCACGCCGGTGATCATCAACGGGGGCACGGCTCGATCCTACGGCGTCGAACTGGAGGGCGACTACAGGGTCTCGCCCGAACTCAGCCTGTCCGGCGGCTATTCCTATACCGACGCAGCCCTGACCCAGAGCTTCTCGGTCGACGGCGGGGCCTATTTCGGGACCAACGGGACGCTGCTGCCGGGCGTCTCGCACCATCAGGTCAATTTCGCCATCGACTGGTCGCCGGAGCTGGTCCCGGGCCATGAGGTCGACTTCCACCTCGACGGCTCGTACCGCTCCTGGTTCGACAACCAGATCGAGACCAGCCTCGACAATTTCCGCAAGATTTCGGGCTATTCCCTGTTCAACGCCTACGTCCAGGCCCAGCTGACGCCCAAGCTTCAGGCGCAGCTGTTCGTGCATAACCTGTTCGACGCCAAGGGGGTTTCCGCCGCCTCGTCCCTGTCCTCCGACGGCGGAGCAGCGGGGACCTATCCGCTCTACCACGCCTTCGAGCCGGCCGAGTTTGTCAGCCGGCCACTGACCGTAGGGCTGCGGCTTGTCCTTCGCCACTAGCGCCGCCTCGGCCGTGCGCCGTCCGGCCAGGGTCCGCTGGCGGATCTTCCTGTTCCTGTTCGCCTTCACCTTCGCCGCCTACGTCCAGCGGACCATGCTGTCGGTGGCGGCCGAACGCATGATGCCGGAGTTGGGCCTGACCCAGGTGCAGATCGGCTGGCTGGAGACGGCCTTTCTCACCACCTACGCCGCCCTGCAATTCCCCGGCGGCGTGCTGGGCCAGGCGGTCGGGGCGCGGATCATGTTCGTGGTCTGCGGCGTCGTCGGCGTGGCCGCCACCCTGGCGACTCCGCTGTTGCCGGCGATCTCCGCAGGCACGGTGCTGTTCGGCGGGTTGGTGGCGGCGCAACTGGTGCTGGGCGCAGTGCAGGCGCCCTTCTTCGGCCTTCTGTCCGGCACGCTCGAACGCTGGTTTCCCTCGCGCCAGTGGGCCCTGACCCAGGGCCTCTCCAGCGGCGGCATCGGCCTCGGCGCAGCGGCGGCGCCGGCGGTGATCGCTTCGCTGATGGTGGTGATCGGCTGGCGCGCGGCCCTGGTCTGGGTGGCCCTGCCGGTGCTGGTCCTCATCGGCCTGTGGTGGCGCGACGGGCGCAACACCCCACACGAGCACCCCGACGTCGGACCGGACGAGCTGCAGGAGCTGGACCTTTCCGCCCGTGAGCCCTCGACGCAGCCCGCCAGCCTGCGGCGGGTGCTGCGCCTCCTGCTGGACCGCGACCTTCTGGGTCTCAGCGTCTCGTACCTTGCGATGAACTTCGTCTTCTACATGATCTCCTTCTGGAGCTTCCTCTACCTGATCCAGGCCCGCCACTTCAGCGAGTTGCAGGGCGGCTTCGGCGCGGCGGCGCCGCCGCTCGCGGGCGCGCTGGGGGCGATGCTGGGCGGGTTCACCGGCAGCGCACTGACGGCGCGGTTCGGGGCCAAGGTCGGCTTGCGCATCACGCCTCTGATCGCCCTGCCGGCGGCCGGACTCTGCCTGCTGCTGGTCGCCCATACCGACCAGGCCATGGTCGCCCTGGCCGGCCTCGCCCTGGCCTTCGGCCTGGTGGAGATGACCGAGGGCAGCTATTGGGCCGCCTCGATGGAGATCGGCCGGGAAGACGCGGTCGCCGCCGGCGGGCTGCTCAACACCGGCGGCAATCTCGGCGGCATCGTCGCCACCCCGCTGGTGGCGGCGCTCTCGGCTCACGGAAACTGGAATGCGCCGTTCCTGGTCGGCGCCGGCTTCGCGCTGGCCGGGGCGCTGATCTGGCTGGTCATCGACCCTGGTAAGCGGCGGACGGCCTGATGCGGCTCGCCCGTCGCCAGCTGTTGCAGCGCGCAATCCTGGCCGGCGGCCTTCTCGCCGCGCCCAGCACATTCGCCGGCGAGCTCCAGCGGCGCGAACACATCTGGTCCGTCGACGCGGCCGATGTAAAGGTCTCGCCCGGGCTCTGGCCGCGATCGGAGGCCATGGTTCCGGGCGTCCATTTCGAGAACCTGCGCCTGCGCATGCCCGACGGCGTGCATCTGAACGCCCTGCTCTACCTGCCGGACAAGGTGCGCTCGGGCGTTCGCGTCGGCGCCCAGATGGCCGCCGATCCCTATCGCAACGAGCCTACCGGCGAGTTGGCCCGCGAGATGGTCGGCCAGGCCCTGGATGGCTTCGCCAGTCTGTATCTCGACGTGCGTGGCTCGGGCGGCTCGGAAGGCGTCCCGACCGACGAATACGCCGTCGACGAATACGATGACCTGGTCCGGGTGGTGGAGTGGATCGCCCGCCAGCCCTGGTCCAACGGCGCCGTCGGCATGTACGGCACCTCCTATTCCGCCTTCAACTCGATCTGGATGGCGGCCCGTTACAAGCCGGAGCCCTTGAAGGCGATCTTCGTCCGCGGCGGCACGGACGACCGCTACACCGACGACATCCATAGTCCGGGCGGCATCCAGATGATGGTCGACGCCTCCTGGGCGCTGGGCATGATCACCGACATCGCCGCCCCCGGAGGCCCCGACTACGACCTGCATTCCAAGGCGGCGATGGACCGCTGGAACACCCCGCCCTGGCTGCAGACCTTCCTGAACAACCAGCTGGACGGGCCGCACTATCGGCGTGGGTCGCTGGCGCCCGACCAGTACGGCCTTTTGACTATCCCGACCTATCTCGCCGGCGGCTACCTGGACATGTACCAGAACTTCGTGCCGCGGATCATGAAGCACGCCCCGGCGCTCACGCATGGCATTCTGGGCCCCTGGAACCACGGCATGACCTGGCCGGGGCCGGTGCTGGACTGGCGGCGGATGCAGTCGCGCTGGTTCGACCATTTCCTTCACGGGCGCGACAACGGCGTGCTGACCGAGCCCAGGGTCGCCTACTACATGCCGACCTGGCGGCGGCAGAGCTTTCGCGACGCCGGCCCGATCCCGGGCGAATGGCGCTTCGCCGACGCCTGGCCTGACAGCGTGTTCGATCCCGGCAAGCGCTTCTATCTGCGGCCCGAGCACGGCCAGGGCGGCGACCTGACCGAGACCACGCCCGAAGCCTCTGAACTCAGGCTCGCCTATCACCCGGCGACCGGCGGCTTCAGCGAGTCGATCGGCCCCAGCACCTACGAAGGCTACTACGGCCTGGACTCGCGCGAGGACGACGCCTGGGGCCTGGTCTTCGACACTCCGCCCTTGCGTCAGCCGCTGGAGATGCTGGGTTTTGTCCGCGCGCGCCTGTTCGCCTCGGCGAGCGCGCCCCAGGCCAACTGGATCGTGCGGGTCAACGACGTCGCGCCGGACGGGACCTCCTACATCGTCTCCTACGGCTTCCTGAACGGGACCCACCGCCACTCGCATGTGAGCCCTGAGCCCCTGCCGCCGGACGAGATGGTGACTCTGGACATCGAGCTGTTCTGCAAGGGCTACCATTTCCCGCCCGGCCACCGCATCCGCGTGGTGGTGACCAACGCCTATTTCCCGGTGGTCTGGCCGTCTCCCTATCCCATGACCACCACCCTGTTTGCCGGCGGGGAACTCGCTTCGTTCATCGCCTTGCCGGTGCTGGAGGAGACGCCGTTCCTGCCCGGCTCGCTGCCGGTTCTGTCCGACCATCGGATCGCCCAGCCTGGCGAAGGCTTCGACGCCATGCGCTCCTACGACGCCCACGTCGACCGGGTCACCGGCCTCACTCGCGCCAGCTTTTTGATGGGTGACGACCGCATCGGCTGCGAGGTCAAGGACAGCGATCCGGCCCATGCCGGCCTGACTATCAGCACGCATGACGACTTCCGTCCCCTGGCCGGCCGACGCCTGGTCCAGGTCAAGACCGACGGCGCCCTGCGCAGCACGGCCGACACCTTCGACATGGACCTGACCTGCGTGCTTCTGGAGAACGGCCGCGAGGTGCGGCGCAGGCGCTGGACGAGCACGTTCAAGCGCCAGTGGGTCTGAGCGGCGTTGCCACGCTCACGAATTAACTGTACATATGTTAAGTAATAGATCGAACGATTGGGAACGCCCCCATGCCCCGCGACCCTCGATGGGACATTCTCTTCGAACCGGTGAAGATCGGGCCGGTCACCGCGCCCAATCGGTTCTACCAAGTCCCCCACGCCAGCGGCATGACCAACGTCCTGCCCCAGGTCCGCGCCGCCTTTCGTGAGGTGAAAGCCGAGGGCGGCTGGGGCGTGGTCTGCACCGGCGCGGTTTCGATCCATCCGAGCTCGGACGATTCCCCTCTGCCCGCCGCGCGCCTGTGGGACGAGCACGACGTCCGCGCCCACGCCCTGATGACCGAGGCGGTGCATCGGCACGGCTCGCTGGCGGGCGTGGAGCTGTGGCACGGCGGCGCGGCGACCATGAACCGGTCGAGCCGCATCCCGCCCCTGTCCCCCTCCGGCGTCGGCTGGATGTCGACCCATGTGGGCTTCATGTCCAACCAGCGCGCCCGCGCCATGAACCAGGACGACATCAAGGCCTTCCTCGGCTGGTATCGCGACGCCGCCATCCGAGCCAAGCGCGCCGGCTTCGACATCGTCTATGTCTATGCCGGCATGGGCTACCTGCTGCACGAGTTCCTGCTGCCGGCCTACAACCGCCGCGAGGACGCCTATGGGGGCAGTGTGAAGAACCGCACCCGCCTGATCCGCGAGGCGCTGGAGACGGTCAAGGAGGCGGTGGGCGACACCTGTGGCGTGGCCCTGCGCATCAGTCTGGACGAGCTGCGCCAGCGGCCGGGGACCGAGCTGGCCACCGAGGCGCACGAGGTGGTGGCCGAGCTGGGCGACCTGCCGGACCTGTGGGACGTCAAGCTGGACTCAAGCCCCACCGACTGCGGCAGCTCGCGCTTCCGGCCGGAGGGCAGCCACGAGCCGGTGATCGATTTCGTCAAAAGCCTGACCAGCCGCCCGGTGGTCGGGGTCGGCCGCTTCACCTCGCCCGACGCCATGGTCTCGCAGATCCGCCGCGGCGTGCTAGACCTGATCGGCGCCGCCCGGCCCTCGATCGCCGACCCGTTCCTGCCGCGCAAGCTGGACGAGGGCCGCGAGGACGAGATTCGCGAGTGCATCGGCTGCAACATCTGCATCTCCAGCTGGCACGACGGGGTGCCGGTCCGCTGCACCCAGAACCCCACCATCGGCGAGGAATGGCGCCGCGGCTGGCATCCCGAGCGCTACGAGAGAGCCGGGTCCGCCGACCGCGTGCTGGTGGTCGGCGCGGGGCCGGCCGGCCTGGACTGCGCCCTGACCCTGGCCCGCCGCGGCTATGAGGTCGCCATAGCCGACAAGGCCCACCGGGCCGGCGGCCGGATCCTGGACGAGGCCGAGCTGCCGGGCCTTAACGCCTGGCGCCGCGTGCTCGACTATCGCCTCGGCGCCCTCGTCAAACTGCCCAACGCCCAGCTCTATCTGGACAGCGAACTCGGCGCCGACGAAGTGCTGGGCTTCGGCGCCGAGCGGGTGGTGATCGCCACCGGCTGCGACTGGGTTCCCGCCGCCTACGACGCACGCATGGAGACCCCGGGCGAACTGTTCCAGGGCCCCGGCGTGTTCACGCCGCAGGACGTTTTCGCCGGCCGGCCGATCCAGGGGCCGGTCGCCGTGTTCGACTACGACAACTACTACATGGGCGGTTGCATCGCCGAGCGGCTGGCGGCCCAGGGCCTGGACGTGACCTATGTGACCCCGGCCGGCTTCGCCTCGGCCTGGACGATCATGAACAACGAGCAGCCCAACGTGCACATGAACCTGGCGCGGCTGGGCGTGGAGCTGATCACCCGGCGCAGCGTGGCCGCCTATATGCCGGGCCTTTTGGTGACCGAGGACATCTTCACCCGCGCCCAGGCCGAGCTGCCTTGCGCTTCGCTGGTGGTGGTGGGCCATCGCCGGCCGCGCAGCGCGCTCTACGACGCCTTGGTCGCCCGTAAGGGAGAATGGGCCGAAGCGGGGGTGCGCAGCGTGGACCGGATCGGCGACGCCGCCGCGCCAGGCGCCCTGGTCCACGCGGTCTATTCGGGCCACCTCTACGCCCGCACCCTCGACGCGCCGGCCGAGGCCCTGCCCTATCGCATCGACAACGGACTGCCGGCGCCCGCCGTGGCGGCCGAATAGCCTGGAGGCTCGAACATGCAGCAAACCCTGCACATTCCTGGGCTAGAGCCGTCCCTGCCCTCCACCGCCTATACCGACCCCGGCCGTTTCGCGCGCGAAAAGGAGGCGATCTTCACCCGCGAATGGATGGCGGTCTGCCGCACCGAGGAAATCCAGGGGCCGGGCGCCTGGCGAGTGGTCGAACTGGCCGGCGAGAGCGTGCTGCTGGTCCGCGGCAAGGATGGCGCCCTGCACGCCCACTACAATGTCTGCCGCCATCGCGGCGCTCGGCTCTGCCCCGCGCCGGGCGAGCAGAAGCCAGGCCGACCCGAGTTGCCCCCAGCGGTCTCCCCCACCGGGCTGATCCGCTGCCCTTACCATGCCTGGACCTACAGCCCCGCGGGCGAGCTGATCGGCGCGCCGTTCCTCAGCGACGACGCCGACTTTCCGCGCGAGCGCCTGTCGCTCTATCCCGTCGGCTGCGCCGAATGGGGCGGCTTCGTCTTCCTGCATCTGACCCCGGCCAAGGCCCAGCCGCTGGAAGGTCAGATCGGCCCGGCGGCGGCGCGGATCGCCAACTATCCGCTCGCGGACCTGCGCATCGGCCATCGCATCGCCTACGAGGTCGAGGCAAACTGGAAGATCCTCTGCGAGAACTACAACGAATGCTACCACTGCGGCCCGGTCCATCCGGAGCTCTGCGCCATCGTCCCAGCCTTTCGCAGCCAGGGCGGCTCGGGCCTGGAATGGGAGCGCGGCATTCCCCATCGCGAAGGCGCCACCACCTTCACCTGGACCGGAACGACCAAGCGCGCGCCCTTCACCGGCCTGAACGAAGACGAAAAGGTCCGCCACAAGGGCGAGCTGATCTATCCCAACCTGTTTCTCAGCCTCGCCGCTGACCACGTGGCGGCCTTCATCCTCTGGCCGCTCGGCCCCTCCCGCACCCGCGTCGAATGCCTGTTCCTGTTCGCGGAGGCCGAGATGGCGCGGGACGACTTCGACCACACCGACGCCTCCAGCTTCTGGGACGTGGTCAACCAGCAGGACTGGGCGATCTGCGAGCGGGTGCAGCAGGGCATGGGCTGCCGCGCCCACCTGCAAGGGTTCTACGCGCCGATGGAGGACGCCAACCTTGATATGCGACGGTACATCGATGAAAGGATGGGCTCGCGGTGAGGCGGCTTCCCGGTTTCGGAAGCGCGGGCGCAGGAACGGCTGGGCGTGGACGGAACACAGGGCGAGACAGGACGGCGCAAGCGGCTCAGCCACGACGAGCGGCGGCTGAAGCTGATCGAGACCACCCTGACCTGCCTGGCGCGGGACGGGGCGGAGGGTACGTCCCTGCGCAGCGTGTGCCGCGAGATGGGCGTCGCCCCCAGCCTGGTGAAGCACTTCTTCGAGGGCTGGCGCGATCTCCTGGTCGCCGCCTACGAGTTGCTGGTCGAACGCTTCATGGCCAGCCTGGAGCCGGTGGTCAACGCCGCCTATCCCAACGCCCGGGCGCGGATGGACGCGGTGATCCACACCTATCTGTCCACCGACTGGGCCGGCGACAGCTCGATCGGCGCCAGCATCGCCTTCTGGCAGCTGTCGCGCAGCCTGCCCGAACTGAAAGCCTCGTTCACCCGCTACCTGAACGGCCGCCGCGCCCTGCTGCAGCAGGCGCTGGAGGACCTCACCGTCGAAGCCGGCGTCGAGGTGGATCTCGAACAACTGACCACGGCCTTCATGCTGATGCTGGACGGCGTCTGGCTGGAGATCTCGGTCAATCCGGGCAACATCGCCGAGAGCGGCGCGCATGCGATGTGCTGGTTCTGGCTCGACGCGGTTCTGGCCGGCCGGCGCAAGGCTGGCTGAGCGGATTGCGCGGCTGATGGGCGCCGCCCCCGCCGTGGACATGGACCGGGCCGCGCGCGCGGCGATGGCCCGGCGCGATGCCGGGGCGGCGCGCCGCGCGGTCGATGCGCTCCTGACCGCCCATCCGGATTTTGCGCCGGGCTGGCTGACCGCCAGCGTGCTGGCCCTGGACCTCGGCCAGCCCGGCCGGGCCCTGGAAGCCGCAGATCGCGGTCTAGCCCTGACGCCGGGCGACCCGACCCTGAGACTGCAGCAGGTGCGATGCCTCGCGACCGCCGCCCGGCTGAACGAGGCCGTCGCCGCGGCCCGGACGCTGGAGGCAGGCATCGGTGCAGATCCTCGGCTGCAACATGAGCTCGGCAACATCTTCTCGCTGCTTGGCGACCACGCCCGGGCGCTCGACTGGCTGCGCAGAGCCCAGGCGGCCCTGCCGGACGATCCGGCGCTCAAGTTCAACCTCGCCACCGTGCTGCGCTTCACCGGCGGCTTCGCCGAGGCCGAGATCCTGCTCGACCAGGTCATCGCCGCCCGCCCAGACGACTGGGAGGCCTGGGGCTTGCGCTCGCAGCTGCGAACCCAGACCCGGGATCGCAACCACGTCGAGCCCCTGAAGACTCGCCTCACCCCGCCGCCGGCCGCCTGGCAAGGCGAGGTCCAACTGCGCTACGCCCTGGCCAAGGAATACGAGGACCTGGGCGAGGATCGGGCCAGTTTCGAACAACTTCGCCTAGGCGCTGGCCTTCGCCGCCGCCGCCTGAGCTACGACGTCGGCGCTGACGTCGAGACGCTCGATCTGATCCGTCGAACCTATGACGCCGCCTGGCTGGCCGGCGCTCCCCAAGGACCGACCTCCGCCGCGCCGATCTTCGTCTTCGGCCTCCCCCGCTCCGGCACCACCCTGGTCGAACGCATCCTGAGCAGCCATCCCGATGTCGCCTCCCTGGGCGAACTCAACGACCTGCCGACCTCGGTCACAACCGTCGGCGCGGCCCTGGCCGGCGGTCGGCCGACGCCCAAGCAGGCGCTGGTTGAGCTCGCGGCCCAGGCGCCAGACCGGATAGGCAGCCTCTACCTGGAGCGGGTCGAACCGCGCGCGACGGACGCGCCGCGCTTCATCGACAAGCTGCCGATGAATGAGCTCTATGCCGGCCTGATCGCCGCCGGCCTGCCGGGCGCCAAGCTGGTTCAGGTGACGCGGCGGCCGATGGCCAGCGGCTACGCCATGTTCAAGACCCTGTTCCGGCAGGGCTATCCGTTCTCCTACGACCTCGACGATCTCGGCCGCTACATCGCCGCCCATCTGCGGCTCGCGGCTCATTGGCGTGACGCCCTGGGGGAGAGAGTGATTACTATAGCCTATGAGGACCTGGTCGCGGACCAGGAGGGGCATACCCGCCGGCTGATCGCCGCGTGCGGTCTGGACTGGAATCCGGCCTGCTTGGCGCCCCAGGCCAATCCCGCCGCCAGCAGCACCCACAGCGCCGTACAGGTGCGCCGGCCTGTATACGCGCACGCTGTCGAGCAGTGGCGACGCCATGCCGAGGAACTGGCGCCTCTCGCGCGGCGCCTGGAGCTAGAAGGGGTGGCGCAGAGCTGAATTCGAACTGCAATGGAAATGGAGCCTTCGAACGTTCCAGGGCCGTGTGATCAATCAGCTATCAGCTCAAATTTCCGCTTCAGCGCCTCCCTTCCGTCGCGGGAGCGTCACTGTGGTAGAGGCCATCGCAAAACGAGCGATGTCGCGCGGGCTGGTTGGCCGGTTGGCTCTCGCATCGCCAATTTGCGATTGGTCGCCATCGCAGGACCTCTCGATTCCACCTCCCGCGAACTGGCAGCATTCATTTCCGCATATTTTGGGCATTCCCCATATGTTGAGCGCAAAAGCCGGCTTGGAAAGCAGCTTTTGCTTCCAGCCACGCTTGGGACAACCAAGAGTGTGTGCTGTATCTATTTGCCAAAATTAGTGGCGCCGGAAACAGGCGGACCAAGGAGGATCGTCGTGTCGGATGTCGTCGTGGTCGGCGCCAATGGGGCGGATGGGGTCAATGGCGATCCGAATCATGTGGACGCTACCCCGGGTCACGCCGCCGTCGCGACCAACACCACCTCGAGCGACTTGACCAACCTCGCCACAGCGACCGGCGGGAACGGCGGCCAGGGCGGCGCCTACGACTATTTCGACGAAAACGGTGAGGAGATCTACGGCAGCGGGATCGGAGGTACAGGCGGCGCGGCGACAGCCAGCGCCCTGACCAGAGCCAGCAACCCGGGCGCGGCCTTGGCCGGCGCCTCGGCCACGGGCGGAACAGGCGGCTACGACGGTCCTCCGGAAGGCCCAACCAGCTACGGCAACCCCGGCGCAGAAAGTGGTGGCAAGGCTACGGCGGTCGCGGGCGCGCTGAATGACGTGGGTACGGCCCATGCCACGGCCACGGCCCTCGGCGGTACAGGCGGCCATTATCCGGGCGCTGCCTCGGCCTCGGCATACGCCAGGGGCGGGGCCGCGGCCACGGCGACAGCCGTGGCGACCGGTGGTGAGGCGCTTGGACAATTCGGCGGGGACTTCAGCGGCCAATCGGCCGGGGGCGGCCTTAGCTGGGCGGGCGCCTTCGCAGCGGCGACCAGCCTTGGCGGAATCGCCACCGCCTCGGCCACCAGCACCGGAGGCTCGGGCGGGGGTGGCTATGGCTACATAATGCCCGGCGGGGGCCGGCGCGCCGAGTTGGTCAACGCAGTAGACGGCCGGACCAATCATGGGACCTTAACCCTCACCCAAACGGCGAACGGGGGCTTAGGCGGCCCCAGCGACGGAAAGGGGGCGTCGGGCGGTCAGGCCGTCTCGCGACTGATCTTCGACGATACCTTGAACGCCACTCAGAGCCAGCAGGTGAATACTGCGGCGGCCGCCAACGGCGGGGCGGGGGCGGCGAGCCCGACGGGAGGGAATGGCGGCGGCGCCGTCGCCAGCAACACCACCACCGGCGCAGGGGCGGTCAATGTCGCCAGCGTTGCGATCGGCGGCGCGGGTGGGGCCGGCTCCTATGATGCTGCGGGCAATGGCGGCCTGGCGAATGCCCAGGCCGCAGGTTTCGGCGACGGGGACGGACCGGTATCGGTTTCGGCCACCCAGACGGGCGGCGCGGGCGGCGATGCGGTCCCCAGCGGCGGCTATCCCTACAACACGACAGCCGGCCCCGGCGGGAACGGAGCCTCGAGCTACATGAAAAACGCCGTCACCGGCTCAAACGGCGGCGGCGCGCTGATTCTGACTCAGACGGCGGTCGGCGGCGCCGGCGGAAGCGCCACGGGCGCCGTCGGCGGTCTGGCCGGGGCCGCCACCTCGACGCTTTCGCGCGACGACAGCGCCGACACCGCAGAGTCAGGATCCGCAACAACGACAGCGGCGGCCGTGGGCGGCGCCGGCGGCGCGGGCCTCTCGGGCTCAAACGGCGGCACGGCCTACGCCACCGACGACATCACCGGCGGCGCGGCCGGCACGGCGGCGCTTGCCACCACAGCCAGTGCGACCGGCGGCGCGGGCGGCGCCGGCGAGGCCGGCGGGACAGGCGGCGGCGGCGGCGGCGCTCACGCCAACGACGACAATACGGGCGCCGGTTCTGCGCCCCTGACCGGCTATGCCGCCGCCGTCGGCGGCGCGGGCGGCTCCGTGGCCAGCAAAGGGAACGGCGGCCTGGGGGGGCGGGCTGCCGCTGTCGCGATCGGCGCCGCGACCAACTCCAGCCAAGTCTACGCCAACGCGAACGCCACGGGCGGCGCCGGCGGCGCGGGCGACGGGACCGGCCACAAGGGCGGCGCGGGCGGCCAGGCTGCGGGCTCCGTCAGCGTGACCGGCGGAGCGAGCGCCGACGGCATTGTCGTACGCACGGGCGGCGATGGCGGCGCCGGCCTAGACGGCGCTGACGGTGGAGTTGGGGCCTATGCCTATCTGCTCAACGCGGCGACCGGCTCGGCGGCGGGCGGCCAGTTGATGCTGGCCCAGAACGCCATCGGCGGCGCAGGCGGTTCCAGCGACGGCGGGGCGGCCGGACGCGGCGGCGAGGCGACCTCTCACCTGACTGACGCTGTCGGTGGGACGGACATGACCAAGCAACTCGCCTTCTATGCGGAAGCAGTAGGCGGCGCGGGCGGTGCGGGCCTGAGCGGCTCAGACGGCGGGGCCGGCGCCCGGGCCAACGCAGTGATCGCCGCCTCCGGCGTGCGGGATGTGGCCGCCACAGCGAACGCGATCGGCGGCGCAGGCGGCGCCGGGACGATCTATGGCGCGGGCGGAAGCGCCGTCGCCTCTGTCACAGCGTCAGCGAGCGACATAGCCAATGTCGCCGCCAATGCAACCGGCGGCGCGGGCTCGACTTCAGGAACGGCGCTCGCAACCGCCACGGACACGGCGGCCACCGGCTCGCTGATCGTCGATGCGGAAACCAGCAGCACGCCCGGCCAGCTCATCCAATCGGTCTATGCCAGCGGCTCCATCACCGTGGCCGGCTCGGACAATGGACGGGCGACCGCCTCGATCGGCGATCCTGCGCCGCTCCTGGCCGGGGGATATGACGCCCAGGCGGTAATCACTGGAGCGCCCACAGCAGGAATCTGGTCGGTGACGTCGGTCAATCCCGACATCCAAGCGGCCTTCGGCGCTAACCCCACCATCTTCGCCATGGGCCAGTTGGGCGGCCGCCACGCCGCTGCCGGAACCGCAGAACAGACCGTCAGCGACGAACTGGACGTCACCGTCGACCTGACCCAGCTCGCGAGCCGGCAGGATCTGGTGCTCGGCCTCTACGGCCTGATCGCCAACCAGACCATCGCCGACCCGGCCCTGAACGTCGAGGTCAATGGCGCCAGCGTCTTCTACAAGCAGAGCGCGACCCTGGCGGACGAGCTCAGCCTGTTCGAGGACGACGCCATCGACCTGGGCTCGCTAGCCAGCAGCGCCGCAGGCGACACCCTGAGGCTGCAGATCACCTTTTCGTTCGAGACCTCCTCGTCGGACCAGGCGATCGATTTCGGCGTCATCATCGGCGACTCTACCGCGAGCGCGGGCGCCCAGCGCTTCGCCCAGGCAGCGTCGAGCTTTGCTTCGGGACGATCAGCCGCGGCGACCGCGCCATTAGTCACCCCCGCCAGCGCCCCACCAGTCGTTGCGCCACCCACCGCATAGATCCGGTAGAGAGTGTGCAAGCCGTCGTTCAGCCTTCGGTCCGCGCGGGTGATAAATTTCGCTCGGCCGCATGGAATGCCGCGCTGGCGGATCACGGCGATCGCACGTCCGGCGATCATCATTGCGCGGCGCCGAAGTTAGCCTGGGTCAAAAGGCCGTCATTGGTGCGGGTCAACCAATCGACCTCGGCGCGGACGGCTCTATGACTGTAATGCAGAAACTAGCGCCGCCGTAGCAGCCCGCCCGGAAGGGCCGCAATTGACGACAATCGCCCTCCGCACCGCGCCCAAAAAGCCCGATTGTTTGAGCCCTGGCGGCCTCGCTCGGACGACGGCTATCGGCGGCCTGCTGCCCCACATGGCCGATGCGAGCTCAACTTGAACCTGCCGCCTGCTCGGCCGTCCGGCGCGGACCTTCCAGCTCGACGAGGACAATGTCATTGGTGCGTACGGGCAGATCAACTGACAGCGTCTCGCCGCGGGCGATCTGGACAATGCGGTCCGTCTCCGGCAGGTCCCGAGTCAGATCCTGCAAAGCCTTGAGTTCCGTAGGTTCAAGCGCCTGTGGAGCCCCCATATCGAGGTAGCGGCTATATGCGTCGTTAGCCCTGTAGCCGGTGCGACGCACCCGTAGCCGATATGCACCTGGCCTTAGGCCAGCCAGACGCAGCCGTGCCGGCGCAGCCGGGGCGGACGGATGAAGCCGGGTGTAGAAGGGCCGGTTGCTGACCTTCTGGTCGGGCTGGGTCCAATCGTAGACCAGCGCCGCCACGCGATCATCGTCCACTGCCGCAAAGACCCGGTCATCCGCACAGGCGATCTCGCGGCCGCGCACGGCATGAAGGTATCTGTAGGCGAAATAGGCGGGTTTACGCACGCCTTCGCGGGTAAGCAAACCGAAGCCACCGTGGAATGGCGTTGGCGGCGGTCCCGGCTCTTCGAAGAGGTCGGTATAGGTCCAGTAGCTCATACCTTGCGCCAGTCCCTGCGACCGTCTCAACTTCTCCAGAATGTACGCGGCGCTGATATAAGAGTCGTGGACCGGGTCGCGCGGCGTGTAGCTGGTGCTCCATTCACTGAAATAGAGCGGCAAGTTCGGGAAGGCCGACGCGCTGATTTGCTCGCGCACGCGTCGAACGTCGCCTACGATCGCGTCCGGCGACGTCGAGAGCTTGGTGTCAGCCTTCCCATTCTCATCGAGGAAACCACCGTCGACTCCGTAGGTGTGAGTGGTGACGAAGTCGACGGCCGAGCCGCTCTGGGCCACGTGATCGAGGAATTCCGGAACCCATGCGGCGCCGGCGGTCGCCGGGCCGCCCACCCGGATCGCCGGATCGATCGCCTTAATGGTCCGTGCTGTAAGATCGTAGAGTTCGAAATAGGCCTTTTGGTCGGCGCCTTCCCAGAATCCGGCGAGATTCGGCTCGTTCCAGACCTCGAAAAACCACTGGCGCACCTCATCAGGGCCGTAGCGCTCCTGCAGATGCCGGACGAAGGCGTCAACCAGATCGCGCCACGCGGAGGGCCGCGGATGCGACGTGTTTCCCTTCCAGTAGAAGATGGACTGCTGGGAGGTCGCCATCGCAGTGGGCGTGAAGCCTAATTCGACGAACGGGCGCACGCCCTTGGCCAGAAGCGCATCATAGAGCTGGTCGATCCCGGTCCAGTCGTAGACGATCCTCCCATTGGCCTCGCGCACTGTTCCGAGCACGTCATGGAAGATGGCGTGAAAGCGGACGTAGCGAAAGCCGAGCTCGTTTATGATCGCCTTCAGCTGCGCCTGGCAGTCAGGGCGGATCAGGGTCCCCGGATAGTCCGAGCCGATCGAGAGATCGAAAAAGCGGTCTACCGGATCGCCGGCTTTCGAAACATCGAAATTTATGATCCGCACATTCTCCCCGGCCTGCGGCCCCGCCAGGGCGGGCTTTGTCGTCGCCGCTGCCGAGAGCGCGGCGATCACCGCGCGACGCGATACTTTCATGGCTACCCTCACAGCACGAAGCCCACGCATCTGCGGGCCGCCTCGGCCTTTGCTCCCGCTCGGGCCAAACCGGGCTATGGTAGCGATACCATAACGGGATAAACCAGCGAAGACGCTTCTGCGACATTCTTATCCACGAGGCGAAGTACGTGTGGATACTCGGAGTGGAGTTTGGCGACGCACCGGCCGAGCCCCGACGCCATCACGCTCGCCAAGCGTAAGCCCTAGTTCAAAGCAAGCGCTTCACTGGGCGGACCTCGGCCATGCATGTTGGAAGCCGCCGAATTTGAAATCGGCTGCCCGATCGCCGCCATGGCGGCGGAAGCACCCCGAACTCTCAAACCTCGGCGAAACGGCCGCTCGCGGATTTTCGGATGGTCTGAGATCATCACCGATCAACTCAAGCCCTGAGGCACGGCAGACCAGCCGGCGTGTGATCTGGCGGAACCTATGATCGCGCGGTCAGCACCGAGCCGGCGTTGCCCCAAGAAACTCGCATCCGTGACCGGTGTCGCCAATCGGATACGTGAGCGATTCCGCGGCCATCCGGGTGGCTCAGAAAGGCGTTTTGGGGAGCGCTTCGTGGGGCAAAGGGGAGATCAGGTGACCGTTCTCGACCTAACCTTTTGAAAAACCTGGTGGATGCGACAGGGATTGAACCTGTGACCCCCTCGGTGTGAACGAGGTGCTCTCCCGCTGAGCTACGCATCCAGGCCAGGGAGGGCGAGCGTATAGCCCGGTCGCCCACTCACGGCAAGGGCCGAACGAAGCGCTCGGCGGCGTGGCTCCGAGAACCGCGAAAGGTTCAGCCGCAGCGGCGTTGCAGGAAAGACGGCCAGGTGTCGGATTGGCCCTGCCAGCGGTCGGCGCCGGGCAGTTGAGCGGTGGAGTCGTTCAGGCTGACCTCCTCCACCACGATCGACTTGTAGCGGCTGACCGAGACACGGGCGTTTTCGCCCGGGCGCAGTTCGCGGCGGATGGTATGGCCGCCGAAGGTCTCGATGATCTTGACGATGTTGCCGCTCTCGACGGCGTTCTCGACGAAAATGACGGTCATGGCGCGAACTGGTCCTGACACCGCAAGCTGCGGCGCCCAAAAGGCGGATGATGGGTTGAAAAAGGGCGCCCGCCGCTCGAGGGGCAGCGGCGGGCGTCAGGGGTGCTAACGAACGGCGATGCTGTCTGGGCGACGACGGTTGTCGCTGGCCTGCTTCAGCCAGTATTCGACCTCGGCGTTGACCGCGGCTTCCGAGCGCTTGCGGCGCAGGGAGGTCTGGGCGTGGTCGGCGCAATAGGATCCGACGCCATCGCGCGGTCGGCCGCAGAAGCCGAAATCGCTGGTCCCCGGATCGCCGATCGGCCAGCGGCAGGCGTGGCCGCCGAGGGAAAGAAGATTGGTGGTGGGCTTGAGTTCGAGATTGACCGGCGGCGCCACAGGCGCCGGACGCGGGGCAGGAGTGATGGTGGGGACGGTGGTGGCGCTGCGGTGCGCCTGGACCACGTTGGCGGCGGCGCGGCCAGAGCCGGCGGGGCGGCCGCCCAGCGAACGGGGCCGCGAGGGGGCCTGGCGGCTGTCGAGGCCCAGGCGGTGAACCTTTCCGATCACAGCATTGCGGCTGACACCGCCGAGCTGGCGCGCACATTGGCTGGCGCTCATGCCCTCGAGCCACATCTTGGTCAGTTGGGCCGTGCGTTCCTCATTCCAGTCCATGGCTGCGCCCCTCTTCCTTCAGGCCTGTAGCCGCGCGCCGAATACCCGAACAACACTGTTCAAGATAAGCAAAGCGACGAAACAGAACCGTCAAAAACTGTGATATCTGCCTGGGACGTCGCATCTCCCCGACGTCGTGACCTGAGTATTGCCGGCCGGAATTATGGTTAACAATGCGACATTCCGTGCGCACCCCGGCCGTCCGGACCACCTGAAACCGCCGAAAGCTTTGCCTGGCGAGACTGGAATAGCGTCGATCCGGGAAACGAATCTCATTTGTTGTGGGTCAAGCCATCCGCAGCCACAATCTGTTGTGGTCGCCACGCAGGACGAGCGGAAATCGCTGAGATTCACCCACCCGCTCGGGCGCAGCCTCGAAATCGCCCCTTTTGTAGGGCCCCATTCCCAATAAGCGTCGAATCTCAGCCTAAATTTATCCAATTATTTCAGATAATTAACCAAGCCGCAGTCGGCCGGCGGCCGATAAGCCGGCCCAAGTCCAGTCCCGCCTGTGCGACGCATTGGCACAGCAATGGAACCATCGTGGCCGGGCATCGCCAAGACGTTCCATTTTGTCGCACCCCCGATGAGTTCAACCCGCTTGATCGCCCCCAGGTTTTGGTAACTATTGATGCTCGCACCGAGCGCCACAAACGTGTCCTTAACAACAATAAATACAAGACGACGCTAGGTGTTGGACGATCTGCGCCGGGGGGCGCGTAAGATAGGTGCTGCGCCTTGTCAGTAAGAGAAATCGAATCCACAACCAAATCGGGCCGGCCGGTCAGTCTGCGCCAGCGCTTCCTGCGCGCCGGCATACTCCGGGCTTTTGTCGAAGCGGCCAACCTGCTGAGTCTCGACTGGGCAGGGCTGATGCGGAGCGCCGGGATCGACCCGGTGGTGCTCGACGATCAGGAAACCCGGGTTCCGGCCGCAGCGGTCGCGCAATTGTTGCACCTTGGCGTGGAAGCGTCCGGTCGCCGCGACCTACCCCTGGTGATCGCCGAGGTTTTCCAGCCCTCGATGCTTGGGCCGCCGGTATTGTGGGCCCTGCGCCAGGCGACGGTCGCCGAAGGCCTGGAGGTCTATGAGGACCGGCTGAAGAGCCGCAACAACTCGCTGCTGATCAAGGTCGAGCGCAAGGGCGACCTCGTGCTGTTCCAGCCGCTGATCCTGGATCCCGAGCTGCGCAACGACAGCCTGGACCAGGACCTGGTGATGGGCATGTGCCTGCGCCTGCTTCGCTGGCTGCTGGGCGAGGGCTGGTGGCCCCAGACCGCGTATTTCAGCTGCCCGCGGCCCCAGGATGTCTCCGCGCATCGGCGGCTGTTCGGCGAGGTCGTTTTCGACCATGGCTTCAGCGGCATGGCGATCGACGCCGCCGACCTGGAGCGGCCGATCCAGGCCGCCGACCCCGGCGTAATGGCGGTGATCCAGCGCCATGCCCTGGCCAACGCCCGCAGCGGCGGAGCCAGCGCGGTCGATGTTATGAGCGAGATGATCGCTCGCCTCCTGCCCACCGGCCATTGCGGCATAGACCAGGCCGCCCAGCGCCAGGGGGTCGATCGCCGCACCATCCACCGGCGCCTCGCTGCTGAAGGCTGCTCGTTCACCGACCTGGTGGAGCGGGTGCGGCGGGAACTGATCGCCGAGGAGATGAGCGATCAGAGCCGCTCCTTGACCAGGATCGCCGAGCTGCTGGGCTTCTCCAGCCTCAGCACCTTCTCGCGCTGGCACCGCCACGCCTACGGCGTCGCGGCCCGGGACGTGCGCAAGGGCCGTCACCCCGATCTTGCCAATGCGCCGAGATCGAGCGCGGCGTGAAGCCGGCGGGGTTCAGCCCCTCCCCTCCAGAATCTCCAGCGCCTGGGCGGCCAGGGGCGGGGCGCCGTTGATCGCCTCGCGCTCGCTGGCCAGCACCCCGTCCAGGGTCCGGCGGTAGACGCCCTGCGAGATCGAAGCCAGGCGGAATATCCCGAAGGCCATGTAGAAGTTCCAGTGGGGGATTTCGGCCCGCCCCGTGCGCCGGCAATAGGCGTCGACATAGGCCTCCTCGGTCGGAATGCCGCTGGTCGCGAAGTCGACCCCGTCCAGCGAGCCCCAACTCGGCGAATGCGAGCGCCACATGAAGGCGTTGTAGGCGATGTCGGCCAGGGGGTGGCCGATGGTGGAGAGCTCCCAGTCGAGCACGGCGATCAGCCGCGGCTCGGTCGGGTGAAACATCACGTTCTCCAGCCGGTAGTCGCCGTGGGCGATGGAGACGGAGTCATCCTCGGGAATACGCTCCGGCAAGGCGGCGATCAGGGCCTCCATGGCCGGGATGGTCTCGGTCTCGGCGCCGCGGTACTGGCGGATCCAGCGGGCCGCCTGGCGCTCGAAATAGGCGCCGGCCTTGCCGTAGTCGCCGAGTCCGACCGCTTGGTGATCGACCCCGTGCAGTCGCGCCAGGACCAGGTTGAGCTGGTCATACACCTCCGCCCGCTCGGCAGGCGCCAAGTCCGGCAGCGTGGCGTCGCGAAACACCCGGCCCTGCAGATAGTCCATAACGTAGAAGGCGGTGCCGATCACCGCCTCGTCCTGGCAGAGCAGGCGCATGACCGGGGTCGGCACGCCCGTGCCCTCCAGCGCCTTCATCACCCGGTACTCGCGATCGACCTGGTGGGCGCTGGCGAGCAGCTGGCCCGGCGGCTTCTTGCGCAGGACGTAGCGGCGAGGTCCGGCCGCCGTCTCGGTGGTCAGGAGGAAGGTCGGGTTGGAGGCGCCGCCCTGGAACTGGCGCACCACCATCCCTTCGCCGAAGCCATCGATGCGCGGCTTCAGATAGGCTTCCAGCTTGCCCTCGTCGAAGCGGTGGGCCGGGGCCACCTCGCGAACCGGCGCCGAAAGGGTCTCCATGAAACCCTCCCTCAGAGGACGATGACGCCGGGCCCGGGCGGCTCGGCATGTAGCGCCTCGACCAGGGTGTGGCGGCGCTCGAGGGTGGCGCGCTGATTGACGTAGCCCTTGTCGGTGATCTCGCCAGCGTCGATCGAGGGCGGCTCGGTCATCACCAGCACCCGGCCGATGCGGCGTGAAGAGCCGCCGGCGCCGGCGTTGAAGGCGCTGAGGCGCTCGCGAAGCGCTGCGGCCAGCGTCTCCAACGGATTTCCGCCTTGCGCCGCCAGGGTCTGCATCGCCGCCGGCGAGGGCCAGACCAGGGCGCCGATGAAGGCCTTGTCCTGGCCTGTGATCACCGCATCGAAAACATAGGGGCTGCAGGCCGCGATCAGGTCGGGCCTGAGCGCCCCCACCGAAACCCAGGTGCCGCTGTCCAGCTTGAAGTCCTCGGTCACCCGGCCGTCGAACACCAGGCCCTGCGCGGGCTCGTCGGGATCGACGAAACGCGCGGCGTCGCCCAGCTTGTAGAAGCCTTCCTCGTCGAAGGCCGCGGCGGTCTTTTCCGGGTCATTATGATAGCCGGTCGTGACGGTCGGCCCCTTGACCCGCACCTCGAGCTTGCCGCCGTTGGGGACCAGCTTGAGCACGATGCCCGGCAACGGCAGGCCGACCAGGCCTACCCGTTCGGCCAGCCAGTGGACCACGGTGATGCCTTGGGTCTCGGTCGCGCCGTACATGGTGGTGAGCGGGATGCGCTTGCCGGTCTCGGCGATGGCCAGGGCCTGCATGCGCTCATAGACATCGTTCGACAGGGTGGCGCCGCCATAGCCCATGTAGCGCAGGTTCCTGAAGAACGAGGCGCGCAGGACCGGATCGCGCTCCATGGCCTCGGCCAGCATGCCGAAGGCGATCGGCGCCGAGCCGAACACGATGGGCGAGACCTCATAGAGGTTCTTGATGGTGGTCTCGAACATGCCGGGCAGGGGCTTGCCCTCGTCGAGGTGCAGAATGCCGCCAGCCCACAGGTTGCCATTGAAGCCGATATTGCCGGCCGAGATGTGGCTCCAAGGCATCCATTCCAGGGAGACGGGGATCTGATCCGGATCCGGAACTTCGTCGCGCAGCCCCTCCTGGCCGGCGATCACCCCCGCCATCATGCCGTGGGTCTGAGGCACCCCTTTGGGCAAGCCGGTGGATCCAGAGGTGAACAGGTATTTAGCCACGCTGGCGGGGCCGAGGGCGGCGCGGGCGGCCTCGACCGCGGGCGTGGGCGCCGTCGTCGCCAGGTCGCCCAGGGCGATCTCGCCCTCGCCGGCGCCATCAGCGGTGATCACCAGAAGGCCGGGGTCCAGGGCGCGCAAGGCGGCGAGCGCGCGCTCGAACTGGGCGCCGCTCTGGGCGAACACGGCCTTGGGGCGCACCACGCCATAGCAGTGCTTCAGCTTGGCCAGGTCCTGCGACATCAGGCTGTAGGCCGGGCTGATCGGCGCCGCCGGGACTCCGGCTGTGTAGCAGCCCAGCATGACCAGGGCGTGCTCGATGGAATTGCCGGACAGGATCAGGACGCTGTCGCCCGCGCCCATCCCGCGGTCCAGCAGGGCCTGGGCCACGCCCTCGGCGGTCCGCAGCGCCGCTCCATAGCCGACCTCGCGCCAGGGGCCGTGACCAGGCTCGCGCTGGCGGATGAAGGGGCGATCGGGGTGGGCGGCGGCGCGCTCGGCGAGCAGGCGGGCGATGGAGACCGGCCCTTCGCCCGGCGGATGGTTGGAGGAAATCAGGATTGAGCCGTCCGCGCGGCGCTCGACCGAGACGTCCGGCCCCTTCATCGGCAGGGGCTTGAACGGCGGCGGAGCCGCCTGCGCTCGCGCGCCCAGATCGTCCGCCGGCGTCATGTCCTTGCTCCCTGCACATCTCGGTTTGCGCCAACCTACGCGCGGAAGGGCGCGCGGCAAGCGTGACCTGACGGAAGCTGGCGGCCTTAGTTGCTGGGCGGCAGGGGCACCACCAGGCTGGAATCGAACACCAGCCACTGGTCGGGCACGAGCGGGATGGAGAGCTGGTACTTGTAGGTCCAACTGACCCGCTCGACCGTTTCGGCCGCGCTGATCGTCTGCTGGGTGATGCTGACGGACAGGTTGTTGACCGGCACGTCGACCAGCAGGGCCTGGGCGGAGGCCTGGATGGTCGCCGCGGAGGTGTTGGGATAGGTGATCAGCGTGCGCGACGCGTTCTGCACGGCGCTGCGCACCGCCGAGCCGGCATAAAGCGCCAGGCCCATGTCGAAGATGCCGTATATCATCATGATGAGGGCCGGCGAGAGGATCGCGAATTCCAGCGCCGTCGCGCCGGAGCGATCCGCCGCGAACCCCTTGCCCCCTCGCCTGCGCGCCTGGCGCATCATCGGATACGGACCTGCTCCTGGGTGGCGATCGGCTGGGTTCCAGACGGTCCGCTGTAGGTTTCCGAGGCGCTGACGGTGATGAAGGCCTGGGGAACGCTCTGATCGGGGCACAGCACCGAGCAATCGGAGCTTGACGAGCCGCATAGGCACATCTTGGTGGCGGTGACGCTGGCGCTCGAACTGTGGCCCGACCAGGCCGACATGGCGACGGTCTGCACCGTCGGCAGGTCCTGGCCGCCGCTCATCACATATTGCGCGCCGGCGGTGACCCCGGTGCGCATAGCGTTGTAGGCCAGCATCAGGGTGGCGCCGTTGATCACCCCCAGGACGATGACGGCGATGACCGGCGCGATCAGGCCGAACTCGACCAGAGCCGCCCCCTTCTCGTCGCGCCAGCCTGCCCCGCCGCGCCGCGCCAAGCTCTTCATCCAGTGAACGATGCGCATCCGTTTACTCCGCGAGCTTGACGACGCCGCCGACCTGCAGGTTGTTCATCCCGTAGGCGGTGCAGTTGGCGGCCAGGTTGGCGTTGCCGCTCCAGGCCACGGTCAGGGCCACCACCTGGGTGCAGCCATTGGCCCCCGCCATGTCGCCCAGATAGGAGACCGGCTGGCTGGGGAAATAGATCGCGCCGGTCATGACGGAGCCGGCGGTGCCATTCAGCTTGATCAGCGACGAGCTGGTGTTGGAGCGGCTGCCGAAGAACAGCATGCCGGAATAGGTTCCGCTGGTCGGCGCCGAGAGGTTCAGCGAGGCGTTGCCGTTGAAGGTCAGCGAGGCGTTGTTGGCGAGGAAGAAGGTGACGCCGGAACCGGTGATGTTGGCGCTGCCGTTGGCGGTCAGCGAGCCGCCATCGATGATGTAGACGCCCGGCTTGAGGTTGACCGTCCCGTTCAGGGCGAGGCCGCCGCAATAGCGTCCAGGCTGCAGGGTCTTGCCGCTGGAGGGCTGGCAACTGCCGCTGACGGTCGGCTCCGGCACGCTGCGGAACGGGTCGGCCACCGGAGCCAGGTTGGTCATGGCCGACTTGCAGCTCGTCTGGGTGACCAGCGCGTTGAGCGCCACGCCGCCGGCGCTCATCAGGCAGGGCACAGTGACGGTGGTGGCCCCCTGGCTGTAGATCGCCGAATTCGAGATCGAATTGGCCATTACATTGCAGCCGCTGAAACTGACCGTCGAACTGCCGGAAAAATAGACCGCCTGGCTGACGCTGGGATCGAGGGCCAGCACGCAGGCATTGGCGGCCGTGGTGAAGGTCGCGACGGCGCGGGCGGTCACATAGACCGGCGTGGAGCTGAACACAGCCGAGAAATAACGAGTCTCCTGGCGCTTCAGGATCACCTCGGCGGAGTTGGCGTTCTGGTTCGGCCCGGAGGTCGGCGGGGTGTTCATGGTGAAGGTGTCGGTGACGGTGGTGAAGCCGTCGCTGGCCGCCGCAGCCTGGGCGGCCGAGGACATCACCCCGGACGAAGCGCCTTCCCGATCCTCCATCGCCGCGGCGTAGGCGCCGGCGTCGGCGGCCTGCTGCAGCTTGAGCTGGTCGTAATACCAGGACCCGACCTCGAGGCCGAGCGCCGCACCGGCCGCAATAACCGGCATCGACAATGCGAAAACGATCGCGACCGAGCCAGATTTCGACCGCGAAAACTCGGAGTATGGTGTCAAATATTTCAGCATTTCGATGCCATACTACTTCGCACGATTGAGCATTCAGATTCGCACAATCGTCATTAACAAGTGTCCTCCAACATTCGTTAATCGCAGATTCAGCACTCTTAGGTTGTTGAAAATTCAAACACTTTATAATTTTTTCTAATATCTCTTCAGTAGCACGGGGCGATGCCACCCGGATCGCGCGTCATGCGCCCGCGGGGAGGGCGCCCGTTTGAAGGCGATTTCGAACCGCAACCGGCTCACGATGTCTCCAGCGCCTCGCTGACGCGGGCCTGACCATGCTAGCCAAGAGGCGAGTCGGAGGGGCGAATCCATGGACTGGCTGCAGCGTTTGACCTTGCGGATTGGCGCGGTTCTCGCGGGCTTGAGCCTGGCGGGCGGCGCTCTGGCGTCCATGCCCCACAGGACCGAAGTGCGGGTCGTGGTCGTCACCACCTGGGAATCCACGCGTGGCGGCGAAGACCATGGCGAGCTGCACGCCTGGCAGGCGCGATGGCCGCTGAGCCAGGCCTTGCCGTTTCCGGTGGGCGTCCATTCCCTGCAATACGACCCCAAGCGGCATGTTCTGGCGATCCTGACCGGCATGGCCACGGCCCGCGCCGCCGCCTCGATCATGGCCCTGGGGACCGACCCCCGTTTCGACCTCAGCCACGCCTACTGGATCGTCGCCGGGACAGCGGGGGTGGATCCCAAGATCGGGTCCGTCGGTTCCGCCGCCTGGGCGCGCTGGGTGGTGGATGGGGATCTGGCGCAGGAGCTGGACGCGCGCGACATGCCGGCCGACTGGCCGACCGGCATCCTGCCCTATGGCCGCACCCGCCCCTACGAGCAGCCGGCGCCCAACGCGCACAATGCCGACGGCAACGTCGCCTACGCGCTGAACCCCAGGCTGGTCGACTGGGCCTTTTCCAGGACCCGCAACCTCACCCTGCCCGACGATCCGGCCCTGGCCCGGCTGCGGGCGCCCTATGCCGGGGCCGGCGCCAGGCCGCCCTTCGTGCTGGAGGGCGAAGGCCTGATGTCGGCGCGCACCTGGTACGGCGCGCGGATGAACGACTGGGCCGAGCGGTGGGTCGACTACTGGACCGGCGGCAAAGGCCAGTTCGCCATGTCGGCCGAGGAAGACACCGGGATCATGCAGGCCCTGACCTTCCTGGCCAGGGACCGCCGGGTGCGGCTGGACCGGGTGCTGATCCTGAGGGCCGCCAGCGACTACACGGTCCAGCCGCCGGGCGTGACGGCCGCCGACTTCGTCGCCCAGGAGGCCAGCGCCGGCTTCCCGGCCGAACCCCAGGCGCTGGACTCGCTTTACCGCGTCGGCGAACCGGTGGCGCGCGCCCTGGCCGACGACTGGAAACACACGCGGGACGTCACCCCCGGCGGCGCGCCCTGAGCGGATTTGACTCGGCCACCAGCGCCTGGGCCGTCAGCCCGACCAGGAGCGCGCCCAGCATGTACCAGGCCGGCGCGAGCGGGCTCTTCGCTGCATCGGTCAGGGCCTTTATAGCGAACTGGGCGACGCCGCCGCAGACCGCGACCGCCACGGCATAGATCAGAGCCAGGCCGCCGGAGCGGATGCGCCGCGGCAGGGACTCGGTGACGGTGATGAAGGCCGGGGCGCTGCCGATCTCCTGCAGCACGGTGAGCACCGCGACCACGGCATAGACCGAGACCGCCGAATGCAGCCGGCTCATCACCATGAAGCCGGGGATGACCAGGATCGCCATCACGGCGCCCGCGCTGATCATCACCGGCTTGCGCCCCAGCCGGTCGGAGAGAAGACCCGCGATTGGCGAGGCCAGAAGGCCGCAGACGCCGAGCACGATGGTGGCGCCGAACGCCTGGCTGACCGGCAGCTTCAGGCTGTCCTGGGCGTAGGTGGTCATATAGTCCAGGCCATAGGCGCAGCTGGTGGCCGAGCCGATCATGACCAGGCCGAGGATAATCAGCCGCAGCGGCGGCCTGGCCGTCTGGGCGGCGTCGCCCTCCTCGCCGGGCGCCGCCAGGGTCTCCGGCAGGCGGCGGCGCAGCACCAGCCCGATCGGGATCACCGCAGCCCCGACCAGAAAGGCGCACCGCCAGCCCCAGGCGTCGAGCGCCGCCGGTGAAAGCGCGCTGGAAAGGCCGAAGCCGACCAGGCCCGCGGCCAATGAGGCGGCGTACTGGGTGGTGTCCTGCACCGCTACGTAAAGGCCGCGCCGGTGCAGCGGGGCTGCTTCGACCAGATAGGCGGTCGATGGGCCGATCTCCCCGCCAAGCGCAAAGCCCTGCAACAGGCGGAAGGCGACCAGCAGCACCGGTGCGGCCGGGCCGATCTGGGCGTAGCCGGGCGTCAGCGCCAGGCCGGTGATGGCCACGCCCATCAGGCTGAACGACACCACCATGGCCGGACGGCGCCCCAACCGGTCGCCCAGCCGCCCGATCACCAGCCCGCCCAGCGGCCGGGTGAGAAAGCCGACGCCAAAGGTCGCCAGTGTCAGGCTCAACCCCCTGCCCGCCTGGCCGGCCGGGAAGAAGCAGTGGCCGATCTGCACGGCGAAGAAGGAGAAGGTCAGGAAGTCATAGAATTCGAGGGCGTTGCCGAGGGCCACGGCGGCGAGGCTTAGGGCCGAAGGTCGCTTCGTCATGACCTGGCCGTCGGCGCTCGCCTGCATTCCGCATTCCTCCGCAACGGCCCGAACGGCGCACGCGCCTTCGGCTTAGCCTGTCGCGAGGCGCGCCGCCTCATCAAATGTGTTCGGTCCCCAGGGGCTCCGAGCGGCGCCAGGATGGCGGGCGCAACTCAGCGCAGGCCCGGCAGTTCGCCGCGGCTGGCGGCGATGCCGAGCTGCAGGCTCTCGGCGATCATCTGCGACTTGGCCACGGCCAGGGCTGCGGCCTCCGGCGGCCAGAGGGCCTCGGCGGTCTGCTGGAACAGGTGCAGCCAGCGGGCGAAGTGGGTCCCGCGAATCCCGGCGATGCGGGTGTGGGCGACCATGGGCTGGCCCTTGAAGCGGCCGCTCATCAGCAGGACCGACGACCAGAAATCGCACATCCGCGCCAGGTGCGGGTCCCAGCCGTCGCCGATTACCCGGTTGAAGATCGGCCCCAGCGCCGGGTCGCGGCGCACCTGGGCGTAGAAGGCATGCACTAGGTCGTGGATCATCTCATCGGTCACCCCGGCCGCCACACCCGGCCCGACCCGCTCGGCTGCGCTCTTCATCGGCCTCCCCCTCAGGCGACCTGCCGGATGATCACCCCGATGCCGGCGACGCCGAAGGCGACGGCGAGGGGCACGGTCAGCATCTGGGCCAGGGCCGCGCCGGCGGAGACCCGGCCCGTCCAGGTCACCAGGCCCCGCTCAAGGAAATCGGCGAAATCGGGCCGCGGCCCGGCCTTGGGCTCCATGCGTAACAGCACGGCCGGCGCCCCGACATACATGACCAGATAGACCGCGCAAATCGCGATCATGAAGGCGGCCCCTGCCGTGGTCGCGAAGGCCAGGGCGAAGGCCCCCAGGAGCGCAGCGTAGGAGCCGGCGATCAGCACCCCGACCGTCACCGGCAGATCCGGCGCCGCAGCCTCGGACATGACCGGTGCCCTGGCGTCGTTGGCCGGCTGCAAGCTCTCGGCGACAGGAATAGCGGGCGCGCGCCAAGCGGCGACGGGTTGCTCCGGGACTGCAGGCGCCTTGGGCAGAACGGCGACGGTCATGGCGAGGTCTCCTGGATCGCTTAAATATTCATATGAAATACCTCTAATGAGACGCGCTATAAGATGCAAACGAAATATGGATTTGATAGGCAGACGCGCTTGATACCGATCAAAGCGCCGGAGGCCTCGCTGGCGCAGGCGTCCCGATTGGTGCATACTGAATGCATCTTACGCCGCTCCGGCGGCGCCGCTCCGAGCCACAATGCGCCTGACCCGCTTCACCGACTACGCCGTGCGCGTGCTGCTGCATCTGGGGGCCAAGGGCGAGGCGCAGTCGTCGATCGCCGAGATCGCCGAACTCTACGGCATCTCGCGCAACCACCTGATGAAGGTGGTGCAGGACCTGGGCCATGCTGGCTTCGTGCGGACCGTGCGCGGCCGTGGCGGCGGCATCCGGCTCGGCCGGCCCGCCGAAGAGATCAACCTGGGCGCCCTGGTGCGCCAGACCGAGGACGGCTTTCAACTGGTCGACTGCAGCGATTGCCTGGTGGCCGGCGCCTGCACCCTGCCTCGGGTGCTGAACGAGGCGACCGCGGCGTTCCTGGGCGTGCTCGACAAATATACCCTGGCCGACCTGCTGGGCCGGCGGCAGGATCTGCGCCAGATCTTCGGCCTTGCCGGGTGAGCCCGAGGATTAGCGCGACGGCTCTTCGCCTTCGACGATGGTGCGGTGCATCTCTCGACGATAGCCGTCGTGGTCGTTGAACGCCTGGTGGATGCACAGGCGGTTGTCCCAGAGTGCGAAAGTGCGCGGCGCCCAGCGCAGGCGACAGGTGAAGGCCGGCTGGGTCACGTGGCTCTGCAGGAAGGCGATCAGGGGCGCCGCCTCGCGGTCGGTCAGGCCCTCGATGCCGCGGGTATAGGTCTCGTCGACATAGAGGGCCTCGGCGCCGGTCACCGGATGCCGGCGCACCAGCGGATGGGCCGCCCCCTCGACCATGGGCCCGGCGTCCGCGGATATCGCGGTCGAGCCCAGTCGCCCGGGTTGGCCGGTGGCGGCGGCGATCTCGTTCATGGTCCTCAGGACCTCGCCCGCCGACATGCGCACCTTCAGCGGACGCAGGATCTCCTGCATGGTCGGGCTGAGGCAGCGGAAAGCCAGTTCAGTGTCGGACCAGATGGTGTCGCCGCCGAAGGGCGGAATCTCGAACCCGTAGAGCAGGCTGATGGCCGGCGGCCGGGCCAGGAACGGCGAGTCGGTATGCCAGCCGCTGCCAAAGATCAGGGGCGTCCTGGCGTCGGCCTCCTTGACCACGCGCTGCACGTCGGGATGGCCTTCGATCCCCTGCGTATAGGCGTCGCGGCCGAACGGGCCGAAGCGCAGGGTGAAGCGCTCCTGGTCGGCGAGGCCCATGTCCTGGTCGCGGAAGAAGATCATCTTGTGCCGGTAGAGGGCGTCGGCGATCTCGGCGAAGGCCTCGTCGGTAAGGCGGCTGACCTGCACGCCCCTGATCTCGGCCCCCATGGCGGCGGCCAAGGGCTCGGCGACAATGTGGACGTAGGACCTGGCCGAATTGTCGAACCGCCCCGTGGGGTGCAGGCGCATGGGCTTCCTCCGGTTCAGCGACTGGCGCGAAGGATGGCGGGTGACGCGGTTGGCGGCAAGCGGCTGCTGTTGGTGAACCATCGGTGGGTACGCCGCGCCCTTGACAATGACCAAGGGTCAGTAGTTAATGACCAACAGTCATTAGGATCTGGCCAATGGGCAAGCCGGCGCGCCGGCGCCTCCACCCCGAGGCGCGTAAGCGGGAGATCGTCGAAGCCGCCGAGCGCCTGCTCAATCAGGACGGCGCTCGGGTGCGGGTGGAGGACGTGGTGCGCGAGGCAGGCGTCGCCAAGGGCACCTTCTTTCTCTACTTCCCCACCTGGGACGACCTGCTGGAGACGGTCCGCCAGCGGCTCGTGTCCGAGTTCGACCTCGCCTATCCCTTGCCTGCGGAGGTCGACGGGCCGGTGGATTGGCCGGGGCTGATGGACGTCCAGGCCGCCGCCTTCATCGACTTCACCCTGTCGCGCCGGGGCGTCGGCGAGGCGGTGTTCCATTCCGATTTCGCCGAGCGCCGCCCCCTGGCCATCAACGGCGTCCAGCGGCTTTCGGCCGTCATCCGCGCCGGCCAGGAGGCGGGCGGCTTCGGCCCGGTCGATCCCGACCCTACAGCGCGCCTTCTGTTCGCCGCCATTCACGAGGCCGCCGACGCCGTGGCCGGCGGCTCTGACCGCCAGGCGGTCGTCGCCGCGCTGCAAGGCCTGCTGCGGCGAACCCTGGCGCCCTGAACCCAATCACAAGAATGAGGAGGAGCCCGATGAGCGAAACCGCCGTGAATGTCCGCTACATGGTCAGCGACGTGCAGGCCTGCGTCGATTGGTACGTCGACCACCTGGGATTCAGCCAGGTGATGAGCGCCGCCCCGGCCTTCGCCGCCGTGGAGCGCGGGCCGGTCCGGCTGCTGCTGAGCGGCAGGGCCAGCTCGGCGGGCCGGCCGATGCCGGACGGGCGCCTGCCGGAGCCCGGCGGTTGGAACCGGTTCCAGCTCGTGGTCCAGGACCTGGCCGCCGAGGTCGAGCGCCTGCGCGCCCAAGGCGTCAGCTTTCGCAACGACATCCTCAGCGGCCCCGGCGGATCGCAGATCCTGGCGGAAGACCCCTCCGGCAACGTCGTCGAGCTGTTTCAGCCGGCGGCCTGGGCCTGAGTTCGGCCGCGACAGAGCCTCACGGCTTCGGGCAATCCTTCACCGTCAGCCGGTAGTCTTGGCTGACGTCCTTTCCGGGGTTGGCCTTGTCGTGGATGCTGACCGAGAAATGGTACTTCCCCGCATCGTCAAGCGGGCCAAAGAGTTCGCCCGATTTATTGACGTCCAGGCCCTGAGGCGCGACGCCGTCGAGCAATCCGTAGTAAGGCGGCGCCCCGCCTTCTATGAGCTTGGTCTTGGGGTAGGGCTGGTTCGAGCAGCCGTCCGGCAGCGCCGTGACAATGAAATGGATCGCGCCGCCGTGGTGCTCCGCGGACTGGGCATAGGCGGTCCCCGCGGCCAGCAGAGCCGCTGCGAGTCCGATCCTGAGCTTTCTCATCATAGGCGCTTCTTGAGTTCGGCGACCTTTGACTGTGGAGCTTACACCCGATTGCGCGGGTTAGATACCGCCCGCCGATTTATCGCCCTCTGAACACCGGCTCGCGCTTCTCCACGAAGGCCTTGCTGGCCTCGCGGTGATCTTCGGTCTGGGCGCAGTGGACGTGATGGGTGGCCTCCAGGTCCAGGCAATCGTCCACATCGCCGGCCATGGCCCGGTTCAGGTTCTCCTTCATGTAGCGGTAGGCGACCGTCGGCCCAGAAGCCAGGCGCAGCGCGATCCGGGCCGTCTCTTCCGCCAGGGCGTCCGGCGCGACCACCCAGTTCGCCAGGCCGAGCCGCAACGCCTCCTGGGCCGAGACCCGGTCGGACAGGAAGTAGAGCTCACGCGCCTTGGCCGAGCCGACCAGCTGGGTCAGGAAATAGGTGCCGCCATAGTCGCCGGAAAAGCCGACCCGGGCAAAGGCCGTGGTCAGGAACGCAGTCTCGGCCATGATCCGAAGGTCGCAGGACAGGGCCAGCGACAGTCCCGCTCCGGCCGCTGCGCCCGGCAGAGCGGCGATGGTCGGCTTGGGCATGGAGAACAGCTTGCCGGCCGTAGCCCGCTGGTTGACCCGCTGGCGATGTATGGCGGCGTCGATGGAGCCGCCGCCTGCGCCGCCCTCCCCGCGCGCAGCCATGCCCTTGACGTCGCCGCCAGCGCAGAAGCCGCCGCCCGCGCCGGTCAGCACCAGGCACTTGACCTCCGGGTCCAGCTCGGCGCGAGCGATCTGCTCGGCCAGGGCCGCGTTCATCTCGCCCGACATGGCGTTGCGCGCTTCAGGCCTGTTGAGGGTCAGGGTCAGCACCCCCTCGTCCTGGCTGGCCAACAGGTGGGTGGTGCCGGTGTCGACGCTCTGGGCGGCCATGGCGCGCTTCCTCGTTGTTTTGAGAAACCGATGCTATCGCCGCCGGCCACGGGTTGCACGGCCGGAATCCTTGTTGCACAGTCGTAAAACAGTGCGAATGAGACGCGCTGGAAGAGGGACGCCATGACCAGAGGATTCATCGTCGCCGCCGTGCTGGCCGCGCTTGCGCCTACGGCGGCCCTGGCGGGCGTGTCCTATGTTCACGCCGGCCGGCTGGTGGATCCGGAGCAGGGTCGCGTCCTGACCGACCAGCTGATCCGCATCGAGAACGGCCGGGTCACCGCCGTCACCCCCTGGAGCGGCGCGCCCGCGGACGGCCCCGTGGTCGACTGGACACGCTACGAAGTCCTGCCCGGCCTGATCGACATGCACGTGCACCTGGCCGATGCGGACGAGACCAGGAACCCCTCCGAGGCCTTGATGCACTCGGTCGGCGAGATTGCCTATATCGGCGCCCGCCATGCCCGGCAGACCTTGATGGCCGGCTTCACCAGCGTGCATGACGTGGGCTGCTTCCGCGCCTTCGCCGACACCGAACTGCGCGACGCCATCAACCGCGGCGACGTGGTCGGCCCGCGCATGAGCGCGGTCGGCGCCTATATCACCATCCCCGGCGGCGGCGGCGAGGTCACCGGGTCAGCGCGTGATGTGAAGCTTCCCGACGACATGCGGGTCGGGGTGGTCACCGACCCCAACGACGTGCGGCTCAAGGTCAACTACCTGTTCCAACACGGGGCGGACTCGATCAAGCTGATCGCCACGGGCGCCGTCCTGGCCGAAGGCACCGAGGTCGGCCAGCAGGAACTGTCGGAGGACGAGATGCGCGCCGCGGTCCAGACCGCCGCGGCCCACGGCGGCTGGGTCACCGCCCACGCCCACGGCGCCGAGGGCATCAAGTCGGCCATGCGCGCCGGCGTAAAGGCGATCGAGCACGCCTCGCTGATCGACGACGAGGGCATTGCGCTCGCCAAGGCCAAGGGCGTCTATCTCGACATGGACGTCTATAACGGCGACTACATCGACGAAGTCGGGACCCGCGACGGCTGGCCGGCCGAATATCTGCGCAAGAACCGCGAGACCACCCTCGCCCAGCGCCAGGGCTTCCAGAAGGCGGTCAAGGCCGGGGTCAAGATGACCTTCGGCACCGACGCCGGGGTCTATCCGCACGGGCTGAACGCGCGCCAGTTCAAATACATGGTCCAGTGGGGCATGACGCCGATGCAGGCGATCCAGGCCGCCACGGTCAATTCCGCGGCCCTGCTAGGCTGGTCCAAGGACGTGGGCGCGCTGTCGCCTGGCCACTATGCCGACATGGTCGCGGTGGAAGGCGACGCCCTGAAGGACATCACCGTGCTGGAGCACGTCTCCGGCGTGATCAAGGGCGGCGAGGTGGTGAAGTCGTCCCTATCTATTGGGCCTTGAGTTCCCGCCGGCGCCGCTTCATTGCTCCGCTGTCGGCGACATCGCCGCAGGTTGGCTTGGAGGCCCCATGTTGGACGAGATCATCGCCGCCGCGATCGCCGCGGGCGAGGCGATCCTCGAAATCTATCGCCAGGCGGACTTCGGGGCCCGGGTCAAGGGCGACGGCTCGCCGGTGACTGAGGCCGACGCCAGGGCCGAGGCGATCATCCTGGAGGCCTTGGCCAAGGCCGCGCCCGGCGTGCCGGTGGTGGCCGAGGAGGCTGTCGCCGCCGGCCACATCCCGATCTGCGGCCAGCGCTTCTTCCTGGTCGATCCCCTGGACGGCACCAAGGAGTTCCTGAACCGCAACGGCGACTTCACCGTCAATATCGCCCTGATCGAAGACGGCGCCCCCGTACTGGGCGTGGTCTATACCCCCGCCCACGGGGACGTCTTCGTCGGCGAAGCCGGCAAGGGCGCCCGGCGTGCTCGGTATGAAGATGGCCGGATCGGCGAATGGCGCCCCGTGACGGTGCGCCAGCGTCCCGCCGAAGGTCTCGATGTGGTCGCCAGCCGCTCGCACCTCAGCCAGGAGACCAAGGACTTCATCGACCGCTTTCCGGTCGCCGAGATGGTCTCGGCCGGCTCGTCCCTGAAGTTTTGCCGCGTGGCGGCGGGCGAGGCCGACCTCTATCCCCGCCTCAGCCGCACCATGGAGTGGGACACGGCGGCTGGCGACGCCGTGCTGCGCGCGGCCGGCGGGCGGGTGGTGACCCTGGACGGCCGTCCCCTCACTTACGGCAAGCAGGACCAGGTCGAAGACAGCGCTTTCGCCAATCCCTGGTTCGTCGCCTGTGGCCCCTTCGATCCGCTGACCGAGCCGGCCTGAAGCCGGCCGGCAGATTAAGCTTTTGTCAGACTAGGCCCGCGCGCTTGACGATAGCGGCGGGCATGGCGTTCAAGCCGGGCGGGTCATTGCTCACGCGGCGGAGTCTCAGTTTGCGTTTACTCTCTCCAGCCCTGGCGACCTTATGCCTTGCGACGGCGCTCGCCGGATGCAGCGCTCACGCTACCAAAGGCCAAGGCCAGGATCAGGGCCCGCCGACGGTGGGCGTGGTCACGCTGAAGACCGAGGCGGTGACCCTGACGAGCGAACTGCCCGGCCGGACTGCGCCCTATGAAATCTCGGACGTGCGCCCGCAGGTCGGCGGCATCGTGATCGATAGGCCGTTCACCGAAGGGGCCGAGGTCAAGGCCGGCCAGGTGCTCTACCGCATCGACCCGGCCCCGTTCCGGGCCGCCTACGACCAGGCCAAGGCCCAGCTGGCCAGCGCCGAGGCCAATCTGACCACGACCAGGCTCAAGGCCGAGCGCTACGCCGACCTGGTCAAGATCAACGGCGTCGGCAAGCAGGACTATGACGACGCCGAGGCCGCCTTCCGCCAAGCCGCCGCGGCCGTCGAGCAGCAGCGGGCCGCCGCCGAGACGGCGAAGATCAATCTCGCCTGGTCGACCATCCGCGCGCCGATAACGGGGCGCATCGGCCCCTCGGCGATCACCGAGGGCGCTCTGGTCACCCCTGGCCAGGCCACCGCCCTGGCTACGATCCAGCGGCTGGACCCGATCTATGTCGACGTCACCCAGTCCGCCGCCGAGGTGCTGAAGCTGCGCCGCGCCGTCGCCGCCGGCCAGCGAGACGCCAAGAGCGCGGCCAGCGTGGCCGTGCGGCTGAAGCTGGAGGACGGCTCGGACTATCCCCTGGAAGGTCGGCTGCAATTCACCGACGTCACCGTCGACCAGGCCACCGGCGCAGTCACCCTGCGCGCCCTGTTCCCCAATCCCGGCGGCCTGCTCCTGCCCGGCATGTACGTCCGCGCCGAGGTGGCCCAGGGAACCGCGCCCCAGGCGCTGCTGGCGCCCCAGCAGGGCATCTCGCGCGACGAGAAGGGCCTTCCCATCGCCATGGTGGTCGACGCCCAGGGCCGGGCGCAGCAGCGCTCGGTGCAGACCGACGGCGCGGTGGGCAACCAGTGGCTGATCCTGGGCGGGCTGAAGGCCGGCGACCGGCTGATCGTCGAGGGGCTGCAGAAGGTCAAGCCCGGCGAGCCCGTGCACGTGGCCCAGGCCAATCTGGCCCTGACGCGGTAGCCGCCCCATGTCGCGCTTCTTCATCGAGCGGCCGATCTTCGCGACCGTGATCGCGGTCGCCGTCATGCTGGCCGGCGCCCTGGCGCTCTTGACCCTGCCGATCGCGCAGTATCCGAACATCGCCCCGCCGCGGGTGTTCATCGGCGCCACCTATCCCGGCGCCGACGCCGCCACCGCCGAAGCCTCGGTGACCCAGGTGATCGAGCAGCAGCTCAAGGGCGTCGACCACCTGCTCTACTTCTCGTCCACCAGCGGCTCGGACGGCTCGATCAACATCACCGCCACCTTCGAACCCGGGACCAACGCCGACATCGCCCAGGTGCAGGTGCAGAACAAGCTGGCCCAGGCCACCCCTCTCCTGCCCGCCCCGGTGCAGCAGCAGGGCCTGTTCGTCGGCAAGTCAGGCGCCAGCTTCTTGATGGTGCTGGCGCTCTACGACACCACCGGCAAATACAGCGACGTCGACATCTCCGACTACCTGAACAGCCGGCTGCGCGACCCGATCTCGCGGGTCAACGGCGTCGGCAATGTCAACGTGTTCGGCGGCCAGTACGCCATGCGGATCTGGCTCGACCCATACAAGCTGAACAATTTCAAGCTGATGCCGTCGGATGTTAAGAACGCGGTGCTGGCCCAGAACGTCGAGGTGCCGGCCGGCCAGGTCGGCGCCCAGCCGGCCGTGCCGGGCCAGGCGCTGAACGCCATCATCACCGCCCAGTCGCGCCTGCAGACCGCCGAACAGTTCCGCGACATCGTGCTGAAGACCCAGCCCGACGGCTCGGTGGTGCGCCTGGGCGATGTGGCCCGGGTCGAGATCGGCGCCGACGGTTATGGCGTGGTCAGCCGCCTGAACGGGCGCCCGGCCAGCGGCATCGGCATCTTTCTGACCCCCGGGGCCAACGCCCTGACCACCGCCGAGGCGGTCAAGAAGCGGGCCACCGAGCTTTCCGCCGGCTTCCCGCCCGGGATCAAGCTGGCCTTCCCGGTCGACACCACCACCTTCATCAAGCTCTCCATCGAACATGTGATCGTCACGCTGTTCGAGGCCATCGCGCTGGTGGTGGCGGTGATGTTCCTGTTCCTGCAGAACTGGCGCGTGACCCTGATCCCGGCCCTGGCGGTGCCGGTGGTGCTGTTGGGCACGTTCGGGGTGCTGGCCGCCTTCGGCTATTCGATCAACACCCTGACCATGTTCGCCATGGTCTTGGCCATCGGCCTCCTGGTCGACGACGCCATCGTGGTGGTCGAAAACGTCGAGCGGATCATGAGCGAGGAAGGCCTCTCGCCCAAGGACGCCACCATCAAGTCGATGAACGAGATCACCGGCGCCCTGGTGGGCATCGCCCTGGTGCTTTCAGCGGTGTTCCTGCCCATGGCCTTCTTCCCCGGCTCGACCGGGGTGATCTACCGCCAGTTCTCGGTGACCATAGTTTCGGCCATGACTCTGTCGGTGCTGGTGGCCCTGGTCCTGACCCCCGCCCTCTGCGCCTCCTTGCTGAAGCCGATCGACAAGGATCATCCGGCCGGCCAACGCGGCTTCTTCGGCTGGTTCAACCGCACCTTCGAGGCCACCGTCGCCCGCTACAACGCCACTGTGCGGGGCGTGATCGGGCGGCCACTGCCGGCGCTGGCGGCCTATGGCGTGGTGATCGCGGCCATGATCGGGCTGTTCTTCGTCCTGCCCGCGGGCTTTTTGCCGGCCGAGGACCAGGGGACCCTCTTCACCATCTACAATCTGCCGACAGGCGCAGTGGAGGACCGCACGGTGGCGGTCGCCAAGCAGGTCGAGAGCTACTATCTGAACCAGGAGAAGGCCAACATCGACACGGTGTTCGTCGTCACCGGATTCAGCTTCGCCGGCTCCGGCCAGAACCAGGGCCTGGCTTTTGTCCACCTGAGGAACTGGGCGGACCGCCCTGGCGCCAGGAACCGCGCCCCGGCCATCGCCCAGCGCGCCATGCAGGCTTTCTCCAAGATCCGCGACGGCATGGTGTTCGTGCTGGTGCCGCCGGCCGTGCAGCAACTGGGCAATTCCTCGGGCTTCGACCTGGAGCTGCAGGACCGCGCCGGCCTGGGGCACAAGGCCCTGACCGAGGCGCGCGACCAGCTGATCAGCATGGCTTCGAAGGACCCGATCCTCAGCGGCGTGCGTCCCAACGGCCTGGACGACACCCCGCAACTGCACGTCGATATCGACCAGGCCCGCGCCGGCGCCCTGGGCCTGGCCCAGGCGGACATCAACGACACCCTGAGCTCGGCCTGGGGCGGGTCGTTCATCAACAACTTCATCGACCGCGGGCGGGTGAAGCAGGTCTATGTCCAGGCCGACGCGCCGTTCCGCCGCTCGCCCGAGGACCTCGGCCTATGGTTCGTGCGCGGCGCGTCTGGGGCCATGGCGCCCTTCTCCGCCTTCGCCAACTGGCGCTGGACCACCGGCCCGGCCCAGCTGGAGCGCTACAACGGCATCGCCTCGATGGAGATCCAGGGCGGCCCGGCCCCCGGCCAGAGCACCGGGGTGGCCATGACCGAGATCGCCAAACTGGTCGGCAAGCTGCCCCAGGGGATAGGCTTCGACTGGACGGGCCTGTCGCTGCAGGAGCAGCAGTCCGGGTCCCAGGCCCCGGCGCTCTATTCGCTCTCGATCCTGGTGGTGTTCCTGTGCCTGGCCGCCCTCTACGAGAGCTGGTCGATCCCACTGGCGGTGATGCTGGTGATCCCGCTGGGCGTGGTGGGCGCCCTATTGGCCGCCACCTTGCGCGGCTTCAACAACGACATCTATTTCCAGGTCGGCATGCTGACCACCATCGGGCTCTCGGCCAAGAACGCGATCCTGATCGTACAGTTCGCCGACGAGGCCGAGCGACGTGGCGCAAGCCCCGTCGAGGCGGCGATGGAAGCCGCGCGCCTGCGCCTGCGCCCGATCCTGATGACCTCGCTGGCGTTCATCGCCGGCGTGTTACCCCTGGCCATCTCTACCGGCGCCGGGGCCGGCAGCCAGAACGACATCGGCACCGGGGTGATCGGCGGCATGCTGTCCGCCACCATCCTGGCCATCTTCCTGGTGCCGCTGTTCTTCGTCTTCGTCCGCCGCGCGTTCCGCAAGCAGAGGGCCTGAACCATGGCCCGCTCGCTTCCCGCCCTGGCCCTCGCCTTCGCCCTGCCGACTGCCGCCTGCGTCGACCTCGCCCCGGCCGATCGCCGGCCGCCTGCGCCGGTCCCCGCGAGTTTCCCGGCCGGACCGGCCTACGCCCCGGCGACCTCAGAACGCGCCCTGGCCGGCTGGCGCGCCTTCTTCGCCGATCCGAAGCTTAAGCAGGTCATCGAGCAGGCCCTGGCGAATAACCGCGACCTGCGCATCGCCGTCGCCAATGTCGCCGCCGCCCGCGCCCAGTTCCACGTCCAGCGCGCCGCCCAGCTCCCGACGGTGACCGCCAACGCCGCCGCGACCCAGTCCCGGGAGCCGGCCGCCGTGGCGGGCGCACAAGGCTCGGGCGCCGTCGACACCCGGCTCTATAGCCTCACCGCCGGGGTCAGCGCCTACCAACTCGACCTGTTCGGCAAGCTGCGCGACCAGAGCCGAGCGGCCCAGGAGCAGTACCTGGCCACCGCGGCTGCCCGCGACGCCGCCCAGATCACCCTGGTCTCCGAAGTCGCCGGCGACTACCTGACCCTCGCCGCCGACCGCGACCTGCTCAAGATCGCTCAGGACACGCTGTCCTCCAGTTCGGAAAGCCTGAAGGTGATCCGCAGCCGCTTCGAGCACGGTGTCGGCAGCCAACTCGATGTCAGCCAGGCCGACACCATCGCCCAGCAGGCCCGCTTCGATGTCGCCCGCCTGACCACCCAGGTCGCCCAGGACCGCAACGCCCTGGAGTTGGTGGTGGGCGCGCCGGTGGGCGACGAGCTTCTGCCCGCCGGCCTTGGCGCCCCGGTGGCCGTGCTGGAGCAGTTGCCGGCCGCGGTCAGCTCCAGCGTGCTGTTGGGGCGCCCGGACGTGATCCAGGCCGAGGACCAACTCAAGGCGGCCAACGCCAATATCGGCGCCGCCCGCGCCGCCTTCTTCCCAGACATCAGCCTGACCGGCTCCGGCGGCCTGACCAGCCTGGCCCTCTCCAGCCTGTTCAAGAGCGCGTCCGGAACCTGGAGCTTCGCGCCCGCCGTCAGCCAGACCCTGTTCGACGCCGGCGCCAACCGGGGCGATCTCGACTACGCCAAGGCCCAGCGCCAGCTACGGTTGGCGACCTACGAAAAGGCGATTCAGACTGCCTTTCGCGAGGTGGCGGACGCGCTGGCTCAGCGCGGCACGATCGACGAGCAGGTCACCGCCCAGCGCGCCCTGACCGCCGCGGCGGCCGACAGCCTGCGCCTTTCGACCGCTCGCTACGAACGCGGTAGCGACACCTATCTCAATGTGCTGGTGGCCCAGCGCACCTACTACGGCGCCGAACAGACCCTGGTGGCGACCGAACTGGCCCGCTCCACAAACCTGGTCGCCCTCTATACCAGCCTGGGCGGCGGGCTGAACTAGGCCGGCGGCATGTGGCTGGGGTCGCGCGCGCCCGGCCCCGGGATCGGCCGCACGTCGCGCGGCGAAACTTTCTCGCCGCAGGCCGAGCAGGTCATCACCGGATCGAACAGGCAGCCGCACTTCAGATGCCGGTGCAGCAGCGGCCGCCCCGCATCGCTGGCCAGGTGCATATCGCCGAAATGGACCAGCGACATGATCACCGGATAGAGGTCCAGCCCCTTGGGGGTCAGGCGATATTCATAGCGGGTCGGCCCCTCCTGATAGGCGACCTTGGCCAGGATGCCGCCGCCGACCAGCTTCTTCAGCCGGTCGGCCAGGATCGGACGGCCGATCCTGAGACGCGCCTGGAACTCGTCGAACCGGCGCACGCGCAGGAAGCAATCGCGCAGGATCAAGAGCGTCCAGCGGTCGCCGATCGCCGACAGGGTGCGGGCCAGGGAACAGGCCTCGCCATCGAGTTCGCTCCACTGCATCGGTGCGTTCCTACCAGGCCTCGCTCCAGGGCCTCAGGTCCATCTCGTGGGTCCAGGCCGACGGCTTCTGATGGTAGAGGGCGACATAGCTTTCGGCGATGTCGGCGGGCTTAAGCACCCGGTTTTCCGCCAGGCGCTGGTCCAGGTCGGGGATGTTCTCGCGCGAGAACACCCCGTCGATCGATCCGTCACAGATCACATGAGCGACGTGGATCCCCTTGGGCCCCAGTTCGCGCGCCATGCTCTGCGCCACGGCCCGAAGGCCGCTTTTGGCTGCGGCGAAGGCGGCGAAGCCCTCGCGGCCGCGCTGGCTGGCGGTGGCGCCGGTGAAGAAGATCGCCCCCCGACCCCGCGGAACCATGACCTTGGCCGCCTCGCGCCCGGCCAGGAAGCCGGCGAAGCAGGCCATTTCCCAGACCTTGGTGAAGACGCGCGCCGTGGTCTCCCGGATACCGAAGCGGACATTGGCCCCGATGTTGAACACCACCACCTCCAAAGGGCCGATCTCCCGCTCGATGTGCTCGAACAGGGCGACAGTCTCCTCCTCCGAGCGGGCGTCGACGCCCATGGCGTGGGCTTTGCCGCCGGCCGCGGCGATCTCGTCCGCCAGGGCCTGAAGCTGATCCAGGTGGCGGGCGCGGCGGGTGACCACGACCTCGAATCCGTCCTGGGCGAAGGCCTTGGCGAGCGCTCCGCCGACCCCGTCGCCGGCCCCGATCACCAGGCAGACCCGTTTGGCTGCATCCTGCGGCATGGCAAATTCCTGTGGTTGAAAATCCTCACCCGGCCTTCTGGGTCAGGATCTCGTCCTCGACCTCGCCTAGTCGGTCCTTGCCGAAGAACAGCTCCCTGCCCACCAGGAAGCTGGGGCTGCCGAACACGCCAGCGTCGACCGCGGCCTGAGTGTTGGCCACCAGCCTGGCCTTGACCTCGTCGGTCTGGGACAGGCGCAGAAGTTCGTCCGTCGGCAAGCCGGCATCGTCCAGGGCGGCGCGGATCACCTCCGGCTCGTCCATCTTGCGCCCGCGCTCCCACATGTCGGCGAACACCGCCTCCACATACGGCTTGAACACACCCGCGACCTGGGCGGCCACGGCGCCGCGCATGATCTGCAGGGTGTTGACCGGGAAATGCGGGTTCATGCGGAACCGCTCCAGCCCGTGGCGGGCGATGAAGCGGCGCATTTCCAATTGGTCGTAGGCCAGCTTGTTCTTGATCCCGGCGAAGGCCAAGGCCGGCGACTGGTTGCCGGTTAGCTTGAACACCCCGCCTAGCAGCACCGGCACGTAGTCGAAGGGGACCCCGGTGCGTTCGCTCATCGCCGGGATAACCTTGTGCGCGAGATAGGCGTTGGGGCTGCCGAAATCGAACAGGAACTCGACTTTGACCATTCCAACGCTCCTCGCCCTTTCGAGTTCTATTTTAGAACTTACCAGCCGAAACCGGGATTGCAAGCTGAGCAGGGCGAACGAAGTTCAGAGCGCGGCGCGTTCGGCGGGCTTGCGAGCCACGGCGGGGCGGCTCCAGCGGGCGACCTTGTCGATCAGTTCGGCCACCTGCAGAGGCTTGGCGATGTGGTCATCCATGCCCGCCGCCAGGCACTGGGCGACCTGATCGGCCATCACATTGGCGCTGAGCGCCAGGATCGGCGTCGCCGCGTTGGCCCCGCCGCCATCACGGATCAGCCGGGCGGCGGTCATGCCGTCCATGCCCGGCATCTGTACGTCCATCAGGATCAGGTCGAAGGGTTCGGCGATGCTGGCCGAGACCGCCTCGGAGCCGCTGGCGGCCTCGGTCACCGCGTGGCCGATCGCCTCCAGCAAAAGGCGCACCAGTTCGCGGTTCTCGACGAGGTCATCAACGATCAGGATGTGCGCGGCGCCCGGGGCGAGCTCTTCCGGAGCCGGCGCGGTCACAAGCGGGCGCGGCCGGGCCGACGCCACGGGCGCCAGGATGTCGAAGGTGAAGCTCGCCCCGCGGCCGACGGTCGAATGGACCGAGATCTGGCCGCCCATCAGTTCCACCAGGCTCTTGCAGATCGCAAGGCCGAGGCCCGTACCCCCATGCCGGCGATTGATAGAACCGTCGACCTGCGAGAAGCGCTCGAACAGGCGGTCGAGCTTGTCGGCCGGAATGCCGGAACCGGTGTCTTCGACCGTGACCCGCAGGCGCCGCTGGTTGGCCAGGTAGGAGGCGACGAGCGTCACCCGGCCGGCCCCGGTGAACTTCAGGGCATTGCTCAGGAGGTTCAGCACGATCTGGCGCAGGCGGGAACTGTCGGCGCGGACCAGGGCCGGCAGGTCCGGGGAGAGGTCGAGGACGAGCTCCAGCCCCTTGGCCTCGGCCTGGGCGGCCACAAGCTCGACCGCTTCGTTCAGCGCCTCTGTGGGATCGAAGGGCTGCGGGTCCAGTTCGACCTGCCCCGCTTCCAGCTTGGAAAAGTCGAGGATGTCGTTGACCACCGCCAGCAGCGTGCGGCCGCCGTTGGCGATGCGGCGGGCGTAGAGCCGGGCCTCGTCATCCAGGGCCGGCGTCCGGTTCAGCATGTCGGAGAAGCCCAGGATGGCGGTCAGAGGCGTCCTGATCTCGTGGCTCATATTGGCCAGGAAGTCCGACTTGGCCAGAGCCGCAGCCTCGGCCGCCTGGTGCGCTTCGGCCAGGCGCGCCTCGGCGGCCTTGCGTTCGGTGATATCGCGGATCACGTCCTGCACCGAGAGATACTCGCCGGTCTCCGAGTAGTTGATCCGCGGGCGTCCCTCGATCCAGATCAGCCGCCCGTCGCGATGTCGGGCGCGGTACTCTACGACCGTCGGCGGAGCGTCGGGGCCGGTGGCGACCAGTCGCTCGATGAAGCCCACCAGGCCATCCAGGTCGTCAGGCGCGACGAAGTCGGCCATCGGCCGTCCGATCATCTCGTCCGGCTCGTAGCCGACCAACGCGGCGCAACTCGGTGTGACGAACAGCACGACCCCGTCGGCGCCGACCTGGATGATCACGTCGGTGGCGTTTTCCGCCAGGAGGCGATAGCGCGCTTCGCTGCGCGCCAGGGCCTCGGCCGCCTCCTTCTGCGCGGTGACGTCGCGCATCACCGTGACCATGCCGCGCACCTGGCCGGTGCTGGGATCGAAGGTGAAGGTGGGCTTGCCCTCCAGCCACACCCAGTGGCCGTCCTTGTGCCGGGCGCGATAGGCGTTCAGCCGCGGCTCGGCCGACGGCCCCTCCGCGATCTGCTCGAGGTTGGACCGGATGACCCGCTCGATATCGTCCGGGTGCACATAGGCCAGGGTCGATCCGCCGGGGTCCTCGTCCTGGCCGTAGCCCAGGACCTTGGTCACGGCGGGGCTGACATAGGTCAGGCGGCGATGTCCATCGGGCGACACCGTGGTCTGCATGATCATGTCATTGGACTTGTCGGCCAGCAGGCGGAAGCGCTCCTCGCTCTCGCCGAGCGCAATCTCGCGCCGCTTCGCATCGGTCACGTCGAGGATCGCGCCATAGACCGTGACGATCCGCCCCTCCGCGTCACGCTCGGCGGCGCCGTTGGAGACGACGTGCCGGACCTCCCCGTCTTCGCGCAGCAGCCGAGCTTCGAGCGCAAAGGGCGTTCCGTCACGCATGGCCCTGGTCAGGCAGTCGTTGATGAGCGCGCGATCCTCCTCGGCCCAATAGCGCGGCAGGGAATCGGGACCTGGCGCAGCCTGGCGCTGATCGAGGCCGACGATGCGATAGACCCCTTCGGACCAGAGGAACTGCCGGCTGGCCACATCCAGCCGCCAATGCCCCACCCCGGCCAAGGCCTCGGCCATCGTGGCGATTCGATGCGCCTCTTCCAGCCGGCGCGCATTGGCCTCGGCCCGGTCGGTGGCTTCGGCCAGTCGGCGACGGCTGCGCACGAGATGGTCGTGCAGCGAGCGGAACACCAAGAACACTGCGAACGGGCTGGCGACGACGGTGACGATTTCCTGCGGACGATGATGGCTCAGGCGCAGGTACGAGGCCGCGACCTGGACCAGCACGATGGAAGCGGCGGGCGGGATCAGGTCGATGACCAGCCGGCGGGGGTTCTGGTATTCGCGCACCAGCACGTCGAACAGGATCACCCCGAACAGGGTCACGCCCAGGGTCTGGGCGGCGCCGGTATGCGCCATCACCAGATAGAGGGCGCACAGCGAATAGCCTGTGCTGAGCGGCCAGGACGGCAGGCCCCGGCCCTGCCCGCCGGTCTCGTCCGCTGGCCGCGCAGCCAGGGTCAGCACCGCCATCGCCACGAACCAGGCGCCCGGCAACGCCGCCCCGGCGAAGGGGACCACCGCCACGGCCACCACCAGCGGCAGCAGCAACCGCGCCCAGACCGCAGGCGTCAGACGCCCGCCCGCAACGCGCCGCGCGCGGGCCAGCAGGCCCGTGCGCCCGGCCGAGCCCGGCGCGGCGACGGGGGCCTTCGAACTGGCGAGATCGACGTTCAGGGTCATACGAACGGGCGTGAGCGGACCATGGTGAATCGCGTAACGACGCTATAGGTGCCACGCCGAGCTTTATCTCACCTTAAGCCCGTGGCGCGCGCGCATCCGTAAGACTACGTAGCCACCGGCCGGCGCACACATAGTATTTTCATATAAATCAATTGGATAATGGGAACCAATCCCGCGCCGCCCGCATACCTGCGACGATCGGCGCGGCGGCGCCAGCGCTCAAGTTGGGGCGCCGCCGCATGATCGTCGCACGACCAGACGCGTCGGCAGCATCCGGCTCTCCACCGTCTGCTTGCCGATCTGGCCGATCAGGGCGTCGACCAGGGCCGCCCCGGCCTCGCGCGAATCCTGGGCGATGGTGGTCAGGGGCGGATTGGCGAAATTGGCCGCCAGGATGTCGTCGAAGCCGGTGACCGCGACGGTGTCCGGCACCGCAAGCCCGTGCTCCTGCAACGCCCGGATGGCGCCGATGGCGATCAGGTCGCTGGCGCAGACCACGGCGTCGAAATCGAGGCCCCGCCCGATCAGGGTCAGCGCCGCTTCGTGCCCCGATTCCTCGGTGGAGATGGCGTCGACCTGATTCGCAGCCAGAACCGGCAGCTCCGCCTCGCTGAGCGCCTTCACATAGCCCCGGTAGCGGTCCTGGAATTCCGGATAGCCTGATGACGCGGCGCCCAGGAAGGCGATCCGCCGCCGCCCCAGGCCGATCAGGTGACGGGTGATCTCGTAGCCGCCCTGCAGGTTGTCGCAGCCGATGGTGATTCCCGGCTGGCCCTCCTGCACCGAACCCCAGCGCACGAAGTTCGCCCCCTCGGCCACCAGCTTGTCCAGTCGCCAGCGGTATTCGTCGTAGTCGCCGTAGCCCAGGAGGATGACGCCGTCGGCCTTGCCGCTGTCCTGGTAGTCGGTGTGCCAGTTGCCGGACAGCTGCTGGAAGGAGACCAGCAGGTCATAGCCCCTGATCGCGCAATTGCGGGTGATCGAGCCGAGCATAGACAGGAAAAACGGGTTGATCAGCGAATCGTCCGGAGTCGGATCCTCGAACAGCAGAAGGGCCAGGGTGTTGGTGTGCTGCGAACGCAGATTCGAGGCGTTCTTGTCGACCTTGTAGTTCAGCTGCCGGGCGATCTCTTCGATCTTGCGCCGCGTAGCCTCGCTGACCGTCGGGCTTCCCCGCAGGGCCCGCGACACGGTCGGCTGGGACACCCCTGCCAACTGGGCGATGTCGAACGAGGTGGGCTTTTCCTGCATCGGGCGATTTTATCCGCCTCCCTTGCCCGCACCTATAGGACGCCGTGTCACGGCTCCTCCAGGCCCGTTTTGCGTCATGCTCAGCGCACATTACGAACGTGTCATATGCGCAACACCAGTGTTCAGGCGGGTCATTGAATACGTATGTGGCGGGATTGCGTTTCGGTGGGCTCAGGATACGAAATTGATCCTGCACGATAGGCACTCTGCCTAAGAACACGACAATAAGTTCAGCGCGACCGAGTGGTGCGTTCTGAAAGGGGGATCTGCTTCAAATGAGATCTAACAATAATCGCCGGCGAGCGAGTGCTTCCGCGCGCCTTACTCGTAGCGCGAGCACCCAAGTCTTGGGTTGGGCGCTGCTGTTCGCCGCCACCGGCGCGGCGGCCCAAGCCCAGGCTCCGGCGTCGTCTTCGAGCTCGCTCGACGAGATCGTGGTCACCGGCATCCGCCACAGCCAGATCAGCGCCCTGAAAGTGAAGCGCGCCAACGAGGACATCGTCGAAGCGATCTCCGCAGAAGACATCGGCAAGCTGCCGGACGACTCCATCGCCGACTCCATCGCCCGCCTCCCGGGCCTGGCGGCGCAGCGCGACAACAGCGGCCGCACTCAGGACATCTCCATCGACGGCCTGCCGTCGGCGATGAACACCACCCTGCTGAACGGCTTCATGCAGGCGACCACCGACAACAACCGCACCACCCAGCTCGACCAGTATCCGGCCGAGATCATGAATTCGGTGGTGGTGTACAAGACCGGCGACGCCTCGCTGACCGGGGCCGCGATCGGCACCATCGACATGCGGACGGTTCGTCCGCTCGACTATGGCAAGACCAACCTGTTCCTGGGCGCGCAGGGCGAATACGCCCTCGAAGGCAAGCTGCAGCCCGGCGCCACCGACACCGGCTATCGCGCCAATCTCACCTACATCACCCAGCTCGACAACGACAAAATCGGCGTGATGTTCGGCTATTCGCACATCGAGACGCCCAACCAGATCATCGCACAGCACCCTTGGGGCTACTATGCGGCGAACGATCAACTCGAGGGCGGGCTGCAGGATCAGCTTCGCAGCGATACACTCACCCGCGACAGCGGCGTTGTGACGATACAGTACAAGCCGACAGACAATCTCGAATTCGTCGTCGACGCCTTCGACTCCTCTTACGATGACGACGCCATCATTCGGGGGGTAGAGTTTCCGCTCAGCGGAACTCCGACCAACGTAGCAAACGGCACGAGTACCTGGTCGGCGCTGGCGCCGCAGCTGGAGAGCTACGACTACCGGCAGACCTCGCGCTTGCGGTCAGCCGATTTCACGATGAACTACAAGTTCGGCAACGGCTGGAAGATGCATGCCGACTACGGTTACTCCGACGCCGACAACCACTTTGACCAGCTGCAGCTGTACAACGGCTTTGGTCTCAACGGTCAGCAGAACACCACCACTGCGACCTTGACCGAAGGCAAGGGCCCCGGCGGGAACATCGGCATCTCCAACTGGAGCGAGAACCTCGTGAACGTGGCCTTGGGGGAAAACCAAGGCTGGTCAAACTATATTCCGGCTGGCTTCCCGGGCGCCTGCCCCGGCGGGGTCGTGTCTCCGAACAATCCACCTCAATGGGGCAGCACCTGCAATGGTGGGCCCGACGCTGACCAGATGGGCGGCGCAGGACAAAACCTGATCCAACGCACCTTCGACAGCATCCAACAGACCAAGTGGTCCTTGAGCAAGGATATCCCCGGATCGATCAGCAACATCGAAGCCGGAGTTTCCTATAGCGTCCGCAAGAAAGACTACCGCGTCGAAGAAGACGAGCTGTTTCTGCTCAGCGGGAACGAATCCCAGCCTATTCCGGCGAGCTGGCTTTCGTCCCCGACCAATATGAGCGTCTTCGGGCTGCCGGATATGTACAGCATCAATCCGCGGCAGGCCTTCAATAGCGGCCAATACGGCTCGGTCGCTGACTATCGCGCGCCCGGCGGGGGCAACGGGGCGTCGCTATCCGATTGGTCCATCAGCGAGCGGGTGATCACGCCCTATTTCAAAGCCCAGATCCGCACCGAGGTCGGCGGCCATGACCTGACCGGCAATTTCGGAATCCAGGCCGTCAATACCTCGCAAAGCGTCACGACGTCATTCGAATACCCGGCGGGCGGGACTGTCTTTAACTACGTGGCCATACCGTCATCCACGGAATACTGGGACGTTCTGCCGAGCCTCAACCTGACTCTGCATTTGAACGACAGCCAGGACATTCGCTTCTCGGCTGGCCGGTCGATGGCTCGTGCGCGGTTCGACCAGATGGGCGGCGGCTCAAGCGTGAGCTTCAACTTCGCCGCCTCCGGCAATACCAGCCCGTGGAGCGGCAGCCTCGCCAACCCCAGCCTGAAGCCATGGATCTCAGACGACGTCGAGCTTACCTATGAGCGATACTTTGCTCCGGGCGAAGGCATATCGCTCGACTTCTTCTACAAGAACCTCGAAACCTACATCTATCAAAGCAGCTCGACCGCTAATTTCTCCGCCTACTATGCCGCCACCGGCCCATACACAAACAACGGCGTAACAATACCCGCGCCGATCATGACCGGTCCGGTGACCCAGTGGGTGAATGGCAATGGCGGCGCGCTCTATGGCGTCATCTTCTCGGGCAATTTCCAGCTGAAGCACCTGTCCCAGGTGTTGGACGGCTTCGGAATATCAGGCACGGCGGGGGTAATCGAAAGCACGGTCAAGATTCCGACGGCTCCTGGCTGCGCTCTCAACAACATCAATACTTACCAGACCCCTTGCCAATCCGGCACGCCGGACGGCAATCTTCCCCAGTATTCGAAGTATGTCGCCAACGTCAGCCTGTACTGGGAAAAGAACGGTATTTCTCTGCGCCTCAACGACCGCTATCGCAGCAAATATGACCAGGAAGTTGTGGACTACAACGGCGGCCTGCAACCAGTCCTGGGCGCAGCCGAAAACATCGTGGACTTCCAGGCCGGTTATGATATTACGTCGGGCCCGCTCAAGAACCTGAGCTTCACCTTCGCAGCTGAGAACATCACCAACGAGGCGATGAACAGCTATACCGGCAGGTGGAACTCCGCCACGAACTCGGCCACCTCTCCCGACCCGAAAAATACCGTCTACTACAAGCTGTTCGGCACCAATCTGCTGTTCGGCGTGCATTACAAGTACTAGCACCTGCTCTGAACTGCGGCCTTGCAAATAGGCCCGAGCGAACATGGTGGGCTTCGAGGGTGCGCCCTTGAAGCCCACCATGATCCTGACCGCCGGAGCACCCAATCCGTTGGGTCGGGCGGGGACCGGATTTTCCCGCGATCGGCAGGATGCGATTGGTTTATTTGAAGCGTCCGCCTTCCCTTGTCAGCGCGGGCGGCGGGAGCAAGCATGAATACCGACAGCGTTGAAGCGACCGCTTCCAATGTCTCCCCACTGGCGATCCGCAAGGTCGTCATCGTCGGCGGCGGCACCGCCGGCTGGATGAGCGCCGCCCTGCTCTCCAAGACTTTTGGCGCAAAGCTCGACATCACCCTGATCGAGTCCGACGAAATCTCCACGGTGGGCGTCGGCGAGGCGACCATCCCGCACATCCAGTCGTTCAACCGCCTTGTCGGCGTCGACGAGAACGACTTCATCAAGGCCACCCAGGGCACCTTCAAGCTCGCCATCGATTTCCGCGACTGGACTGGGCCGGGAAGCCGCTATTTCCATGCTTTTGGCCCGATCGGGCAGCATGTCGGCTGGCTCTATCCGCATCAGTACTGGCTGAAGGCCCGGCGGCTCGGACGCGCCGGCTCAATGGACGCCTTCTGCATCGGCGCCCAGGCGGCCCTGCGCAACAAGTTCATGCCCGCCGACCCCAAGGCCGGCAATTCGCCCCTGGCCGAGATCAGCCACGCCTATCATTTCGACGCCGGGCTCTACGCCGCTTATCTGCGCAAGCGGGCCGAGAGCCAGGGCGTGACCCGCATCGAAGGCAAGATCGTCGGCCACGCCAAGCGGGCCGAGGATGGCTTCATCGAGTCAGTGACGCTGGAGCGCGGCGAGACGGTTGCGGGCGAGCTCTTCATCGATTGCTCCGGCTTCCGCGGCCTCCTGATCGAACAGGCCCTCGGGGCCGGCTTCGAGGACTGGTCGCACTGGCTGCCCTGCAACCGGGCGCTCGCGGTTCCCTGCGCCTCGGTCACCCCCCTGACCCCCTATACGCGCGTCACCAAGCGCGAGGCCGGCTGGCAGTGGCGCATCCCGCTACAGCACCGGATCGGCAACGGTTATGTCTATTCCAGCGACCACATCAGCGACGACGAGGCGGCGTCCAACCTGCTCGGCCGTCTCGACGGGGAAGCGCTGGGCGACCCGCGACCGCTGCGCTTCACCCCTGGCAAGCGCAACAAGGCCTGGGTGAAGAACGTGGTGGCCGTCGGCCTGGCCAGCGGCTTCCTGGAGCCGCTGGAGTCCACCAGCATCCACATGATCCAGACGGCCCTGTTCCGCCTGCTCTCCCTGTTCCCGGACAAGCGGTTCGCCTGCGCCGATATCGACGCCTACAACGACCAGACGGATGTCGAGTACAGGTGGATCCGCGACTTCATCATCGCCCACTACAAGCTGGTCGATGAACCCACGCCGCTGTGGCGCTACTGCCGCAACATGGCGGTTCCGGAATCGCTGCAGGAAAAGCTCGACGTCTTCGCCTCGGCCGGCCGCATCTTCGCCAACACGCACGATCTGTTCCGCGAAGTGTCCTGGATCCAGGTGCTGATCGGGCAGGGCCTGATCCCGGAACGCTACGATCCGGCCGTGGACCTTACCTCGCCTGAGGACATCCTCGCGCACCTGGACGGTGTCGAGCAGGTGGTCAGCAAGTGCGTGAATTCGATGCCCTATCATAGCGACTATATCGCGCGGACCTGCCGCGCCGGGCCGATCTCGGCATGAAGTCGAGCTTGGCGATGCTGGCCGCTTTGCTGCTCGGCGCCGGTTCGCTCGCGCCGATGGCCTGGGCGAGCGAACCGGCCGGCCCCGCCGCCTCATTCCGCGACCGCCTGCCCGAGGACGAGGTCGTCTACTTCCTGTTGCCCGACCGGTTCGCCAATGGCGATCCGGCCAACGACCGCGGCGGCCTGGGCGGCGACCGGCTCTCGACCGGCTTCGACCCCACCTCCAAGGCCTTCTACAACGGCGGCGACCTGAAGGGTCTGACCCAGCATCTGGACTATATCCAGGGCCTCGGCGTGACCGCCGTCTGGGTGGCGCCGGTCTTCACGAACAAGGCTGTCTCAGGCCCGCCGGGCCACGAATCGGCCGGCTATCACGGCTACTGGATCACCGACTTCACCGACATCGACCCGCACTTCGGCACGCGAGCGGACTTCAAGGCCCTGGTCGACGCCGCGCACGCCCGCGGGATGAAGGTCTATATGGACATCGTCGCCAATCACACGGCCGACGTGATCCGCTATCGCGAGTGCCCCAAGAACGACTGCACCTACCGCTCCAAGGCCGACTATCCCTATGTGCGGCGCGGCGGGGTGAACGGTCCGGCGATCAATGACGGCTTCCAAGGCGACGACGCCGACCACCAGACGATGGAGAACTTCTCCAAGCTCAAGGACCCGGACTGGGCCTACACGCCCTATGTCCCGGCGGGCGAGGCGCGCGCCAAGAAGCCGGACTGGCTGAACGATCCGATCTACTACCACAACCGCGGAAACTCGATCTTCAAGGGCGAAAGCTCGATTTATGGCGACTTCGCCGGCCTGGACGACGTCCAGACCGAGGATCCGCGGGTGCTGGCGGGCTTCATCGACATCTATGGCCGCTGGATCGACGATTTCGGCGTCGACGGCTTCCGCATCGACACCGTGCGGCACGTGGGCCGCGAGTTCTGGACCGCCTTCGTCCCGGCCATGGCCGCCCGCGCCAAAGCCAGGGGCATTCCGAACTTCCATGTGTTCGGCGAGATCTATGACCCCGACCCCGCGGTCCTGGCCAGCTTCAGCCGAGCGGCGCCGCCGCTGGCGCCGCTGGACTTCGCCTTCCAGGGCGCGGTCACCGACGTCGTGGCCAAAGGCGAAGCGCCGTCGCGGCTGGCGCGGCTGTTCGCCGCCGACGCCGACTATGCCGGCGGCCCGGACAGCGCGCGAAAGCTGCCGACCTTCCTCGGCAACCACGACATGGGCCGCTTCGCCTGGTTCGTAAAGCAGGCCAATCCCACGGCCAGCGACGACGAGGTCCTGCGCCGGGTGGTCCTGGGCCATGCCATGATGTTCTTCCTGCGCGGCCAGCCGGTGATCTACGCCGGCGACGAGCAGGGCTTCGTCGGGACCGGCGGCGACCAGGACTCGCGCCAACCGCTGTTCGCCAGCCAGGTAACCGAATACATCAGGACACCGCTGATCGGGACCAAGGCCTCGGCGGCCCAGGACCACTTCGACCCCGGCCACCCCATCTATCGCGCCCTGGCCGAGATGGCCGCCGTACGGGCCGCCGACCCGGCCCTGCGCCGCGGCGACCAGGTGGTCCGCGCGGCCGACGAGGCGCCCGGCCTGTTCGCAGTCTCGCGCCACGACCCGGTCTCGGGCGCCGAGACGCTGGTGGTGTTCAACACCAGCACCGCGCCGATCACCGCCAGGATCAGCGTCGACGACCGATCACGATCCTGGCGCGCCCTGCATGGGACCTGCGCTTCCGCCGCCGCCGCGCCGACCAGCTATCCGGTCAGCCTCGCCGGCCTCGACTACATCATCTGCACCTCGTCCGGCGTTCAATGACCTCAGTCCGTCCCGATCCCCGCCAAGCTGCGCCCGCCCCCTCGCCCAAGCCTGAATGGTGGCGCGGGGCGGTGATCTATCAGGTCTATCCGCGCAGCTTCGCCGACACCAACGGCGACGGCGTGGGCGACCTGCCCGGCGTCACCGCCCGCCTTGACCATATCGCCTCGCTGGGCGTGGACGGCATCTGGCTCTCGCCGTTCTTCAAGTCGCCCATGCGCGACTTCGGCTACGACATCTCGGACTATCGCGCCGTGGACCCGATCTTCGGGACCCTGGACGACTTCGACCGGCTCCTGGCCCGCGCCCACGCCCTGGGCCTGAAGGTGATCATCGACCAGGTCTATTCGCACACCTCCGACCAGCACGCCTGGTTCCAGGACAGCCGCTCGGGCCGCAACAGCGACAAGGCCGACTGGTACGTCTGGGCCGACGCCAAGCCGGACGGCTCGCCGCCCTCGAACTGGCAGTCGGTGTTCGGCGGCCCCTCCTGGACCTGGGACGCCCGCCGCGGTCAGTACTACCTGCACAACTTCCTGCCCAGCCAGCCGGACCTGAACCTGCACAACGCCGAGGTCCAAGCGGAGGTGCTGGCCACCGCCCGCTTCTGGCTGGACCGCGGGGTCGATGGCTTTCGCCTGGATGCGATCAACTTTTCCATGCACAACCCAGCCCTGATCGACAATCCGCCGGTCACCGAGCCTGGCAAGCGCACCCGGCCGTTCGACTTCCAGCAGCACATCCACAACCAGTCCCAGCCTGGCATCACCGACTTCATCGAACGGGTGCGGCTGGTCACCGACCAGTATGGCGCCTTCACCGTGGCCGAGGTCGGCGGCGAGCACGCCGAGCGCGAGATGCGGTTGTTCACCGAGGGTGAGCGGCGGCTGAACAGCGCCTACGGCTTCGACTTCCTCTATGCCGACCAGTTGACCCCGGACGTGGTGCGCCAGGCCTTCGAGACCTGGCCCGAGGCCGAGGGCGTGGGCTGGCCCAGCTGGGCCTTCTCCAATCACGACGCGCCGCGGGCCGTCAGCCGCTGGGCGGCGCCTGAGCATCGTGACGCCGCCGTGCGCCAGGGGCTGCTGCTCTTGATGGCCCTGCGTGGCAACGTCTTCCTCTACCAGGGCGAGGAGCTGGGCCTGCCCCAGGCCGAGGTGCCGTTCGACCGGCTGCGCGACCCCGAGGCGATCGTCAACTGGCCCCAGACCCTCGGCCGCGACGGCGCGCGAACGCCCATGCCGTGGAGCGCGAGTGCGCCCCATGCCGGCTTCTCCGACGCCGAGCCCTGGCTGCCGGTCGATCCCCGTCACCTGGCCCTGGCGGTTGACGCTCAGGAGGCCGACGCAAAATCCGCTCTCGCCCTCACCCGCCGCCTGATCGCCCTTCGCAAGGCCTCGCCGGCGCTGCGCCTCGGCTCGTTCGTGCTCGTTGCGGCGCCCGAGCCGATCCTGGCCTTCGAGCGCGCCAGCGACGGCCAGGCCCTCATCTGCGTCTTCAACCTCTCGCCCAACCGCCAGACCTGGACGTCGTTCGCCGGCGGGCGCGTACTGGCCCAGGTGGGCGAGACGGATCCCGCCTCTGGACAGCTCGGCCCCTATGCCGGCCTGATCCTGGAACAGCAGGCGTGACCGAGGGCGGGGCCGTGCAGAAGCCGAGATTGAGGTTCGGGCAGATCTGGAACCTGTGCTTCGGCTTCTTCGGCATCCAGATCGGCTTTGGCCTGCAGAACGCCAATACCAGCCGCATCTTCCAGACCCTCGGCGCCGATGTCGACAAGCTGGCCATTCTGTGGATCGCCGCGCCCCTGACCGGCATGCTGGTGCAGCCGATCATCGGCCACATGAGCGACAAGACCTGGGGTCCGCTCGGCCGCCGCCGACCTTATTTCCTGGCGGGCGCCCTGCTCTCCACCGCCGCCCTGCTGTTCATGCCCAGCGCGCCGGTGCTGTGGCTGGCTGCGGGGACCCTCTGGGTGATGGACGCCTCGATCAATGTCACCATGGAGCCGTTCCGCGCCTTCGTCGGCGACCTTCTGCCCGAGGAGCAGCGCACCACCGGCTTCGCCACCCAGAGCTTCTTCATCGGCGCGGGGGCGGTGTTCGCCTCGGCCCTACCTTGGATGCTGAGCCACTGGCTGCATGTGGCCAACACCGCCCCGGCCGGCGTGACGCCGCCCTCGGTGCGCATCGCCTACTATGTCGGCGGGGTCTGCCTGCTGCTGGCCGTGCTCTGGACCATCGCCAGCAGCAAGGAATATTCGCCGGAAGAAGCCGCCCGCTTCGCCAGCCCGGTCGATCCGACAGCCGTCCATGCGGCCCGCCGGTCGCCGAGCTTCTACCTCAAGGGCGGCGGCCTCTGCCTCGCCCTGGGCGCCCTGGTGACGCTGGCGGTGCGCGCCTTCGCGCTCGGCAAGGAGGTCTATGTCCTCGGCGGCTTGATCGCCCTGTTCGGCCTGGCCCAGCTCGCGGCCGGGAGCTTGCGGGCCGCGGGCCGCGGAGCCGGCGGCCTGACCGAGGTGGTCGACGATCTCTTCGCCATGCCCAAGGTCATGCGGCAGCTGGCCGTGGTGCAGTTCTTCACCTGGTTCGGCCTGTTCGCCATGTGGATCTACACCACCGCGGCGGTGACCAGCTTCCACTACGGCGTCCATGACACCGCCTCGAAGGCCTACAACGAAGGCGCCGACTGGGTCGGGGTGCTGTTTGCGGTCTACAATGGCGTGGGCGCGCTGAGCGCCTTCGCCCTGCCGGCGCTGGCCGCCCGCATCGGCCGGCGGCAGGCTCATGCCCTGGCCCTCACCCTGGGCGCCCTCGGCCTTGCGTCCTTCATGCTGATCCGCGATCCGCAGATGCTGTGGGCGCCGATGATCGGGGTGGGAATCGCCTGGGCCTCGATCCTGTCCGCGCCCTATTCGATCCTCTCGGGCGCCGCGCCGGCCGCCAAGATGGGCGTCTATATGGGCATCTTCAACATCTTCATCGTCACCCCCCAGCTCCTGGCGGCCACCCTGCTTGGCCTGATGCTGAAGACCTTCTTCGCCGGCCAGCCGATCTGGGCCCTGGCGGTCGGCGGCGCCTCCCTGGGCCTCGCCGCCCTCGCCGTCCTGGCCGTGGCCGACGACGCGGACCCGGCGCGGGCGAAACGGGCCGTCGCCTGATTGCCTAGCGCCGCCGCCCGGCCCATTCTCGGCCGGTGCAGCAGAGCCTCGTCCGCCTGATCATCCACGGCCGTGTCCAGGGCGTCGGCTACCGCGCCTGGGCCGTCGACGAGGCCCGGCGCCTCGACCTCTCCGGCTGGGTGCGCAATCGCCGCGAGGGCACGGTCGAGCTCGTGGCCAGGGGCCTCGAGACCGACGTCGAACGGCTGATCGAGGCGTGCCAGCGCGGCCCGGCCGGCGCGCAGGTGACCCGGATCGAGCGGGCTGCCGCGGAAGATGACGGCGGCCAGGGCTTTCACCATCGACCGACGGCCTGAGCCTTGCCGCGGCCGCGTTCCGCGTCATCCTGCCAGGGCTCGCGGGGTCGCGAGTCGGAACTGCGTAGATCGGGGGCGACGCATTGACCATCACGGCCGGCCTGGACCGCCATTTCCGACTGGCCGAGCGCGGCACGAGCCTGCGCACCGAGATCGCCGCGGGCGTCACCACCTTCCTGACCATGGCCTATATCGTGGCGGTCAATCCCTCGATCCTGGGCCTGGCCGGCATGCCCGTGGCGGCGGTGGCGGCGGCGACCTGCTTTTCGGCCGGGATCGCCAGCATCCTGATGGGCCTGACCGCCAACGTGCCCCTGGCGCTGGCCCCCGGCATGGGGCTGAACGCCTATTTCACCTTCACCGTGGTGCAGCAGATGCACGTGGCCTGGCCGACGGCGCTGGGCTGCGTGTTCCTGTCGGGCTGCTGCTTCATGCTGCTGACCCTGGCCGGCGTGCGGCGAATGATCGTCTCGGCCATTCCGCCCAGCCTGTTCGCGGCGGTGGCGGGCGGCATCGGCCTGTTCATCGCCTTCATCGGGCTTCGCAACGCCGGGGTGGTGGTCAGCAATCCCGACACCAGCGTGGCGCTTGGAAACCTCAAGGCGCCCGGCGCGGCGCTGTCGGTCCTCGGCCTGGTCCTGATCGTCGCCCTCACCGCCTGGCGGGTGAAGGGCGCCATGCTGATCGGCATCCTGGCGACCACCGCCGCCGGCTGGGCGATCGGCCTGGTCCACTTCACGGCCCAGCCCTACGGCCTGACCGAGCTCGGCAAGACCGCCTTCGCTCTCGATATCCCCGGCGCCTTCCGCCTGGGCGGCGGCGGGCTTCTGTCCATGGCCGAGATCGTGTTCGTGTTCCTGTTCGTCGATGTGTTCGACAATATCGGCACCCTGGTGGCTGTCACCCGCCGCGCAGGGCTGCAGACGCCCGAGGGCGAAATCCCCAATCTGAACCGCATCCTGATCGCCGACGCCGCCGCCAGCATGATCGGCGCCCTGGCCGGCACCAGCACCGTCACCAGCTATGTCGAGAGCGCGGCCGGGGTCCAGGCCGGCGGGCGCACAGGCCTCGCCGCCATCGTCACCGGGCTGCTGTTCCTGGCGACCATGCTGGCCGCGCCCTTCGCCCAGGCCGTGCCGCTGGCGGCCACGGCGCCGGCCCTGATCCTGGTCGGCGCCCTGATGATGGCGCCGGTGGCCGAGATCGCCTGGGAGGACCCGGTCCAGGCCATCCCCGGCTTTCTGACCCTGATCATGATCCCCCTGACCTTTTCCATCGCCAACGGCCTCGCCTTCGGCGTCACCGCCTATGCGGCGATCAAGCTGATCCGCCGCGAAGCTCGTGTTGGCGACTGGCTGCTGTTCCTGCTGGCGGCCCTCTTCGTCGCCCGCTTCGTCTATATGTCGGCCGCCTGAAGACTTAGGAGGCGTTACATGAGCGATCTCGACGGCTTCATCGCCGGCCTGCCCAAGGCCGAACTGCACCTGCACATCGAAGGCAGCCTGCAGCCGGAAATGATGTTCGCCCTAGCCCGGCGAAACCGCATCGCCATCCCCTTCGACAGCGTCGAGCAGCTCAGGGCAGCCTACACTTTCAGCCGACTACAGGACTTCCTGGACATCTACTATCAGGGCGCCGACGTGCTGAGGACCGAGGAGGATTTCCACGACCTCGCCCTCGCCTATTTCGACCGCGCCGCGGCGGACACTGTGGTCCACGCCGAGATCTTCTTCGACCCTCAGACCCACACTGCGCGCGGAATCCCCTTCGGCGTGGTCGCCGAGGGCCTATTGGCCGGGATGCGCGAGGCCGAGGCGCGGCACGGCCTGACCTCGAAACTGATCCTCTGCTTCCTGCGCCACCTGTCGGAAGACGACGCCTTGGCCACCCTGCGCGAGGCCGAGCCCTGGCTGGAGCAGATCACGGGGGTGGGTCTCGATTCCTCCGAACTCGGTCACCCGCCCTCCAAATTCCGTCGCGTGTTCACCGCCGCGGGAGAGCGCGGCCTGAAGCGCGTCGCCCACGCCGGCGAGGAAGGCCCGCCGGCCTATGTGATCGAGGCCCTGGACTTGCTGCACATAGACCGCCTGGACCACGGCAATCGCTCGCTGGAGGACGAGGCCCTGACCCGGCGCCTGGCCGAGACCGGCATGACCTTGACCGTGTGCCCGCTTTCGAACCTGAAGCTGTGCGTGGTCCGCGATCTTGGGACCCACCCGATCGCCCGCATGTTGCAACTAGGATTGCGCGCTACGGTGAATTCCGACGATCCGGCCTATTTCGGGGGCTATATCAACGACAATTACCGCGCCGTGGCCCCCCTGCTCACCAGGGCCGATCTGGCTGCCTTGGCCAGGAACAGCTTTGAAGGCTCATTCCTCGACCAGAACCAAATCGCCTTGCGCGTGGCCTCAATCGAGGCCTACATCTCCGAATAAGATAATATAAATCAAGACTTTTGACGCTCGATAACAAATAAAATCTCGATCGATCCGCCCTCGATATTCCGACTATGCGCGCTTTTACGGCCGAGCTTGTGTGGAACCATTCGGCCAGCACCCACGTTGCTCGCCTCACTAGCGCCAATCATTGACGAAATCGTGATCGACACAGATTTCGGTCAGTGAGATCTCGCGCCTGTTTTCAGGAGCACGCTCATGACCAACCAGTATCGCGTCCAGACACCATCGGAAACTTCGACGGTCGAACGGCATCGCGACGGCCGCACTTCGATGATCGTCATCGGCATCGTGGCGGTCGTGGCCATCATTGCGGCCGCTGTCTATTTCACCAACCGCGACCAGACCACCGCGGTGAACCCCTCCAGCGCCCAGCAGGCCGCGGCCTCGGCTCAGATGTCCCGCGACCAGGCGACCACGGCCGACATCCAGGCCCGGACCGCCAACGCCGCGGCCAACGCCAGCGCCAATCAGGCCCAGAACAACGCCAACCAGGCGGCCAACAACGCCAGCCAGTCGGACAACAACGCCGCTCAAAGCGCCGCCGCGCCGGCCTCGGGCTCGTCGAACTCGAGCGCCCCGCCGCAATAGGCACCGAATAAAGGAAGGAAAATCCCATGAAACGGTTCATTCTGGCCGCCAGCGCCGCCAGCCTGTTGCTGGCCTCAGCCCCGGCCTTTGCACAGACCACCACTACCGACAGTCAGGCGAACCCTGACGGCTCGACCACCACCACCCAGACCACGGTGACCAAGAAAGGCAGCACCGGCGCCGGCGTCGGCGTGGCCGGCGGCGCGGTGGCCGGCGCGGTGGTCGGCGGCCCGATCGGCGCGGCTGTGGGCGCGGTGGCCGGCGGCATCGCTGGCGCGACGGTCGACCCGCCCAAGGAGGTCAAGACCTATGTGCGCACCCAGCGTGCGGCCCCGGTCGACTACGATGGTCCGGTCGCGCTTGGCGACACCCTGCCGGACAGCGTGACCACCTATGACGTGCCGCGCTACGAGCGCTATCACTGGACCTATATCCACGGCCAGAAGCTGTTGATCGACGAGCGCACGCACAAGATCGTCTCGATCGTCAACGACGAATGACGCGCGCGCTGCGGCCCGGTTTCCGATCCAGCGGAACCGGGCCGCTTCTCATTGATTGATGAAGGCATGATCGTCGCTTGTGCGGCGAAATCACAGGAGCCTCAAATGGGCATTCTTGCTTGGCTCGTGGTCGGGCTCGTCGCGGGGTGGATCGGCAGCTTGCTGGTCAATCGACGCGGCGAGGGCCTGGTCCTCGACATCGTCCTCGGGATCGTCGGCGCCTTTGTCGGCGGCTTCCTGTTCAATACCTTTGGCCACGCCGGGGTCTCCGGCGTGAACCTCTACAGCATCCTGGTCGCTGTCGTCGGTTCGGTGGTGGTGCTGGTGCTGTACCACGCCATCGCGGGGCGACGCGCCCTGTAGGCGGGCGATCAGTTCCACGGTCCCTGGCCGGTTCCGCTACGGCGGCGCCGGCCATTGGCTTGACGGCGATTGACCACCGCAATCAGCTTCAAGGCAGGCTCGCGGCCGGCGAAAATGAACACCCCTGATCCGATGATCGCGCCGATCAGCCAATAGATGTCCATGGTCTCGCCCTAGCTGCCTCCCATCATTCTGCCCAGGGTGCGGCGGCCTGACCATCGGACCGCTCGCCGCACCCTTAACCGGCGCCCGTATCAGAACTTGGCCTGCACGCGGAATTCCACCGTGCGCGGGTCGTTGCGGACCAGGAAATCGTTGCCATAGAAGGCCGGCGCCGACTGCCAGTTCAGTTGGTCGGTGACGTTGTAGACCGAGAGGGTGAAGGTGTATTTGCTGACCTCGTAGAACACCGCCATGTTCATGGTGTACTGCCAGGGAATGACCGGCGACTTGTAGTAGCCGCCATTGTTGATCACGCTCTGAGGCACGAAGAACGAATTGGCCAGGTCGAGCTTGCCAGACGTAGTGGTCTGAATCGGGCCGATCACCTGCACCCCGGCGCGGAAACCGAGCCCATTGTCGAACTTGTAGTTGCCCAGGAAGTTGAAGATCTGCTCCGGCACGCCTGGATCGTCGAATTTCTGACCGGGCGCGAAGGTGGCGAACAGGCCGGCGCCGTCGACGAAATTGTAGGGCTGGCCCGGATAGTTGTTCGCGTTGTCCGCCGGATAGTCGTAGAAGCCGGCCGCCTTGTTCAGCGTAGTCTTGACGTAGGAATAGCTGGCGGTGGCGAACAGGTTGCGGGTCGGCTGGTAGTTGGCCTCCAACTCCACGCCGCGGATATTGGCCTCGTCCGTCTGGGTTCCAGCCGCTCCCGTCGGAATCGAGCGCTTCTGGTCGAACGCCGCCGTGCCGATGAACAGCTTGTTGTTCAGGAGGTTGAACTTCAGCCCGCCCTCGAAGAGGTAGCTGTCCTTGCGCAGCAATTGGCTGTCCGGAACCTGGGTGAAGGCGTTGATGCCGCCGTTGCCGCCGTTGGGATCGGTGCTCTGGGTGAAGTCGGCGGTGATGTAGCCGCTGACCCAGGGCGCGGCCTTGTAGACTACGCTGATATTGGCGTTGCCGAGCCCATAGACCCCGGTGGTGTGGTCGATCGGAAAATCGGTGAAGCAAGCCCCGCAGACCGCTCCACCCAGGGGATCGTGCGTATGGGCCTGCACCGCGTCGACGCGGGCGCCGAACAGGGCGCTGAGCTTGGGCGTGAACTCCATCCGGTCCTGGAAGAACACGGCCGTATCGTACACGTCCGAGATGCCGGTATTGCCGAGGTTGACGGAATCCCGCCCCGGCGTGCCGTATTGTAGCCGCCCCATGGCCGACTTGTAGACGAAGGCGTCGCCGAAATTGATCTGTGTCGCCGGATCGAACACCCAGAGCTTGGGATTGCCGGTCAGATCATAAACCGAGGCCGGCTCGTCGTTGAAATTGCTGATATAGTTGACGTGAGCGAAGCGGAAGGTGAAGCCGGCCACAACCTCGTTGTGGATCGGCTCCATGCCCTTTCCGAAGCTAATATCGAAGCGGTCATGCAGGTCGGTGCGGCTCTCGAACGACCAGGAGTCCTTGGTCGAGTCGGCGAAATAATAGAAGTCCTGGTTGTCGCTGTTCAGGTAGTTGAAGAAGGTATTGTTCTCGATCCAGAGATCGTTGGTGAAGTAGTATTTCTGGATCAGCTGGGCGTTGTATTTCAGCGCGCGGGCGGAAGTGCCGGGCGTCTGGTCGATGGTGATCTTGGTGTTGAGCGGAACCTCGCCCGTCAGCTGCACCCCGGTCAGAATCGGCGCCGCCGGCGCATAGGGATTGCCGGGCGAGCCGACCGGGAAGGAGCCTGGGTCGCCGCCCAGGATGAAGGTCGCCCAGGGGTCGCCGGAACTCGGCGCGCCCTGCAGATAGAGCGTGTGGTCGATAAGGGCCTGGTTGACCCGGTTGACGCCCACATTCTCCGTATACTGCTCGGAATTGATCTCGGTGTTGAAGTCGAGCTGGTACTGGTCGTTCGGCTTCCAGCGCACCGCGCCATAGATCGCGTTCTTGCGGAAATAGTGGCCGTAGAAGTAGCTGCCGTCGTCGTCGCCGGCATAGCTGATGCGCACGCCGAGGTCGCCTCGGATCAGCGGGCCGCCGACGTCGACGCTCCAGCGACGGTTGCCGAAGGTGTCGATCGAGGCCGCGGCCGAGGCGGTCATGTGGAACATGTTCGGCCGCTTGGTGATGAAGTCGGCCTCCCCGCCCACGCCCGGCCCAGGGCCGTCGATCACGCTGGCCGGACCCTTGACGATGTTGATGGTGTCCAGGCTGTCGAAATTGGGCGGCGCGCCATAGCCGTTGACGGTGAAGCTGTCGCGCATGCCGTTGACGAAGGTGTCGGCGTACTGGCCGCGGATGCGCGGGATGTTCGGCGTGCCGAAGGCGCTGTCGGTGTAGCTGGACGCCGTCAGGTAGGAAAAGGCCCGCGGGTCCTGGATGTTCAGGGTCTGCAGCTGGGTGTTGGACAGCAGCGTGGTGTTACGCGGCGTGTCCATCACGTTGAGGTCCAGGCCATAGACCGAACTGGAAGACAGCCGGGTCGGCAGCACCGTCTCATGATAGGGAATGCCGTTGACCACGATTTCGGGCGTCTCGCCCGTCGCGGCGGGCTTCTGATCGGCCGGCGCGGCCGTCTGGGCCAGGGCCGCCGCCGGCAGCAACGCCGCCAGAACCAGCCCTGACGCCGCTGTCATAAGCCGCACGCCTCTCAGATTGCGATCTCGTGCCCCAAAGCGCATCGCGCCACCCCGTCTTCTGAAATTTATGATCTGACCCCAGCGGGCGCCGGCTTTACGCCGACTCGAATCCCGCGCCCATCCCGCAAGCTTGGCGAACGGGATCATGCGTCAAACCTGCGCCTTGTAAATCGGCAAGGCGGCGCGCCGTTCGCCTATTTTCTGGGCGACCGACTGCTGAGCGGGTGAGATTTTGACCAGCGGGCCGGCGAGCGGCGCCTCAGGCCGCGTGGCTCTGCCGCTTGATCACATCGTCGGCGAGGCGTCCGGTCAATTCGGCCATATGGTCGAACACGGCCTCGAACACGCCCAGGCCGTGGGTGATGCCGCGCAGTTCGGTGATGAAATCGCGGGTATGCACCTCGGGCATATAGGCCTCGATCTCGTCCCAGCCGGGCCAGCCGTCCTTGGGCGCAAAGGCCAGGATCTGGCCGCGCAGCGAGGACACCGCCGCGGTGATCTTGGGCGTGCTGGCGGTCGGGGCGGTGATGGTCAGTCGCTGTATCGGCTCCAACAGATAGGGATCGCAGGCCCGAAGCCCCTCGACCATGGCCAGGCGCCCGGCGGCGCGGAAGGCCATCTCGGACGAGTCGACGCTGTGATAGGAGCCGTCGATCAGCACAGCCTCCAGGTCGATCACCGGAAAGCCCAGCGGCCCTTTGATGGTCCCGTCGCGCAAGCCCTGCTCCACCGCTGGAATCCACTGCTTGGGCACCACCCCGCCAGTGATCTTCTGGGCGAAGGCGAAGCCCGTGCCGCGGGCTGCAGGGCGGATCTCGACCAGCACGTCGCCGAACTGACCGTGGCCGCCGGTCTGCTTCTTGTGACGGCCGCGCTGGGTGACGCCTTTGCGGATGGACTCTCGATAGGCGGTCGCCGGCCGGCTGGCGTTGACCTCCAGGCCAAAGCGACGGCGCAGGCGGTCGATGGTCAGGGTCAGGTGCCCCTCGCCCTGGCCTTCCAGCAGGGTCTGTTGAGTGTCGGCGTCGCGACGCACGGCCAGGGCCGTGTCCTCTTCCAGAAGCTTGGTCAGGGCGGCGGAGAGGCGCACGTCGTCCTTGCGGTCCTTGGCCTCGATGGCCAGGGCGTATTGCGCGGCGCGCCGGGGAGGAACCTTGGCCTCACGAGCCTTGCCGTCGGTGGAGAGGGCCATGCCGGGGGCCGCGTTCTCGATCTTGGCGATGGCGATCACGTCGCCGGCCGCACAGGATGAGACTTTCTTGGTCGCCCCGCCCGCCACGGCGAACAGGCCGCCGGCCCGGCTGTGCGAGCCGTCTGGCAGGGTGAAGTCGGCGCCGTCGGCCAACTCGCCGCCAAAGGCGCGGGCGAAGGCCAGCTTGCCCATCTGGCCGGCGTGCGAGACCTTGAACACGTAGGCCGCCGGCCCGTCGAGGCCGAGCCGGGCCGCCGCGGCGTCGGGCTTGGGCGCCTCGTGCCGCAGGGCTTTGAGGAGACGGCGGATGCCGAAGTCGCCGGTGGCCGAGCCCAGGAACACCGGGGTGATCTTGCGCTCCTGCATCTCGGTGACCAGGTCGGCGAACACCGTGTCCTGATCCGGCTGGATGTCGCTGACCAGTTGCTCAAGCAGGGTGTCGTCGTATTCGGCCAACTGCTCCAGCATGTGGAAGCGGGCGTCCGCCTCGGCCGGGCCGATTTCCTGCGGCATGTCGATCCGCGCCGAGGCCTGGCCGGCCCGGTAGACGAAGGCTCGTTCCAGGGCCAGGTCGACGAAGCCGGTGACCTTCTCGCCCTCGAACAGGGGCAGCTGGCGCGCCACCACCGGCAGGCTGGAGACCGCCTCCAGCGCCTTGATCAACTCGTCCAGCGGCCCGCGGGCCTGGTCGATCTTGTTGACGAACACGGCGTGCGGCACGCCCAGAGACTCGATGGCGCGCAGCACCGGCTGGGCCAGCACCGCCTTGTCCGGCTGGGGATCGACCACCACGATGGCGAGATCCACCGCCGGCAGGGCGATGTCTTCCGCGCCGCTGAACTCGGTCGAGCCGGGGCAATCGATCACAGCGAAGTGGTCGCCCAGATAGTCGAACCCGGCCAGGTTGGTCTCCACCGACTGGCCGCGCTGGCGGGCCTCTGGGCTACTGTCACCGACGCTCGAACCGGCCGCGACTTCGCCCTGGCGAGAGATCGAGCCGCTGGAGAACATCATCGCTTCCAGAAGGCTGGTCTTGCCCGATCCGGGCGGCCCCACCAGGGCGATGGTTCGGGTGGTTCCAGAAGCGCCTGACTGACCCATGACCGTCTCCCGTGTGGCGGATACTTTGGCCTTGTAGTTGCGTCTCGCTGCTCATCGTCCGCTGCGCCCGGCGATGGTGCAAGCGTGTCCGTCGAATTGGCGGGTCAGCTTGGCCGTGGACGACCGAAAACTGGCGCAGCCGTGGCGAACTCTACGCCCGGCGTCGGCCATTCCAAGTGTTAATTGTGGTTACTCGGGCCTCGTCCAAAGCCGTTCTATTTCAGCCCGCAGCGTCAGGGCCTCGCTCCAGCGGTCTGACAGCTCCAACCCATTGGCGCCGGTGATGGCGTAGGGCGGCGGGCCGAGTTCGCAGAGGAAGGTCAGGACGGCGTCCTCGCCAGCCCGCTTGCGCCAGGAGCCGATCCCCTGCCCCCACCAGGACAGGAACTGGTCCAGCCATTTGCGATGCTGGGGAAAGCCTAGCTGGACCTGCACCTGCTCGTTGGAGGCGACCCGCCCCTGGATCGCCCAGGAGCGGTCCAGGACCTGGCCGATCATGACCTCATCAGCCGGCGAGATCGGCAGCGCGAACTCGCGGTCGACCACGAAATGGCTGAGGTCGGCGCAGAGCCGCAACTCAGGGATCGCGTCCAGCAATTCCAAGGTCGGGTAGAGATCGTTCAGCAGGCCGTGGCGATGGGTTTCGAACAGCAAGGGAAAGCCGGCCCGCTCGGCGATGGCGATCCAGCGACGGGCGAGGTCGATCATGCCGGGAACGTCCCGGGGCATCACCTGGCCGATCACGCTGAGATAGGGCGCGCCGAAGTCGCGGGCCATGTCCAGCATGAAGGCCAGTTCGTCGTCGCTCTTGGGAAAGCCGTTGAACAGGCACTTCAGGCCATGGCGTTCCAAGAGCGGCCGAGCCTGGCGCGCCAGCGGCACGTCGTTCATGGCCAGGTCGAGGCCGGCGCCGGCATAGCCCGCCTCGGCGATCCGCTCGATCCAGCTTTCCAGCGGCGCCTCGGACTCGCCGGGCCGGCGTTGCTCCATGGCCCAGAGGGACTGGTAGACCTCGAGCCGCTGCACGGCTCAGGCGGCCTGGGCGGCTTCGCGGGCGCGCCGGCGCAGGGTGGCGAAAATCTCGCGCTGGGCCTCAATATAGCCCAGAGTCGGCACCGGCCGGCCCAGATTGGCGACGATGTCCCCGTGCAACTCGGCCAGGCGGTGGAACGGCACCCCAGGGAAGCAGTGGTGGGCGGTGTGATAAGACATGTTCCACACCAGCCAGCGCATCACCGCCGGCCCCTTGAGGGTCCGGGTGTTCCTGAAGGTATCGCTGTCGTGGTCCAGACCGGTGTGCTCGCCGGTGTTCTGCAGCTGGTGGAACCACTTGGTCAGCAAGAGCGGCCCGATCCAGAACTCCACCGCGATCCACGAGCGGAAGGCGATCGAGGCCACTGCGATGGCGACCCACAGGGCCACATAAATGCGCGCCTCCAGGATCACCGCGTTGCGCTGTTCGTCGGTCAGCCAGTAGTCGCCCTCCAGCCCCTGGGCGAAGGCGGTCCGCACGATCATGCGGATACGCCGGCGCCAGAAGCCGACCGCGATCAGGTCGAGGAAATAGCTCCAGCTCGTATAGGGCTTCATGCCGATCAGCTCGGAATCCAGCAGCGGATCGTGGGTCGCCCGGTGGTGGGCGAAGTGGGCCCAACGGTCGGTATAGAACGGGTTCAGCGTCGCAAAGCCGAACACCTGGCCGACCCAGTCGTTGAGCGCCTTGGTCTTGAACGCCGTCCAGTGGCTCAGCTCGTGCTGGCCGGCATAGAGGCAGTTGATCAGGATCCCGTGCACCATCAGCACCGGAATCAGCAGCGCCGGCATATTGGCGGGAACCAGGATGATGGCGGCGGTGGTTCCGCAGATGGCCCCGACATGGCTCAGCGTCTGGGCCCAGCCGCGCAGGTCGGAGCGAACGCTGAGCGCGCGCAGCCGATCCCGCGGCACCACCTTGTGCCCGTTCCTGGCCATCCAATCGTCCATCGGCGCCTCCGTTCGCCCTATCCCTAGTCGATAGCGGCAGCGGCTTCATCTGGATTTTTCGAGGCTTGCCGAGCCGACCTCGCCCGTTGGCCAGGCCTGCCGGCTTACCCTATAAGCGCCGGGTCCCTCGGAAGGATCTGAAATCCAGTGGAAACCCGCTTCGAAGCGCTCCGTGCGCGCTTTCCCCTGCTGGCCCGCAAGACCTATCTCAACAGCGGCTCCTACGGCGCCCTGGCCATCGAGGTCGAGGCCGCCGTCCAGGCGTATTTGAGGGACCGCAACGAGGCCGGGGCCGACTGGGAGCTCTGGGTCGGCAAGCACGAGGCGGTGCGCCAAGGACTGGCAGTACTCCTGGGCGTCGCCGCCGACGAGATCGCCGTCACCGCCTCAGCCTCGGCGGGGCTGAACGCCCTGGCCAGCGCGCTCGATTTCACCGGCGGACGCGACACGGTGGTGACCACCGACTTCGAGTTCCCCACCAGCGCCCAGATCTGGCACGCTCAGGCCCCGCGCGGCGCCCGCGTGGTCCACGCCCATCCGCGCCAGGACGGCTACATCCCGCTGGAGGCTTTCGAGGCCCTGATCGACGAGCGCACCCGGATCGTCGCTGCGACCCAAGTCTGCTACCGCAACGGGGCCAAGCTGGACGTGGCTGGTCTCGCCCGCCTGGCCCATGCCCGCGGCGCCCTGATGCTGCTGGACTGCTACCAGACGGTGGGATCCGAGCCGATCGACCTGAAGGCGCTGGGCGTCGACTTCGCCATCGGCGGCATGATGAAGTACCTGATCGGCACGGCGGGTATCGGCTTCCTCTACGCCCGCGCCGAGCTGATCCCGGGCCTGGTCCCCACAGCCTCCGGCTGGTTCGCCCAGGCCGACATCGGGGCCATGGACATCACCGCCAACCACCCCTCGCCCACCGCGCGGCGGTTCGAGGCCGGCACCCCGGCCGTGGTCAACGCCTACGCCGCCGAGGCCGGCCTGAAGATCATCAGCGATCTTGGGACCCAGGCCATCGGCGACCGTGTGCGGTGCCTGACACGTCTTTTGCTGGACCGGCTGCAGGCGATCGGCTGGCCGGCGATCACCCCGGACCTGGACGCCCGCCGCGGACCGCTGGTGGCTGTTCCCTCGCGCGACGCCGCCGGCCTCTGCGCCGAGCTGGCGCGGCAGGGCATAGTCACCTCACACCGCGACGGCAACGTCCGGGCCGGCGTGCACGCCTACAACAACGAGGACGATATCGAGACCCTGATCGCGGCCCTGGAGGCGGCTCGCGGGGGCTTCCGCTAGACGCTTAGAACACCAGCCGGCTGCCGACCAGCACCAGGGCCGAGGCCAGCACTGGGCGCAGGATGCGGTCCGAGACCCGCGACGAAACCAGGCTGCCCAGTACGATCCCTGGGATCGATCCCGACAGCAGCGAGACCAGGAGGTGAAAGTCCACCGAGCCCATCATCCAATGGCCCATGCCGGCGATCAGGGTCAGGGGCACCGCGTGGGCGATGTCCGAGCCGACCAGTTTCCCTACCGGAAGGTCGGGATAGAGAACCAGCAGCACGGTTATGCCGATCGCCCCGGCCCCGACTGAGGACAGGGACACCAGAACGCCCAGGATGGCGCCGAGGATGACGGTGAAGATCGCCGTGCGGCGCGGATCGATCTCGCCGGCCCGCTCGCGGAAGTGCTTCAGTATGAAATTGCGGAATAGAATGGCGATGGCGGTGGCGATCATCGCCACGCCGAGCACCACGGTGATCAGGTGATTGGCTCCGGCGCCTTGCTTCTCGGCATGGGCCAGGATCGTCAGGGTGATGATGGTGGCCGGCGCGCTGCCGGTCGCCAGGCGCCGGACGACCCGCCAATCGACCGTGCCGCTGGCCCCGTGCACGGCGGTGCCGACGGTCTTGGTCGCGGCGGCGTAGAGCAGGTCCGTGCCTACGGCCGTGCTTGGGTGAATGCCGAACAGCAGCACCAGGAGCGGAGTCATCAGCGAACCGCCGCCGACACCGGTCAGGCCGACCAGTAGACCGACCAGGAAGCCGGACGCGGCGTAGAGGGGATTGATCGAAGCCAGAAGATGCATGCGGTGGAACGGGAACTCGCTGGCTCGCCGAAAGCGGCCTGGGCGCGGACGCTCAGCCCCCTCCCGGCAGGAAGGACAATCCTACCCGGATCAGAGGGATAAAGCTAAAGCCCATCGGCAGGCTCCGGGCGAAACCAGAAATATTCGGCGCGTCTATAGGATTTCAGGCCGGCGATCGGTGAAGGCCGGCGGCGATTCGCGTGCGGCGGACCGGAGCCGTCCCCCGGGCGTTCGGCGCCTCCCGCTGGCCAAAACGGCGCCCTCAGCCCGCTGCGAAGCTTGAAATCGTGTTTTTCCAACGGTTTTTCGACCCGCGCCTCTTGAGAACCGATCGCATCGGGTTCACTCTCGCGTCAGGTGTTCCGCATCCCTGATACGCGGGGGCGAGGGTGCGAGCCGTGGTCATGACCGTCACCCTGGAGTGATCCATGCCGCTGTCGCTTTTTCGCCTGCTCGTCGCCGCCCTGGCGTCGATATCGACGGTGCACGCCTCCAGCTCTTGCAAATATTCGATGCATGCCACCAGCCCCGGAGACCGCGTGCTGGCGGGCCTGCGTGAAGCGGTCAGCCAAGGCCCCTCCGGCGACTATGCCCGGGCAGGCGACGCGGGCGGCCGGGTCAGCGTCGCGCCTGAGGCCAAGCCGGCCGAGAGCGAGCGCCAGGGCTATGTGGTCGGCGTGGTCACCCGGGGCCGCTTCATCCTTAAGGAAGACGGCAAGCCGCCGCGCGTCCTGGGCCTGGGTGAGACCTTCTTCGAGCCGGCGGATGCGCCGGGTCTCAGGCTCGACAGCGCCAGCCCCAGCGCCTCGGCGCGGATGGTCGGGGTCTATCTGCCCAAGGCTTTCGCCCACCGCGCCCGTCGCGAACGTAGCTGAGCCAACGGGTCCCGGCGATCAACCCAACCCGCGCCGCTGGGCCAGGGCGGTGACGCTGGCGGTCCCGATCTGGCCGTCCTGGTCATGCAGCCAGCACTCGCCGATCGCCACCCCATCCGTCGCCTGGTGGCAGGTCACCTGAAACCCGACCCAGTCCTGGCGTGGCAGGCGATGCAGATAGAGGGTCACGTCGCTGTTGATGTAGCCAAGTCCCTTGTCCCCGGCGTTGGCGAACGGACTGGCGAAGTCGGCGGCCAGGGCCACACGGGTGAACGGGGTCATCGGCTCATCGTCGACCAGGGGGCGAACCTCGCGCATCCACAGGCGCCGCTCGCCAAGGTCGCCCCATCCGCCGACGATGGGTCGGGTCTCCCACATGCCGCCCAGATTGGCCCGCGGGTCTGCCGGCGTGGGCAGGGCGTCCGGCGGCGGCGAGCCCCAGGGCGGCGGGGTCCAGACGCGCCCCTCCGGGGCTTCGGTGCGGCGCAGCAGCTGGCAGGTGGCCCGGGCCATGCTCTGGCCTGCGCTGAAGAACTCCGCGTCGATCACCTTGATCCGCTTGCCCTCACGCACTGGGCGGGTGGTCACCTCGACCGGAGACAGGTCCGGCAGCTTGTACATGTCGACGGTCAGCCGGGCCGGAACGAAGTCCGGTTCGCCATAGAGGCGCTCGATCTCATAGCCCAGAAGGCCGATCACCACCCGCCCGTGCAGCGAAGTCTCGTTCCAGGGACCGCGGCTGATGGCGCTGGGGACATAGCGCGCGCCGTCGCGCGTAAAGAAAGGCTGGTTGCTCATGCGGCAAGCTTAGCCCGGCCTCTCGACTTCCGCCCAGCCCCGTGAATGATCGGCGATCAGGAATCATCACACCGTGAGTAAACGCGCATGAAGTCCGCCATCGCCCTGGCCGCCCTGCTGGCCGCAGCCCCTGCCGCCGCCCAGCCCTTGTCGCCGGATGTCGCTGCGTTCCGCGACACCTACAAGGAACTGGTGGAGACCAACACCGAGCTTTCCATCGGCAGCTGCACCGAGGCGGCGGAGAAGATGGCGGCGCGGCTGAAGGCGGCGGGTTATGCCGACGGCGACGTGCATGTCTTCACCGGGCCGGACCACCCCAAGGAAGGCGGCGTCGTGGCTGTGCTGCACGGCTCGGACCCCAGCGCAAAGGCGATCCTGCTGCTGGCGCATATCGACGTGGTCGAGGCCAAGCGGGAGGACTGGACGCGCGATCCGTTCAAGCTGGTGGAGGAGAACGGCTACTTCTACGGGCGCGGCGCCAGCGACGACAAGGCCATGGCCGCAGTCTGGGTCGACACCATGATCCGCTACAAGAAAGAGGGCTTCCGTCCCCGGCGCGACGTCAAGATGGCCCTGACCTGCGGCGAGGAGACCTCGGGCGCGTTCAATGGCGCCGACTGGCTGGTCCGTAACCAGCGCCCCTGGGTCGATGCGGCCTTCGCCCTCAACGAGGGGGCCGGCGGACGGCTGGACGAAAAGGGCGACCGCGTCAGCCTGGGGGTCCAGGCCGGCGAGAAGGTCTATCAGGACTACCAGTTGGAGACGACCAACCCCGGCGGCCACTCCTCGCGGCCGGTCAAGGACAACGCCATCTATCGCCTGGCCGATGGCTTGGCGCGGCTGCGCGACTACGACTTCCCGGTGCAGTTCAACGACGCCACGCGCCTCTATTGGGATCGCATGTCCAAGATCGTCGGCGGCGAGAATGGCGCGGCCATGCAGGCGATTCTGAAGGACCCGGCCGACGCCAAGGCGGACGCAACCCTATCCAAGGACCCGAGCTGGCACTCGATGCTCCGCACGACCTGCGTGGCCACGCGCCTGTCCGGCGGCCACGCCAACAACGCCCTGCCCCAGCGCGCCGACGCCAACGTCAACTGCCGCATCTTCCCGGGCGTGCCGATCGAAGACGTGCGCCAAGCCATCGTCAAGGCGGTGAACGACCCGCAGATCGCCGTCACGGTGGTCGAGCCTAAGTCCCCCGCCCCACCGGCACCGACGCTGACCCCGGCCATGCTGGGCCCGGTCGAGAAGGTCTCGGCCGAGCTCTGGCCCGGCGTGCCGGTCGTGCCGACCATGTCCACCGGCGCCACCGACGGGGTCTACACCAATGCCGGCGGCATCCCCACCTATGGGCTGTCCGGCATGTTCGGCGATCCGGACGGTGATGGCGTTCACGGTCTGAACGAGCGGATTCGCGTACGCTCGCTCTACGAAGGGCGCGACTTCCTCTACCGGGTGGTCAAGCTCTACGCCGACCAGAAGGGCTGATCCCGAAACTTGCTGGCTGGGGCGCGCGTCGCGGCTTTACCTTGACGTGCGCGCCGGGCTGTTTGCGCGCTCAAAGACCTGCCTCCTGCAAGCTCTTACCGCTCTGCTTGTGGCGCAAAAGCAACAGCACGAAAACTTGAATTCAAGACCGGTGAAGGTGGGAACAATGGCGCCTATCTTGCGTCTGGATAGCAAGGGGCGAGCCCGCGAATACTTGGCATCAGCGCTCCCCCAGTGGAGCATGAACCATGGCTGCGTCGCACCTGACTGCGGTTACCAGTACTCCTGACACCGGCGCCCCTGCGGCGGAGGTCGTCGATCTGGGCCGCGAAGTCGAGACCGGAGCCCAGCGCATCCGGCGGCTGCAGCAGGAAGCGCGCACACTGGCCCGAGAACAGCTGGAGGCCTTCGAGCGAGACCTTAACGCCTTGGCCGAACGGGCCATCGAAATCGCCCAGGGCGGCGAGGTCTACCCCGTCGGCGCGCGCGAGCTGGCGGCGCGCTTGGCCGAGGAACTGGCCAAAAAAGCTCAGACCCTGGAAAGCATCATGAGCCGCGCCGCCCACTGAGGCTTATCAAGCCGGCGATTGTGAATTGATCGGCCGAGGTTTCCGCCCGACCCTGAACCCGCGCGATCAGTCCCCGCGTTGAGGTAGCGTGATGAGCGTCGGCCTTCTGCTGATGACCAACGCCGCAGGCTCGGCGGCCTGCTACCTGATCCTATGGTCGATCGCCCTTCGGCTGAGGGACGTGACGTTCGTCGACGCCTACTGGCCGCTCGGCATGATGCTCCTGGCCTGGAACAGCTTTTTCGAGACCGGGCCTGCGACGTCGCACAAGCTGGCGCTGGGCCTGGTCTGCGCGGCCTGGGGCATCAGGCTCGGCTCCTACCTGCATTGGCGCTGGCGCCGGCGCGGGCCGGACCGTCGCTACCAGGCTTTGCTGGACAAGGCGGAGCGCAAGGGCGGCCTGGACTTTCCAATCGCCTCCCTGGTCATGGTGTTCGCCCTGCAAGCCGTTATGCAGTTCGTGGTCAGCTTGCCGGTGCAACTGGGCATGCTGGCCGGGCCGGGGCGCGAGCTGGGGCCCGAGGCCCACGCCGGGATCGCGCTCGCTCTGGTCGGCATCGTTTTCGAGACAGTGGGCGATTGGCAGCTGGCCCATTTCCGCGCCGACCCGCGCAACCGGGGCCAGGTGCTCGAGACCGGCCTGTGGCGCTATTCGCGCCATCCCAACTATTTCGGCGACGCCTGCGTCTGGTGGGGGCTCTATCTGATCGCGGCCGAGACCCCGCTGGGCCTGTGGTCCCTGCCAGGGCCGATTCTCCTGACCCTGATGCTGATCGGCGGGCGCGGCGCACCGGCGATCGAGGGCGAACTGCGCCGCACGCGGCCCGGCTATGAGGCCTATGCGCGGCGCACCTCGGGCTTCATCCCCCTGCCGCCCAAACGGCTGGCGGCGAGTTGATCTGCCGATTTGGCGCATCGGTGGTAACCAGCGCGACGGCGAGAGCGTATGAAAAGCCAGAAGGTCCCAGCCTGAAACACCCGGAGGCCCCATGCGCGCCGCAGCCGCGATCGTCACCGCATTCGCCTTCACCGGCCCCGCCGCCGCGATGCAACTCACCAGCCCCGACCTGAAGGCCGACGCACCCATGCCGCTCCTGCACGTCTATACGCGCTGCGGCGGCCAGAACACCTCGCCGGCCCTCGCCTGGAGCGGCCAGCCCAAGGCCGCCAAAAGCCTGGTCCTGACCATGATCGACGAGAGCGTGAAACCGGCCGGCTGGTCGCACTGGGTCGTGGTCGATTTGCCGGCGTCGGCCTCGGGCCTCGGGCGAGGCGCGGCGCCGCCGGCCGGGGCGCGGGCGATCGTCAGCAATTTCGGCGACGCCGCCTATGCCGGCCCCTGCCCTCCGCACGGAACCGGCGTGCATCGCTATGTGGTGACCGTTTGGGCCATGCCGACCGCCAAGCTCGAGATCGGCGCCGACGCCAAGGCCGCCGAGGTCTCGGCCATGCTGCAGAAGGCCGCGCTCGATCACGCCTCGATCGCGGTCACCGCCGAACGCTGAACGGCGCGCCAAACCCCGATCGACAAATTTGAACCGCCGGCGCTGCGGACGGGATACACAGACAAGTCCCCTCCGACCGGAATAGAGCGGCCCATGACATGCGTGCGTAACTTTATAGCGAGGCGCTGGTCCCCGGGCCGACTGTCCAGCTTGGAATAGACAGAGCTTCAAACCGCTTACAATTCAACCGAAGACAGGGCGCCGGCCTTCGCTCGCGCTTGCCCCGACATTTTGACCTTCAATATCTGCCAGAGGCGCCGATGCAGCTCAATCTGGACTGCGCGAGGCTGCTCGCGCTCCTGACCGTCCTCGCAGCGAGCCTGGCCCAGGCGGCGCCTGCAAACGCCGTCCCGGCCTTCGCCGCCCAGACCGGCCAGCCCTGCCAGATGTGCCATGTGGGCGGGTTCGGGCCGCAGCTCACCGTGTTCGGCCGCAATTTCAAGCTGCACGGCTACACTCAGCGCGCAACGCCGTTCAGCATCCCGCTCTCGGCCATGGTCGAGGCGTCCTACGTCCGCACCACCAAGGCGCAGGCCGCTCCGCCGGCGCCCGATTTCGCACGAAACGACAATGTCGCCCTGGACCAGGCCAGCCTGTTCTTCGCCGGCGGCTTCGGCGAGCATTTGGGCGCCTTCGTCCAGGCCACCTATGACGGCGTGGCCAGGGCCTTCAGCTGGGACAACCTGGATGTCCGGGCCACAACCACGACGCAGCTCGCCGGGCATGACGTGGTCGTGGGCGCCAGCCTGAACAATGCGCCGGGCGTGCAGGACGCCTGGAACACCCTGCCGGCCTGGGGCTTCCCCTATTCCGGCTCCAGCCTTGCGCCGGCGCCCGCGACCACGCCCCTGATCGACGGCGCCCTGGCCCAGACCAGCCTGGGCCTTACCGGCTACGCCTGGATCGACTCCAGCCTGTATCTCGAAGGCGGCGCCTACGGCTCGCCGGGCGCCACGAGCCTCGCCCGCCTGGGCGCCGATCCCACCTCGCCTGGCGACATATCCGGCCTGGCCCCCTACGGCCGGATCGCCTTTCAGAAGATGATGGGCAATGCGGCGCTCGAGGTCGGCGCCTTCGGCGTCGACGCCAGCATCCATCCCGGCCTCGACCGCTCGACGGGCTTCCTGGACCGCTACACCGACCTGGGCGTCGACGCCTCCTACGAGGCGCCCCTGGCCCATGGCGACATCTTCGCCGTCAACGCCCGCTACACCCATGAGCGCCAGGCGCTGCAGGCGACCTGCGCCTTGGCGATCGAAGGCCGCCCGGGCGGCTGCGGGCACAGCCATCTCGACGAGATGACCGCCGACGTCTCCTACTATTGGCATGGCTGGCTGGGCGCGACCCTGGCGGGGTTCGACACCACCGGCTCGGCCAACCCCGTGATCTACGCCGGCAACCGCACCTTCAGGCCCGACAGCACCGGGGTGATGCTGCAGCTCGACGCCACCCCGTTCGGCGGGCGGCCACAGCCGGCGCGGCGGGCGAACCTGAGGGTCGGGCTGCAATACACCGCCTACACCCGCTTCGACGGCGCCGGGGTCAATTTCGACGGCGCTGGGACCCGCGCTTCGGACAACAACACCTTCAGGGTATTCACATGGCTCGCCTTCTGATCCTGACCGTGCTCGCCGCACTGGCGGCCCCCCTGGCCCAGGCTGTCGCCGGGGCCGACCCTGGCCAAGGCCGGGCGGTGTTCGCCGCCCAGTGCGGGGTTTGCCATTCCAACGCCCGTAGCGGCGGGGTGATCGTCGGGCCGCCTCTGTATGGGGTGGTAGGGCGCAAGGCCGGCACGGTGGCCGGCTTCGACTATTCACAGGCGATGAAAGGCGCCGGCTTCGTCTGGACCCCAGACCGGCTGCACGCCTACCTGCCGGCGCCGCGCGACTACCTGCCGGGGGTCAAGATGACCTATGCCGGGCTGAAGGACCCGAACAAGCTCGACAGCCTGATCGCCTATCTGCAGACGCTCCGGTGAGACCTCAGATCCCAGCGAAGGCCGCCCTGACGCGCTCGACGCCAGCGCCCTCGGCCAGCAGAAGCTGCAGCAGCACCCGCGCCTTGCGCGCGTCCAGGGGCCCGGCGCCGATCAGGCCCTTGGCCAGAAGCTCGATCTCGCCGCCGCCAAAGCCGTAGGAGTTCTGCAGAGTCTCGCCGGCGCCGGTGCGGCTGGCGAACACCACCGGACGCTCGGCCGCCAGAGCCGCCAGCGGGGCCACCGCCGCGGCCGCCACATGGCCGGCGCCCGGCAAGGCCACCACCAGGCCGTCGCAGGCCGGCGCCAGGGCCTCGACCACCTTTGGCTCCAAGCCCGGCCCCGCCTCGACGATCGGAACCACCGGCTCGCCGCCGGGATAGGCGAGGTGTGGCAGGTCGAAAGCGGGCTTGAGGGCGATGCGGACCCGTCCCTCGGCCACCCAGCCGATCGGGCCGAACGGGGCGGAGGAGAAGGCATGCGGGCGGAAACTGTGGGTCTTGCGCACCAAGGCCCCGACATGGATCTCGTCGTCGCTGACTACGAGCAACCCGAGGCCCCGCGCCTTGGCGCTGGCGGCGACGCGGATCGCGGCGGCCAGATTGGCCGGGCCGTCGGCGCCCAGCTGGTCCGGCCGGCGCATAGCCGAGGTCATGACGATCGGCGCCTCGGCTCGGGTCAGGAGGGCCAGGGCGAAGGCCGTCTCCTCCAGGGTGTCGGTGCCGTGGGTGATGACCACGCCGTCGAACATCTCGGCCGCCTCTTGCGCCGCCGCGGCGATCCGGCCGAGGTCGCTCAGGGTGAAGCTGGCGCTGGGCTTGGCCAGGACCGGCCGCACCTCGATCTCGGCTAGCGTCTCTATGCCCGGGACCGAGGCCGACAGCGCCGCCCCGTCCAGGGCCAGCTGCCCGCCTCTACCGCCTTGGGCGGTCATGGCGATGGTGCCGCCGGTGGTCAAAAGGGCGATGCGCGGGCGAGGCGGATTCTGAGTCATGGCCGAGGCTTAGGCCCTTTTTCGATCAGCCGTCCAGCGCCTCGTAGCGGCGGAAAATGCCGCCCTCGTTGAACGGGATGCGCCGCTCCGACGCCAGATAGTCCGCCACCCGCGGCAGGGCGGCGACCCGGTTGCGCAGGGCGATCAGGTGCAGCCAGGACGGCTCGAGCCGCGCCATGGCTTTGGGAAAGGCGTACCGCAGGCCCTCGACCACCTGGAACAGGGAGAGATCGGCGCAGGTCAGTCCTTCGCCGACCAGATGTTGCGGCCCCGCTGGATTGGCCGCCAGCACACCCTCGAAATAGCCGAGATACTTGGGAATGCGGTCTTCGCGGAAGGCCTTGGCCCGGCGCGTCGCCTCGGGCTTCTGGTCCTCATAGTAGAGGCTGACGTCGATCGGATGGTGGGTGTCGTGCGCCTCGTCGACCAGATCGGCGATGGTCAGTTGAAGCTGATGAGCGAACAGGCGCCCGCCCTTGTCCTTGGGCGCCAGGCCCAGACTCGGGCCGAGATAGAGCAGGATATTGGCCGTCTGCGCCACGATCAGACCCTCGTGCCGCAGAAATGGCGGGGCGAACGGCCGATGCGCGAGCGCCGGATCGCGCATCACCGCCATCATGGCCGGAACGCCGTCCTCGCGCGCCACGTCTCGATAGGACGCGCCGGCCGCCTCCAGCGCCAGGCGGACGAACTCGCCGCGCCCCTGGATCTGCGGCCAATAGAACAGCTGGTAGGTCATGATGCGTCCATCCATTCAGGCCGGCGCTTTTCCAGGAAGGCGGCTATGCCCTCGGCCGGATCGGACTCCAGCATGTTGATGGCCATGACCTCGCTGGCGCGGGCGTAGGCCTCAGCCAGGTCCAGGTCGAGCTGCTGCTGGAACAGGCGCTTGCCATAGGCGATGGCCTGGGAGGAGCGGGTGGCGATGTGGGTCGCCATGGCCATGACGGTCGCCTCGAGCTCGCCCGCAGGAACCACCCGGTTGACCAGCCCCATGGCCAGAGCCTGCTCGGCGCCGACGAATTCGCCCATCAACAGCATCTCCATGGCCTGCTTGCGCGGCACGGCGCGGCTGAGCGCCACCATGGGCGTCGAGCAGAACAGGCCGTTATTGACCCCCGGCGTGGCGAAGCGAGTTCCGGCCTCGGCTATGGCCAGGTCGCAGCTCGCCACGAGCTGACACCCCGCGGCGGTGGCGACCCCACGCACCGCCGCGATCACCGGCTTGGGCGCGGTCACGATGGCCTGCATCAGAGCCGAGCAGTCCCCCATCAACCGGCGAAAGAAGGCGAGGCCCCGGTCGGCGTCAGCCAGGTGGCCGTACATCTCCGCGAAATCGTGGCCGGCGGAATAGACCGGCCCGGCTGCGGCCAGGACGATGACCCTTACGCCCTCGTCTTCCACCGCTCGGGCCAGGGCCTCGCGCAAGGCGGCGATCATGGCCTGAGACAGGGGATTGCGCCGCTCCGGCCTGTTCATCACCAGGCGGCGCACGCGGCCATGGTCTTCGGCCAGCACCAGGGGTTCGTCGCTCATCTCGCCTCCCTCGCCGTGGCGTCCGGGGCCCGGCATTTCGAGGGAGGTTACGCCCAGGCGGCCGGCGGCTCTACTCCTTCCCGGCCGCCTCGAGCGCGGCGATGTCGAGCTTGCCCATGCCCATCATGGCCTCGACCGCGCGCTTGCCGCCCACGCCCAGCAACGCCGGCAGCTGCTTCGGCGCCACCTGCCAGGAAAGGCCGTAGCGGTCCTTCAGCCAGCCGCAGCGCCCCGGCTCGCCGCCCTCGGTCAGGGCGCCCCACAAACGGTCGACCTCGGTCTGGTCGTCGCAGGTGATCGCCAGCGAGACGGCTTCGGTGAACTTGAACACGGGCCCGCCGTTCAGGGCCGTGAAGGGCCGTCCGTCCAGCTCGAAGGCCACTGTCAGCACCGTCCCCTTGGGCATGGGCATGCCTTCGCCATAGTGGGACACCTCGCCGAGCTTTGAGTTCTTGAACAGCGACACGTAGAACTGGGCGGCTTCGAGCGCCTGGGTGTCGAACCAGAGGCAGGGGGTGATCTGCTGCATGAGGGCCTCGCTGGATGGCGATGAGGAGGGAACGCCTCCCAAGGACGCGCCGCAAGCGCCAGCGCCGACACCGGTGGCCGAAAAAGCTTCTCCCACGGCCAGGGCCTGGCGCTGGATGAGGAGCCGGCGCTCGGCGCGCGCGCGCCATGCGGTCCGCGTAGCCGTGGCCGCGGCGGCGAGCTACGCTCTGGCCACGGTGTTCAGCCTGCCCCAGGGCTATTGGGCGGTGATCACGGCCATCGTCGTGGTGCAGGCCTCGCTGGGCGCCACGGTCGGGGCCTCGCGCGACCGGATGATCGGCACGGCGGCGGGGGCGGCGGTGGGCGCCCTGGCCGCTTGGCTGGCGCCGAAGACTCTTGGCGGCGAGATCGCCGCCTTGGCGGTTTCGGTCGGGGTGCTGGGCTGGGCCGCAGCCGCTCGGCCCAGCCTGAAGATCGCGCCGGTCACCGCGGTGATCATGATCCTGGGCTCTACGAGCAGCCAGAGAGGCTTTCTGGAAGCCGCCGGCCTTCGGGTCGCTGAGATCGCCGTAGGCGCCGCGATCGGGTTGGCGGTCGCCCTGTTCGTGTTCCCGGCCCGCGCGCGCGACATCGTCTCGGCCAAGGCGCAGGAAGTCATGAAGGACCTTGCCGAGTTGCTCGGGCTCTATGCCGCGCGACTGGACAGCCCGCCCCAGGCCGAGCCCCTGACCGCGCTGCACGACAAGATCCGCGCCGGCCTCTCCGCCATCGAGACCGCAGTCGGCGAGGCCTCGCACGAGAGCGCGATCCGGCTCAGCGGCGCCCTGACCGCAGATGCGATCCCGCGTACCCTTTGGCGCCTGCGGAACGATGCGGTGATGATCGGCCGCTGCACCGCGCCGGGCCTGCCGGCGCCCATGGCCGCGCACTTGGCTGAACCGGCCCAGGCCGTGCTGAGGGCCGACGCGGCGCGCCTGACCGCCCTCGCCGCCACCCTGGCTGCTGGGCAGCGGCCTGCCGCCTATGTCGGCAGGCCGCAGCTCGGCGACTTTCGCGCGGCCTTCCAGGCCGCCGAAGCAGAGACCCGGCCCGCGGCGCTGAACTTCGACCAACTGGAGCAAGTGTTCGGCCTCGCCTATGCGCTCAGCGCCTTCGACCTCAATCTCGCCGATCTGGCCGATCGGATCAGCGAACTGGTCGCGCCGACGGCGGACTGACCGCCTACGGCCACCCCGCCCGCGGCGCATCGACCTCGGCGACAAGCAGTTTGCCGGTCGGGGCCTGGGCCGCCTCATGGCCGATGGAGGTCTTGGCGGTGAGCATGAACAGGGTGCGGCCATCCTCGCCGCCCAGCATACAGGCATAGCAGGGCTGGCCGGTGTCGATCACCTCGACCACCTCGCCGCCCTCGGCGAAGAGCACGCATTCCGGAGCGATGGGATTGGCCAGCCAGACCCGACCCTCGGCGTCCAGGGCGATGCCGTCGGGCACGCGCGGCCAGGTCGAGGCCCAGACCCGGCGGTCCGAGAGGTCGCCCTCGGCGCCGATGTCGAACGCGGTCAACCGCCCAGCCAGGGTCTCGCCGATGATCAGGGTCGCGCCGTCCGGGGTGATCACCGTCCCGTTCGGGAAATGCATGTCATCCGACACCATCCGCACCGCCCCATTGGGCTCGATCAGGGCGAGCCGCGCGGTCGGATGCTCGGCGATCACCGCCTCGGTCCCGCGCGAGGTCAGGGCCGCGTCCAGGTCAAAGCCGAAATTGCCGACATAGGCGCGGCCGTGGGCGTCCACCACCATGTCGTTGCAGTGGAAATCGGCGATCTGGGACAGGTCGGCATGCCGGCTGATCGACCCGTCCGGCGAACGCTTCAGGACCTGGCGCTTCTTCATCGAGACCACCAGCATGGAGCCATCGGGCATCCAGCCCAGGCCTGACGGCTGGTCGTCGATCTCGAATTCGGTGCGCAGGTCGCCAGCCAGCGAGACCGACTTCACCGCATGGGCGTAGAAGTCGCTGAACCACAGCCGACCGTCATGCCAGCGCGGCCCTTCGCCGAAATAGATCCCTTCGGCGAGCAACCGTGTCGTTCGTCCCATGATCTCCTCCCGCTTGCCCCGAACCGGATCAGAGACCCGGATCTCCCGCGAAGCAAGCGAGGATCAACCGCCGCCCGGCGTCTGATCCTGGGCCTGGGCCGCCTGGGCTGCGGCGTTCAGATCAGCGACGGTCTGCCGCGAGCGGCTGAGCAGGGCGTTGAAACCGTCCATGCCCGCCGGCCGGCGGAACAGGAAAACGCGCAGATCCGGGTCCCAGACGGCCTTGCCCCGCTGCAGCATGGCGATCAGCTGACCCTGCTCGTCGATCCACTTCTGGCTGAGGTCCCACTGCCGGTCGCTGGCGGCCTTGCGCTTGGCGACAGCGGCGTCGAACTGCTGGATGGCTTTGCGTCGCTCGTCCTCCTCGGCGAAGGTCTGGCTGATGGTGTCGCGCTCCTCCGCCTGCCGCTGAATGTAGAGCGCGCGGTAGCGGGTCATCACGTCGCGGGCCTTGGCCACAGCCTGGGCTGCGTGCTCGAAATTGCGATCGTGCGCCAGCTGTTGCGGATCGCTGAGCTCCGGCAGGCCGGTCGCGCGCAGATTGGCGTCGAGGTCCATCGTGTCCTGGCCGAGTTGACCCCGGTATTCCTGCTCCAGGCTGGCCATCCGGGCGTCGGCATAGGTCCGCGTCGGCCCGCCGCCACCCGAGGCCAGCCCGCCCTGCAGGACGATATTGGTCGCCAGGGCGGCCGCCGTCATCGCCGCAAATGACGCCGGACCATGCGGGCCGCGCAGCTTGACCAGGAAGGCGGCGAACAGCGGCGTCCAGACCAGGAGGGCCGGCAGCAGCGACGCCCCCACGAGATAGCCCAGGCCGTGGCTCGGATGAGCGACCGATTTGCCGGCCGCAGGGCCCGTAAGGGCGCCGCTCGCCAGCATGTGCAGCGAGACGGTCAGCACCACCGCCAGGGCGACGCCGCCCGCATAGTAGGGCCAGGCCGGCCGCTTCCTTGACAGACGCTTGGGCGGCAGGCCCACCATTGGCGTATCTTCGATAGACATATCAGCCCCCACAACCCGAGGAGAGGCTAGAGCCCAGCCTCCTCTACGGTCAAGGTTGGCGCGGGCCTATTGGCCGCCGGTACGGACCCGGGAGGTAACGGCGCAGCCTGGGCCGGCGCCCTGGCAGGCGACAGTGGTGGTTCGAGGCGTCGCGCGGGCGGCCATCTTGCCGATCCAGTCGTCCAGGCCCGGGCGCGGCTCCTCGTAGCCCGGCGAGACATAGCCGACCCCGGCCACGCCCTCGGGCACGAAATCTCCTCTCGTCGGCAGTCCGCGCTGGACATCGCCGTCGATCGGCAAGGTCGGGAAGGAGACCTCTGCGTCGCCGGTCAGATCCTTGGCCGGGCAGGACGTGCCGCCGGTCGCCATGGGCCACACCGCCTTGCCCAGCGAGGTGCCGGCGCGCGGCTGCACATAGACCTCGCTGAAGCGGATCGGATAGGTCTCGCGGCAGGACGGTTCACGGGTCAGCCACAGCATCTGGCCGCCGTTGTTGCCGGGTCCCCAGACCTGCTTTCTGATCGCGACCAGATTGACCCGGCTGAGGTCGGCGAAGCCGATCGGGCCGAGCTCGGTGTCCAGGGTCAGGCCCTGATAGCCGGAATAGCCGGTCAGCTTGTCGACCCGCAGGCCTGCGACGCCGCCGAACGGCTTGATCACGTGGGCGTGGAACTGGTTGTGGAATCCGTAGACGCCGTCGATGCGCACGTTCTCGACCTGCACGGTCGAGCGGGGGGCCGAGATGTCGATGCCGTCCGACATGCCCATCGCCGAGGCGTCGATCAGCACGCCCTCGATATGCACCGTGCCGACATTGTCCTTGATGTAGATGGCGCTGGAGTGGGCCGTGTCGGTCTGGTCGGCCTGCGGCGGCAGGGTGATGTAGCCGCCCATGATCACCACATTGTGGCCGCCCTCGATGATGGTCGCCCCGACCTTCCTGGTCTTGGGCAGCTTGATCACATAGTCCTGGTCGTCGTTGAGGCGGGTATAGGTCGGTCCGTCCCCAAGCTCGATCACGGTCGGATTGACCATGGCCGGCGGCGCCCAGCGCAGCTTGCCGCTGTCGTCCTGGCGGCCCACGACCTCCACGCCGCCGCTTTGGGCGGCGCCGGCGCCGCCAGCGGCGCAGATCATGGCGAAAGCCGCGGCGGCGGCGAACAGTTTGCGATCGGGCTTCATCGCCCCCTCCTTTGCGAACGGAACGCCGGGGGCGGGCCTGGATGTTCATCCTGGCACAATCGCCCGACGCTGCTCGGGGGGATTGCAAGCGGCAAGCCAGACGGGCGAGTGCGGCGTCCGCCATTCGCTTGGCGGGGGAGCATGCCGCTGGCCGCTGGGGCGGGGCTTTTCCGATCGCGACAGACGTCGTTAAATGATAACAAAATGTCGCAATCAGAAATCATATGAGCGAGCTTGATGTTATTCTTCCGCAAACCAGCGGAGCCCGCATCGGGCCGGCCAGGAGGATGTCATGGCGGACGACGGCGAACTCGACTTGCGCAGCCTCAGCGACGAGGAGTTGGTCGAGCAGATGCACGACGACCTCTATGACGGCATGCGCGAGGAAATCGAGGACGGCACCCGTATCCTGCTGGAGCGTGGCTGGAGCGCCGAGAAGGTGTTGAACGACGCCTTGGTCGAGGGCATGCGCATCGTCGGCATCGACTTCCGCGACGGGATTCTGTTCGTCCCCGAAGTGCTGCTGGCCGCCAACGCCATGAAGGGGGGCATGGAGATCCTGCGCCCGATCCTGGCCGCCTCCGACGTCGCTCCGATCGGCAAGGTCGTCATCGGCACCGTCAAGGGCGACGTGCATGACATCGGCAAGAACCTGGTGGCCATGATGCTGGAAGGCGCCGGCTTCGAGGTGATCGACATCGGCATCAACAACCCGGTCGAGAACTATCTGAAAGCGCTGGACGAGCACCGGCCGGACATCCTCGGCATGTCAGCTCTGCTCACCACCACCATGCCCTACATGAAGGTCGTCATCGACACCCTGAAGGAGAAGGGCCGGCGCGACGACTTCATCGTGCTGGTCGGCGGGGCGCCCTTGAACGAGGCCTTCGGCCAGGCGGTGGGCGCCGACGCCTATTGCCGCGATGCGGCCATGGCGGTGGAGATGGCCAAGCAGCTGATCGCCGAGCGCCGCCAGGCCCCGAGCCTGAGGGCCTGATCCCCATGGGCGAGAAACGGCCCCTGCTGCTGATCGCCTGCGGCGCCGTCGCCCACGAGACCATGGCCGTGCTGCGCAAGAGCGGCATGGACGGCATCTCCGTCCAATGCCTGCCGGCGCACCTGCACAACACCCCGCAACTGATCCCCGGCCGCATCCGCGAGAAGATCCGCGAGGGCAAGGAGCAGTTCGAGCGCATCTATGTGCTCTACGGCGACTGCGGCACCGGCGGCCTGTTGGACGACGTCCTGGTCGAGGAAGGTGTCGAGCGCATCGCCGGCGCCCATTGCTACGAGTTCTTCGCCGGCGGGATCGACTTTGCGGCCATGGCCGACGAGGAGCCCTGCACCTACTACCTGACCGATTTCCTGGTGCGCCATTTCCAGCGCTTGGTGATCGAGGGCCTGGGCATCGACCGTCATCCGCAGCTGCTGCCCATGTATTTCGGCAACTACGTCCGCGTCGTCTACCTGTCGCAGCACCCGACGCCGGAGCGCCTGGCCGAGGCCAAGGCGGCGGCCGACCGGCTGGGCCTGGCCTTCGAGCATCGCGACGTCGGCTATGGCGACCTGGAAAAGTCGCTGGTCGCCGAGCGGCGGCGCATCGACCGCGCCAAGGCGCCGGTGGCGGCGGAATAGCGGCCGGGCGATGTACGCGATCCGCCTCTGGTCCGTCCGCCACGCCCGCGGCCTCGAGGCGTTCTACGCCGCCTTCGAAAACGCCCTGGTCGGCCTGCATCCGCTGATGAAGGCGGTCGGCTACCAGCGCCTGGAAAAGCCGGTCGCCGCGATGGAAAAGGCGGTCAAGGGCGTCCTGTTCGACTGCCAGATGTGCGGGCAGTGCGCCCTGAGCCAGACCGGCATGTCCTGCCCGATGAACTGCCCCAAGACCCTGAGGAACGGCCCCTGCGGCGGAGTCAGGGCCAACGGCATGTGCGAGGTCAAGCCACACATGCGCTGCGTCTGGGTCGAGGCCTATGCCGGCAGCGAGCGGATGCGCAAAGGGCCCGAGGCGATCCGCGCGGTGCGCCCGCCGGTCGACCGCACCCTGGCCGGGACCTCCTCCTGGCTGCGAGTCGCGCGCCAGCGGGCCGAGGGCGCTGCGCCATGAGGTTCCACGACGAGCCGGAACCGGGCGCGCCCCTGCCCATCCTGCCGGGCCACAGCTCGCCGGGCCGGTTCGAGCGCGTGCTGCGCGCCGGCGGCTTCACCGTCACCGCCGAGCTCGCCCCGCCGGACTCGGCCGACCCCGAGGACGTCTATGATCGGGCCCGGATCTTCGACGGCTATGTCGACGCCATCAACGCCACCGACGGCTCGGGCGCCAATTGCCACATGTCCAGCGTCGCGGTCTGCGCCCTGCTGACCCGGGTCGGCTATTCGCCGATCATGCAGATCAGCTGCCGCGACCGGAACCGCATCGCCATCCAGGGCGAGATTCTGGGCGGGGCGGCCATGGGCGTTTGCAACATGCTGTGCCTGACCGGCGACGGGGTGCAGGCCGGCGACCATCCCCAGGCCAAGCCGGTGTTCGACTACGACTGCATGGCGCTCCTGGAGACCGCCGTACGCCTGCGCGATGAGGGCCGGTTCGAGAGCGGGCGCCAGCTGACCAGCCGGCCGCATGTGTTCTTCGGCGCCGCCGCCAATCCGTTCGTGCCGCCCTACGACTGGCGCCCTGACCGCTTGGCGCTGAAGGTCGCCGCGGGGGCCCAGTTCATCCAGACCCAATACTGCTTCGACGTCCCCCGCCTCAGAACCTTCCTCAGCCGGCTCGATGACATCGGCGTGCTGGACAAGGTGTTCATCCTGGTCGGTGTCGGCCCCCTGCCCTCGGCCAAGACCGCGCAATGGATGCGCCACCACGTCCCGGGCGTGCATATCCCCGACGCCGTGGTCGAGCGCCTGTCCAAGGCCGCCAAGCCCAAGGCCGAGGGCCGCAAGCTGTGCATCGAGCTGATCCAGGAGATCCGCGAGATCAAGGGCGTGCACGGCGTCCACATGATGGCCTACCGCCAGGAAGAGGCGGTGGCCGAAGTCATCCAGGCATCCGGGGTGCTGGCGGGGCGCGTCCCCTGGCACCCACACAGAGACAAAACCGCTCCCATGGAAGAGGCCGTCCCATGACCAGAACCGTCGTCAGTTCCGCCACCAAGGAGGTGGTCATCGGCTTCGACGAGCCGTTCGTGATCATCGGCGAGCGGATCAACCCCACGGGCCGCAAGATCCTGGCCGAGGAAATGGCGCGCGGCGACTTCCGCCGTGTCGAGCGCGACGCTCTGGCCCAGGTCGCCGCCGGCGCGCACATGCTGGACGTCAACGCCGGCATCCCCCTGGCCGACGAGCCGGCGATCCTGGCCGAGACCATCAAGCTGGTGCAGTCGATCACCGACGTGCCCCTGTCGATCGACAGCTCCATCGTCGCCGCTCTGGAGGCGGGCCTGGCCGTCTATCAGGGCAAGGCCCTGGTCAATTCGGTGACCGGAGAGGAAGAGCGGCTGGAGACCGTGCTGCCGCTGGTGAAGAAGTATGGCGCTGCGGTGATCGCGATTTCCAACGACGAGACCGGCATCTCCGAAGACCCGGACGTGCGCTTTGCCATCGCCAAGAAGATCGTCGAGCGGGCCCAGGACTACGGCATTCCCGCCAGCGACGTGGTGGTCGACCCGCTGGTCATGCCCCTGGGCGCGGTCAACCAGGCGGGCGTCCAGGCCATGCACGTGATCCGGCGCCTGCGCGACGAGTTGAAGGTCAACACCAGCTGCGGCGCCTCGAACATCAGCTTCGGCCTGCCGGCGCGGGGCGGGATCAACGCCGCCTTCCTGACCATGGCCATCGGCGCGGGCATGACTTCCGCGATCACCAATCCGATCCACGACGAGACCATCCGCGCGGTGATGGGCGCGGACGCCATGATGGGCCACGATCCTCATTGCATGCGCTGGCTGAAGAAGTACCGCGAACCGGCGCCGGCTGGGGCGGAAGGCGAAAGCGGCGAAGGCCGCGGCCGCCGCGAGTCGCGTCGCCGCCGTGGCTGACGACGCCCTCATCGTCTTCACGCCCTCGGGTCGCCGGGGGCGTTTCCCGCTGGGCACGCCGGTGCTGCAGGCGGCGCGGTCGCTCGGCGTCGACATCGACAGCGTCTGCGGCGGGCGCGGCATCTGCGGCCGCTGCCAGGTGACCCAGGCCGAGGGCGAGTTCGCCAAGCACGGCATCGTGTCGGCGGCGGACCACCTGTCGGCGTTCGGCGTGGTCGAGGAGAAGTACCAGCGCCTGCGTGGTTTGCAGGATGGCCGGCGCCTCAGCTGCTCGACCCAGATCCTGGGCGACGTGGTCATCGACGTGCCCGAGACCAGCCAAGTCCACCGCCAGGTGGTGCGCAAGGCGGTCGAGGCGGTGGACATCGAGCTCGATGCGGCGGTGCGCCTGCACTATGTCGAGGTCGCCGAGCCCGACATGCACCTGCCGGCCAGCGACCAGCGCCGCCTGCTGGACGCGCTGGAGCGGGAATGGGGGCTGAAGGACCTCGCCTGCGACCTGTCCCTGACGCAAAGCCTGCAGCCCGTCCTGCGCAAGGGCGGCTGGGCCGTCACCGCCGCCGTCTATGACGAGCGCGAGGTGGTCGCGGTCTGGCCGGGACTGAAGGAGACGGTCTACGGCATGGCGGTCGATGTCGGTTCGACCACCGTCGCCGCCCATCTTTGCGATCTCTCGACCGGCGAGGTCGTGGCCTCGGTCGGGCGCATGAACCCGCAGATCCGCTTCGGCGAGGATCTGATGAGCCGGGTCAGCTACATCATGATGAACCCGGGCGGCGAGATCGACCAGACCGCCGCGGTGCGCGAGGCGCTGAACGAGCTGGCCGCCCAGGCGGCGGCGGAGGCGGGAATCGAGGTCACGGACATTCTGGACGTGACCCTGGTCGGCAATCCGGTCATGCACCACCTGCTTCTCGGGATTAACCCGGTCGAGCTGGGTGGCGCCCCCTTCGCCCTGGCCACCGACCAGGCGACCGCGCTCAGGGCCAGCGAGCTGGAACTGAAGCTGAATCCCGGCGCCCGGGCCTATGTGCTGCCCTGCATCGCCGGCCATGTGGGCGCCGACACCGCCGGCGTGATCCTGGCCGAACGGCCGGACCAGGGCGAGACCCTGACGGCGCTGGTCGATGTCGGCACCAACGCCGAGATCGTGCTGGGCAATCGCGAGCGCCTCCTGGCCTGCTCCAGCCCTACCGGCCCGGCGTTCGAAGGCGCCCAGATCTGCTGCGGCCAGCGCGCCGCGCCGGGCGCGATCGAGCGGGTGCGGATCGACCCCACGACTCTCGAACCGCGTTTCAGGGTGATCGGCTGCGACCTGTGGTCGGACCAGCCCGGCTTCGCCGAGGCGACGGCCCAGATCGGCGTCACCGGCATCTGCGGCTCGGGCATCATCGAGGTGCTGGCCGAGCTGTTCCTGGCCCGGGTGATCAAGGCCGACGGGACTATCGACGGGGCCATGGCGGCGGTCAGCCCGCGTGTGCGGCCCGAAGGCGTGACCTTCGCCTACGACCTGCGCCTGGGCGCCCAGCAGATCACGATCTACCAGACCGACGTGCGGGCCATCCAGCTTGCCAAGGCGGCCCTGCAGGCGGGCATCCGCCTCCTGATGGAGCGGATGGGGGTGGACGCGGTGCAGCGCATCCGCCTCGCTGGAGCGTTCGGCAGCCATATCGACGTCAAGTACGCCACCGTGCTCGGCATGCTGCCGGACTGCGAGCTCAGCAACGTCAGTTCGGCCGGCAACGCCGCCGGCACGGGCGCCCGCATCGCCCTACTCGACAAGCGCAAGCGCGGCGAGATCGAGGCCCTGGTGCGCCGGGTGGAGAAGATCGAGACCGCCATCGAGCCGAACTTCCAGGCCCAGTTCGTCGAGGCCATGGCCATTCCCCACCGCAGCGCCCCCTACCCGCACCTGGCCCAGGTTGTCGACCTTCCGGAGCCGGAAGCTGGCGGGGGTCGCCGAGAGCGCAGCGGAAGGCGGCGGCGGGAGACTCAGCAATGACCATTTCCCCCGCTCATCCCGGCGAATGCCGGGACCCAGATCCTAAGGCTCTGCCTCTATTCCAGACATCACCCCACCATTCAGCACCCTACGATCTGGGTCCCGGCATTAGCCGGGATGAGCGGATCTTTGGGCGCAACGCCAGGAGGAACCACCCATGAACGACCAAGCCCCCTCTGGCCGCGCCGGACGCGGCGGGCGTGACGCCAAGCGGGCCGCGCGCCTGGCCGCAGCCGCCGCCCATATCCCCTTCATCACCCGCAACATCCCCTATTACGAGGTGCTGTCCGAAGAGGGCCTGGCCCTGATCGAGCACAACGCCGACACCGTGCTGGAAGAGATCGGCATCGACTTCAAGGACGATGCGGAAGCTCTGCAAATCTGGAAAGACGCCGGCGCCGACGTCCAGGGCGAGCGGGTGCGCTTTCCCCGCGGCCTCTGCCGCTCACTGGTGGCGACCGCCCCGCGCGAATACACGCAGCACGCCCGCAACCCGTCCCGCAGCGTGGTGATCGGCGGCAAGAACACGGTTTTCGCGCCGAACTACGGCTCTCCCTTCGTGCGCGACCTCGACGGCGGGCGCCGCTATGGCACGATCGAGGACTTCCGCAACTTCGTGAAGCTGACCTACGCCTCGCCCTGGCTGCACCACTCGGGCGGCACGGTGTGCGAACCGGTCGACCTGCCGGTCAACAAGCGGCACTTCGAGATGGTCTATGCGCACATGCGCTACAGCGACAAGCCGTTCATGGGCTCGGTCACGCATCCCGAGCGCGCCCAGGACACGGTCGACATGTGCAGGATCCTGTTCGGCGACGACTTCATCGATCCGATGACCGGCAAGCCCAAGACCGTCACCACCTCGCTGATCAACGCCAATTCCCCCCTGACCTGGGACGCCACCATGCTGGGGGCGCTGAAGGTCTATGCGCGCAACAACCAGGCCTGCCTGATCACCCCGTTCATCCTGGCCGGAGCCATGGCCCCGGTGACCCAGCTCGGCACCTGCACCGTGACCCTGGCCGAGGCCCTGGTGGGCATGGCGACGGTGCAGCTGATCAACCCCGGCTGCCCGGTGATCATGGGCAGCTTCGCCTCGTCGATCTCCATGCAATCGGGTGCGCCGACCTTCGGTACGCCCGAGCCGGCCCAGGTGCTCTACATCATGGCCGCCCTGGCCCGCCGGCTCGGCGTGCCTTTCCGCTCCGGCGGGGGCCTTTGCGCCTCCAAGGTTCCGGACGCGCAAGCCGCCTACGAGTCGGCCAACACCATGCTGCCGACCTGCCTCGGCGGGGTGAACTTCGTGCTGCACACCTCGGGCTGGCTCGAGGGCGGCCTGACGGTGAGCTATGAAAAGTTCATGATGGACTGCGACCAGGCCGGGTCGTTCCACGCGCTGCTGGCCGGTGTGGATATTTCGGAGAACGGCCAGGCCATGGACGCCATCCGCGAAGTCGGTCCCGGCAAGCACTTCCTGGGCTGCGCCCACACACAGGCCAATTTCGAGACCGCCTTCTTCCGCTCGTCCCTCGCCGACAACAACAGCGCCGAGCAATGGGAGGCCGAAGGCAGCCTGGACATGGTCGCCCGCGCCAACGCCCAGTGGAAGAAGGTCCTGGCCGACTATGTGGCGCCCGAGATCGACCCCGGCGTCGACGAGGCCCTCCGGGAGTACATGGATCGGCGTCGGGCTTCGTTCCCGGATTCCAACGTTTGATTGCAGGCGCTCATGCCGCCAGAGTCGCCGCCGCCCAGATCAGGCCATCGAGGTCGCCGCCCAGGGCCTCGATGGTCGAACGGCGGACCACGGCGATAAGACAGGTCGAGAGCGCCTCGGCGGCGAAGCGGTGGACGGGCGCGGCGTCGAAGCCGAACACGTCGCCCTCGACATAGCAGGCGCCGTACCGCACGCGACCATCGTTCAGGACCCGCATCTCCCTCACGGCGCCGCGAACGACGCGGTAGATCAGGTCGGTCTCTTCGTCCTGGGCGTAGATTTCGTCGCCCCTGGCGAACGGGATACGCGCGGCGAAGCGGTCGATCAGGTCGAGCTGGTCGTCATAGGCCCCGATCAGCGGGTCGGTGGCGGGGTCGTGATGGACATCGTGGGAGGCGGACATGGTGGGCCTCGTTCAGCTGACCGGCCCTGATTATGCTTCTCAGATGCGATGCGAAATTCGGGTCGCAACCCTAAGGAAATCTACGGAGCAGCGGCGGGCCGGCCGCGCTCAGTCGTCCTGCGTCAGCTCCGCCTGCAGAAAGACCACGTCCGGCCCATCCAAGCGGACAGCGGTCAGCACCCCGGTCTGGTAGGCGCCGGTGTCGACGCCGATACGATGCGGCTCCCGGTTCGGCCGGGGACCGGCCCAGGTGTGGCCGTGGACGATGATCTTGTCGAAGGCCCCGTCATGGTCGAGGAAGGGGTCGCGGATCCACAGGAGGTCCTGCTCAGCCTGGTGCTCGAGGGCAACGCCTGGCCGCACGCCGGCGTGCACCACGGCATAGGCGCCCACCACCAGCATCAGCTCCAGAGTGTGAAGCAGGTGAAGGTGTGGCGCAGGCATGTTTTCAAGCAGCTGGTCGCGCGCCGAGATCAGGCTTTCGGCCATCAAGCCGCCCTCCAGGGCTACGCCATAGGAGGCGAGGGTCTCCGCGCCTCCGAAACGCAGCCATCCGGCCGCCTCGACCGGCTCGCGCAGGAAGTCAAGCATGGCCTGCTCGTGATTGCCCTTCAGTAGACGTACGTCGATGTCCGTGCGCCGCCGGAGCTGGATCACCGCCTCCATGACCTTGGCCGAGTCCGGCCCGCGGTCCACATAGTCGCCGCAGAAGATCACGATCGGGCGGCGGCCGAGCGCGCGCTCGCGGCTGTCGGCGACAATCTTGCCCAGGAGAGCGAGCATCAGGTCGAAGCGGCCATGCACATCGCCGACCACGTAAATCAGCTGGCCGTCCGTATCGGGCCGGGTTTCAGCGTTCCTGGCGATGACCGAGACCCTCCCCTTCTGCGAGGTAGGCGCCCCGCGAACGGGCGGGGGACTCTGCACCGTGGGTGAAGCGATCCAGGTCGTGAGCCAGGTTGGCGTAGTTGCCGACCAGGATCTGGGGCGAGTCGGCGCCGTCGCTGCGGAGATGGTCCAGGCGCCGACGCATGTCCGCCAGCCTTGCGTCGGAGCCGCCGGACCGTGCGGCGCGGGCATAGGCGTCTGCGACCATCTGGTCGGCGCGGCTAACCGTCTGGCGGTCGCAGGGACCGCCGCCTTCGCAGCTGGCGACCAGGCTGCGCAGCCGCGCGGCGGCGTCAGCGTGTTGAGGAACGATTGTTCGGGAGCCGCGCCGCGCCTCGCGAACGGAATGTTCCGGTGGCGCGCGCTCGGGCGCCCGCAATGGCCGAAGGTCGGAGATCGGAGGCGAGGCGGCGGCCAGGGGTGGGCTGGCCGGCGGCGAGGCGGGCGGCGGCGGGCTGGCCTGTGGGGGCGTCACAAGCGGAGCCGGCGGCGGAGGCGCGGATGGCGGAGGCGCAGGTGGTGCGACATTGGCCAGCAGCGCCAGCGGCGCAGGACGCTGAACCCCGCCGGCCGGCTTTCTGGCCAGATAGGCTCCACCAGCAAGGCCGACAATGGCCAAGGCGACCCCGGCAGCGATCGGCGCCACGACCGGGCGCTTGCGCTTCGGCTGAGGTCGCACGCTTCTCACCGCCTCGGCGAGCGCAATCCAGCCAGGATCACGCGCTGTCTGGCCTGGGCCCTCTAACACCTCGGCCAGGGCTTCAGCGACAACCCGGGAAAGCTCTTGCGGAGCGACCGGTTTCACTGGCCCCGGCGCAGAGCCGACGCGTTCCGACGCTGCCTTGTCCAGCTCCCAATCCATCCGACCTGTCGCCTGAATCCACCCCGCCCGACACCTCAATTGCCCGCGCGGCGGTTGGTTCCATCGGCGAGCGCCGGAGGATCGTTGGTGTTGCGGCGGTGCACCAGCCTAACATCGCCTATCGGCGGCGAAGCTTGGCGCGTTAAGCGGGTTCGGCCTGCTCCTCCTGCGCCACAAAGCCCTTCCAGCTGGCCATGTAGTCGAGGAAGGCCGGACCAAGGCCCTCATTGCGCAGATACTCGCGGGTCACCGGCACCGGCACGGAGCGGAAGGCCGCGTCGGCGGAGAGGCGGGGGAAATCGTGATGCAGGATGGCGCCCCGTCCGATCAGCACGAAGTCGCAGCCTGCTTCCAGGCACTCGCGAGCCTTGGCCGCGGTCATGATCTTGCCGGCGACACCCAGACGAACGTTCCCGCGGTCCAGCTCGGTGAACCAGGCCATGAGGCTCTTGCCCTTGAATTCGGCCTCCTCCGGCTCCTTGCTCACGTCCCACAGCGACATGTCGAGGAAGTCGATATCGCCTTCGCTCATCAGCGCCTGGGCGAAGGCGCGGATCTCGGCCAGCTTGACCCCGAACCGTTCGGGGGACAGGCGAAGGCCGAGAATGAAGTTGGGGCGGCAACGGGCGCGGACGCCCTTGATGATCTCGCGGATCACACGCTCGCGGTTCTCGGCCGAACCGCCGAACCGATCGGTGCGCCGGTTGATTTCGGACGAGAGGAACTGGCAGAGGATGTAGCCGTGGGCGCCGTGGATCTCGACCCCGTCGAAGCCGGCGCGCTCGCTGCGCACGGCGGCGGCGACGAAATCCTCGATCAGCTGCTCGACCTCGGCCTCGCTCAGGGCCCGAGCGCCCGTCTCTTCATTGTCCGACGGGCAGACCGGCGCCTCGCCGATCAGCTCCTTGGGCGAGCGCATGCCGGCGTGGTGCAGCTGGACCATGGAGACGCTGCCGGCGGCCTTGATGGCAGCGGCGAGCCGGGTCAGGCCCGGCAGGTGAGCGTCGGAGAACACGCCCAGTTGGCCTGGAAAGCCCTGGCCGATCCGCTGCACGTGGGCCGCGCAGGTCATGGTCACGCCGAAGCCGCCCTCGGCCCGCTTGGTCAGCCAGCGAAATTCGTCCTCCGACAGGGTCCCATCCGGATGGCTCTGCAGATTGGTCAGCGGGGCCAGCATGAAGCGGTTCTTCATCGCCGGGCCGCGGGCGAAACTCAGAGGGGCGAACAGGTCGGGCTGGGACAAGGAGCTCTCCAGAGCGTCGATCGGGGAACGGGTCTTAAATTGCAACGAAGCTACGCCGATGCAAGGCGCCGCAGCGATCGGGGCTTGATCCTGCGCGTGCGAGGCTTCAGGCTGGCTATATAAACACCGATCACTCACGGCGAGCAAACGCCGGTCGAAAGAGGACGAGGAAGCCGCCGTGACCATCGCCGCCGAGACTGCGCCTACAGAATCCGAGGACCTGGGCTTCGATCCCGAGGCCCTGAAAGCGCGCTACCGGGCCGAACGCGACAAACGGCTGAGGACCGACGGCAACGAGCAGTACCAGAACATCGTCGGTGAGTTCGCCCACTACCTGGACGATCCCTACGTCGAGCCGGGCTTCAACCGCGCGCCGGTCACCGACGAGGCCGAGGTGGTGGTGGTCGGCGGCGGCTTTGGCGGCCTTCTGACGGGGGCGCGGCTGCGCGAGGCGGGGATCGCCGACATCCGCCTGATCGAGAAGGGCGGCGACTTCGGCGGCACCTGGTACTGGAACCGCTATCCCGGCGCGGCCTGCGACATCGAGAGCTACATCTACCTGCCGCTCCTGGAAGAGGTCGGCTACATGCCGGTCGAGAAGTATTCGAAGGCGGCCGAAATCCTGAGCCACAGCCGCGCCATCGCCGAGCGGTTCGACCTCTATCGCGGCGCCCTGTTCCAGACCGAGGTCACCGAGATGCGCTGGGACGAGGCGGCCTCGCGCTGGATCGTGGCCACCAACAGAGGCGATGCGATCCGCGCCCGCTTCGTGGTCATGGCCAACGGGCCGCTGCATAGGCCCAAGCTGCCAGGCATCCCCGGCGTGGAGAGCTTCAAGGGCCACTCGTTCCACACCAGCCGCTGGGACTACGCCTATACCGGCGGGGATGCGACCGGCGGGCTGACGGGGCTGAAGGACAAGCGCGTCGGCATCATCGGCACCGGCGCGACGGCGGTGCAATGCGTACCGCACCTGGGCGCGGGCGCGAAGGAGCTGTTCGTGTTCCAGCGCACCCCCTCCTCCATCGATGTGCGCGCCAACCGGCCCACCGATCCGGACTGGGCCGCGACCCTGAAGCCGGGCTGGCAGCAGCAGCGGATGGACAATTTCAACGTGCTGGTCTCGGGCGGCTTCCAGGAGGAGGACCTGGTCAGCGACGGCTGGACCGACATCATCCGCAACCTCCTGATCCTGGCGCGGCGGGGCGAAGGCGCGGGCCAGGACCCGACCGACCCCGCCAGCCTGGTGCAACTGGCTGACTTCAAGAAGATGGAGAGCATCCGCGCCCGTGTGGACGGCGTCGTCGCCGACAAGGCCACCGCCGAAGCGCTGAAGCCCTACTACAACCAGTTCTGCAAGCGGCCCTGCTTCCACGACGAATACCTGCAGACCTTCAACCGGCCGAACGTGACCCTGGTCGACACCGAGGGGCGCGGCGTCGAGCACATCACCGAGCGCGGGGTAGTGGTCAAGGGCGTGGAATACGAGCTGGACTGCCTGATCTACGCCACCGGCTTCGAAGTCGGCACTAGCTACGTGCGGCGCTCGGGCTACGAGCTCTATGGCCGCGACGGCCAGTCCCTGACCGACAAGTGGAAGGACGGGGTTGCGACCCTGCACGGCATGTTCAGCCGCGGGTTCCCCAACTGCTTCATCGTCAGCAACGCCCAGTCCGGCTTCACCGCCAACTATCCGCACATGCTGAACGAGCAGGCCCGTCATATCGCCCATGTGGTCGGCGCGGCCAAGGCGCGGCAGGCGACCCTGGTCGAAGTGTCGGAAGCGGCCGAGGCGGAGTGGGTGCAGGTGATCCTGGACAGCGCCATCATGCGCCAGAAGTTCGCCGAGGAATGCACGCCCGGCTACTACAACAACGAGGGCCAGCCCTCGGACCTGGCGGCCCGCAACGGCCCGTTCGGCCGTGGCCCGATCCAATTCGTCAAGATCCTGGAGGACTGGCGCGCCGCGGGCGAGTTGGAGGGCCTGGAGCTTCGATAGCCGGCCCTAAACCCTCCTGGGGATCACCACCGGCAAGCGCTCGTAGCCGCGCACGAAGGTGGAATAGACCCGCTTGGGCTCGCCGGTGACCTCGATCGTCGGGAAGCGCTTGAGGATCTCCTCCCAGACGATGGTCAGCTGCAGCTCGGCCAGTCGATTGCCGACGCAGCGGTGGATGCCGAAGCCGAACGACATGTGCTGGCGCGGCCGCGGGCGGTCGATGATGTAGGCGTCCGGGTTCTCGATCACCGCCTCGTCGCGGTTGCCCGAGAGGTACCACATGATGACCTTGTCGCCCTTGCGGATCAGCTTGCCGCCCACCTCGGTGTCGGCGACGGCGGTGCGGCGCATGTGGGCCAGAGGCGTCTGCCAGCGAATGGTCTCGGAGACCATCGATGGGATCAGCTCAGGGTGCTCTCGCAGCTTCTGGTACTGGTCGGGGTTCTGGTTCAGGGCCAGGACGCTGCCGGTGATCGTGTTGCGGGTGGTGTCGTTGCCGCCGACGATCAAGAGGATTACGTTGCCGTGGTACTCGCGCGGATCCATGTTCCGCGTCGCTTCGCCGTGCGCCAGCATCGAGATCAGGTCGCCGGCCGGCGGCGCATTGACCCGCTCGTTCCACAGCTCGGTGAAGGCGGCGAAGCATTCGCGGAAGATGGCCATCTTCTGCTCGAGCGTGTCGACGATCCCATGGCCCGGCACGGCGGTGACCACGTCCGACCACCAGGTCAGCTTGCGCCGCTCCTCGAACGGAAAATCGAACAGGGTGGCCAGGGTCATGGTGGTCAGTTCGACCGAGACCTTGTCGACCCAGTCGAACTCCTCGCCGATCGGCAGGCTGTCCAGGATCAGGCCCGCGCGTTCGCGAATGATCGGCCCCAAGACCTGCAGGTTGGCCGGCGAGACCACCGGGCTGACGGTCTTGCGCTGCACGTCGTGGCGCGGAGGGTCCATGGCGATGAACATCGGCAGGGCCTCCGGCCCGCCCTGGCCGAAGATGGTGATGCCGCCGAGGAAGGCTTCGGAGGAGAAGGCGATGTGGTTGGTGTCGACCGCCATGATGTCGTTGTAGCGGGTGATCGACCAATAGGGGTCGTAATCGCTGTCGGCCGTGAAGTGCACCGGGTCTTCGCGGCGCAGGCGTTCGAAATAGGGCAGGATGGCGTCGGCCTGGAACAGGCGCGGCTGAGCCGGATTAATCCGGTCGAGCGGGATCGTAGCGGCCTCGTCGCGCAGGGACTGGGCCAGATCGATGGCGCCGTCGGGCATGGCTCGCCTCCGCTTCGCCGCATTTGCGCGGCCTGTCTTGGCCGGAACGTGAGCCCGGCGTCAGATTTGTATCTTAACGCCGTTCAGCCAGGAAGAGGCGGCCAGGCCGCAGGCGATCACTTCCGCACGAAGGCGCAGAGCTTGTGACCGTCCAGATCGCGGACATAGGCGGCATAAAACACCGGATCCATCCCCTCGCGCACGCCGGGCGGCCCCTCGTCTCGGCCGCCGTGCTCCAGGGCGGCGGCGTGGAAAGCGTCGACCGCAGCCCGATCGGGGGCCAGGAAGGCCAGCATGACTCCGTTACCGGTGGTCGCCTCGCCGCCATCGAAGGGCCGGGTGAGGAAGAACCGGGCCTTCTCGCCGGCCCTAGAATAGCCGGTCCAGGTCTTGCTGGTGGTGTCGCGGGTGACGCCCAGCGGGGCGAAGACGGCGTCGTAGAACACCACCGCCTGGGCCATGTGGTTCACGCCGAGGGTGGAATAGGCGAGCATGATCGGCTCCCGAACCCGAGTTCAGGCGCCCATTTTGGCATCCCGCACTCGAATGGCCAGCCCTATCAGGCCGCGTTCACCCGCGCGTGGATCTTGCCGATCTGCTGCCAGGCCGACTCGATCGCCCCGGCCTGCCAGCCTGGCATGTAGCTGAGATGCTCGCCCGCCAGATAGAGCCGCCCGTCCGGCTCGCACAGGATCGGATAGGCGGTCTGGCGGCCCTCCTGGCTCCAGTCGGCCCAGCCGCCCTTGTTGTACTGGGCCAGGTGCCAGGAGAAGGAGAAGGCGGTCTCGAAATTCTCGGCGTACTCCGGAAATATCTTCTGGCCCGCCTGGACCGCGAACTTGGCGCGCTCCGCCGGCTTCAGGCCGCTGACCCTCGCAGCGTCGGTCCCGAACGCGTAGTAGCCGAGGATCACACCCTTCTGGCCCATCCAGCCAGTCGACGGGAAGGTGATCGAACCAATGCCGCGGATGTCGTTGTAGACGTGGCCGCCATAGATGAAGTGGTCTTCCTCCCAGAACCGCCGCTTCATCTGCAGGCCGATCTTGTTGACCATCGCATAGGAGACGCCGGCCATGGCCTGCTTGAACCGGTCCGAAACGGCCAGGTCGATGCTCTTCAGCACCGACAGAGGGATGGTGCAGAGGCAATAGTCGGCCTTGATCGACGCCCCCTGGCCGTTGGCGGACTTGTAGAACACCTCCACCCCGCGATCGTCCTGGGCGATCTTCTGCACCTCGCAGGAATAGCGGATCACCGGGCCCAGGTTGCGCACGAAGCCCTTGGCGATCTGGTCCATGCCGCCCACCGGCTGGAACATGGTGCGCTGCTGGTCGTATTCGGTGACCGAACTCAAGACCTGCCAGGCGTTCGAATCCAGCACGTCCTTGAAGGCGAAAGGGGTCGAGGGCTTGCCCGGACCGGGATCGACACCGGCGCCCGGGTGCACGTCATAGCCGCGCCCGTCCGTGCCGTGATAGCCGAGGTCCTTCATCGACAGCCGCCCGTCCGTCACCAGATAGGCGATGAACTTTTCCTTGTCCTCCGGCGACAGGCCGGCGTCGAGATCGCCCTTGCCGGCGCATTTGGCCAGCATTTCGGCGGCGTAGCCGCGGGCGTCGGCGGCGATCATGCCCTTACGCACCGGCTTGCCGGCCAGGGGCCCATTGCCCTTCTCGAAATAGACGTAGGACGCGTCGTTGTCGTTGACGAACACCTCCACCGGCACGCCGAACTGCTTGATGTAGTGCAGGGTCGAGCGGTGATGGTAGGGCACCCGCCAGGGGCCGTGATTGATATAGAGCCCTTCGTCGAAGTCGCAGACTTGGGTGTTGCCCACAAGGTCGGTGTGCTTGAACCCGCGGCGGGCGGTCTGACAGCGGCCGCCGGCGAAGTCGCGGGCCTCCAGCACCTGGCAGTCGTAGCCGGCCTTGCCCAGTTCATAGGCGGCGGTCATGCCCGCCAGGCCCGCGCCCAGGATAACCACCTTCACACCCTTGCCCCTGCCGGCCAGGGTTGGCGGCGCGGCCTGGGCCGAAGTGAAGCCGAATCCCAGCGCCTCCATGCCCGCCATGGCCAGCGAGGTTCCGCCGATGGCGGCCAACTCCTCGATGAACTGTCTCCGACTTAAGGCCATGCTCCCTCCCGACATTCGCGTCGTGTCGTTCGCGTTCATTTGCGCCCCGCATGGCTACGGTTGCAAGCGCCGCGGCTTTGACCATTCGACGCCCCTTCGCCGGGCGCCTGATCCGCTCGGGACAGAATCGGTCGAAACTCGCTCCATGAACCTGCCACCGATCTCGCCGCTGGAACTCGCAGGCCTGGCCGTCTACCTGGCCTGCTGGCTGGGCTACGCGCCCCTGCTGCGGCGATTGCCGCACGCAGGCGGTGTGATCAACGCCAATCTGAACGTGGTCCGCACCGGCTGGATGACGCGCATGGCCCTGCGCAAGGACCGGTTCATCGACAGCGCGCTTCTGGGCCACGCGATCAATTCGGCCTCGTTCTTCGCCTCGTCCAACCTGATCCTGATCGCCGCGCTGACCGGGGCCTTGGTGGGCGGCGAACGCACCTGGAGCACGGTGCACAACCTGCCCCTTGTCGAGCGCACCGCGCCGCTGCTGTTCGAGGCCAAGCTGGCCCTGATCGTGGTGTCGATGGCCAGGAGCCTGCTCGACTTCATCTGGTCGATCCGCCAGCTCAACTACTGCCTGGCGGCGATCGGAGCCCTGCCGCTGGCGGCGTCGGAGGAGACCCTGCGCGCCTATGCCGCAGCTACCGCCTCGATCCTGAACCCGGCCCTGGGCTCGTTCAGCGCCGGGGTGCGCGGCTATTATTTCGCCTTGGCCGCCGCCGGCTGGCTGCTGGGGCCGATCCCCCTGATCATCACCAGCCTGGGCGCCACCTTCCTCCTGGCCTGGCGCCAACTCGCCTCGCCCTCAGCGCACGGCCTGCGCCAGCTCCGGCTGCTGATCGACTCGGAGACGATGTAGCGGCCCGATCAGGCAGCGACCGGGAAGGTCGGCCAGCGTCCGACGATCTCGCCCCCGTCATAGACTGCCAGGTCGCCATACTGCAGGAAGGTCCCCTCGCTTTCCTTGGGCCGGAAGAAGATGAAATCGTCCTGGTTCAGCGCCACCCGGGCAGAGCCAGTCAGCATGGCCCGCTCACCATAGAGCGGACTGAACTTCAGCCCGGGCGGCGAGACCGGCTCGGCGTCGCCATAGCCATAGGCGAAGAAGCCCCGCCGGCTGTTCGGATCCAGCACGTCCAGCGCACCGGCCAGGGGTTCCAGGGTCGGGATCAGGGCCTGGTCCATACGCTTCAGCACCGGCTCGGCGATGAAGGCGGCCGGAAGGTGCGCCGTCAGGGTCGGCCGGTCGAAGTCCAGTGGCTTGACGAAGGCCGAGCCGATGGCGAGTTCGTTGGCGACCTTGTCGTCCAGGTGCAGGCGATAGGTCGGGCTGCCAGCGGTGTTGAGCGTGCGGCTCGGATCGTGACCCAGCTTGGCCACGAGGACGTCGTTCGCCGCCGCGTACTGCCGCTTCACCCGCGCCAGCTCCGCCTTCGGGAACGGCACGCCCGCGACTTGCGCGTCATAGCCCATCAGGCCAGTCACCGTGGCCAGCGGCTCGGCCTTGGCCAGCTCGATCATCTCCGCCACGGCGCGCGCGTCCGGCAAGCCGCCGCGATGCAGGCCGACGTCGATCTCCAGGTTCAGATTGACCGGGGTTTGCCGCGCCCGCACGATGGCCAGGTATTCGGCCAGGCGCGAGGGGCTGTCGACCAGCCATTGTGGCTGGGCGGCGGGCGTGGCGTCGTCGCCATGCCGGCGCACGAAATCATCGACCAGCACCCCCGGCAACGGCCGGCCCAACAGCACCTCGGCGGCGGGGATTTGATCCAGGATCGCCTGCAGCATGACGCTGTTGAACACCATCAGCCGCTTGGTCTGGCAGCCGATCATCACCGACTCGAGCAGCCTCGGCGCTTGCAGCGACTTGGTCACCACCCGAAGGGCCAGGGGCGTTCCGGCCAGAGCCTGGCGCACCACGGCGATATTGGCCTCCAGCCGCTGGCGGTCGATCACCAGGGTCGGCTCGGCGATCCCGGCCCGCTTCAGCGCCGCTTGCAGCCTGGCGAAATAGGGCGGATGGCCGCCCTGCCCCTGGTCGCGGGGCAGCAGCACCGCGGCCCCGCCGGCCACGGCCGCAACCGCGCCGGCCACGATCGCCCCGCGCCTGGAAATGCGCACGCCCGTCTCCCCCGATGCCTTTTGAGGCAGAGCATGGCCCCGGGCGGGGCGAACATCACCCTTTTTTCGCGGGTGGCCAGGCCTACTCCGCCGCCATGGCCAGGGGCGCGCCGCGGGTCAGGGTGGTCTTGGACGCCAGGTCCGCCTTGGCCGCCTCGTATTCGCCGGCCAGGCGCGCCACCAACTCGGCCGCGGTCGGCACGTGCTTCACCGCGCCGATGCCCTGGCCGCAGCCCCAGATGTCCCGCCAGGCCTTGGCTTCCTGGTTGCCGCCGGAGCCGAAGTTCATCTTCGAGGGATCGCTCTGCGGCAGGTTTTCCGGATCCAGCCCCGCCTTGATCACCGAGGGCCGCAGATAGTTGCCGTGCACGCCGGTGAACAGGTTGGAATAGAGGATGTCGTCGGCCGAGCTCTCGACGATCATGTCCTTGTAGCCCTGGGCGGCGTTGGCTTCCTGGGTGGCGATGAAGGCCGAGCCGATATAGGCCAGGTCCGCGCCCATGGCCTGGGCGGCCAGAACCGCGGCGCCATTGGCGATCGAGCCCGACAGGGCCACCGGCCCGTCGAACCAGGCGCGGATCTCCTGGATCAAGGCGAAGGGCGAGAGGGTGCCGGCATGGCCTCCGGCGCCGACCGCCACCGGGATCAGGCCATCGGCGCCCTTTTCGACCGCCTTGCGGGCGAAGCGGTCGGTGATCACGTCATGCAAGGTGATCCCGCCATAGGAATGGATGGCCGCATTGACGTCCTCGCGCGCGCCCAGCGATGTGATCACCACCGGCGCCTTCCACTTCACGCACAGCTCGAGATCTTCCTCGAGCCGGTTATTGGTCTTGTGCACGATCTGGTTCACGGCGAAGGGCGCAGAGGGCGCCTCCGGGTGGTCGCGATCCCAGGCGGCCAGCTCCTCGGTGATGCGGTGCAGCCACTCGTCCAACAGCGAGACCGGCCGGGCGTTCAGCGACGGGAACGAGCCGACGATGCCCGCCTTGCACTGGGCGATGACCAAGTCCGGCCCCGAGATGATGAACAGGGGCGAGGCGATGACCGGCAGGCGGAGGCGGTCGCGCAGGACGGGAGGCAGGGCCATGAAAGCGTTTCCTTGGGGGCTTGAAATGCGGCGGGTTGTCGATGATCGCTAGGTAATGTACTAAGTATATTTACAAAGTACGCGACGCTTTGCAAGCCGGAAACGAGGCCCGCCCTGCCCCGCCCCCTGACCGACCACGAGGTCGCCGAATTCCGCGACCGGCTTCTGGAAGCGGCCACGCGCCTGTTCTCGGCGCACGGGGCCGAGGGCTTCACCATGCGCACCCTGGCCGCCGAGGCAGGCTGCAGCCCCATGACCCCCTACCGCTATTTCAAGGACAAGGACGAGATCCTGGCCGCCGTGAGGGCCCTGGCCTTCGACCGCTTCTCGGACGCCCTGGAGGCCGCGGCGAACGGGTCGGGCGATTCTCGGGCCCGCTCCACCGCGGTCGGCGAGGCCTATGTCCGCTTCGCCCTGGAGAACCGCGAGGCCTACCGGTTGATGTTCGCTATGAGCGTAAGCGGCGACGAGCGTTTCCCCGACCTCGCCCGCGCCCGGGCGCGCTCGAACGGCAACATGACAGCCTACGTCCAGGCGATGATCGATGAGGGCGCGCTGAAGGGCGACGCCGGCGCCATAGGCCAGATGTTCTGGGCCGCCATCCACGGGGTGGTGATGCTGGACATGACCGGCCTGCTACGCGACGGCGCCGACGCCCTGAGGCGCGAGATGATGCGCACCCTGTTCATCGGCCTGAACGCGGCGCCGGCGCGAAGCTGAGGCCGATCAGGGCTCGCACCGCTCGGTCGTGCGGGTCACCGGCGAACCGTCCGCGGCATAGTAGGTCTCCTCGCGCCGGGTACAGGTGCGGCCATAGTGGTCGTGCCACATGGTGATGGTGGTCGGTGCGTAGGTCGGCGGCGGCGGCGCGGGCTGCACATAGGCGACGGGCTGGGGCGCCGGTTGGCCGCACGGCTGCTTGGAGCGGCTCATCTGGTTGCCGACCACCGCCCCGCCGGCCGCGCCGACCAGGGCGCCGTCGCCCTTGTGGCCGTGGCCCGCCACCGCGCCGCCCAGAAACGCGCCGGCTGCGGCGCCGAACAGCGTGCCGATCACCTTGTTGTCGTGCTTGACCTGTTCGCAGCTGCTGTCGGCGGCGCGGGCGGCGCCCGGCGCGACCAGGGCCAGGGCCGCCATCGCCAGAAGCGCGTGCTTGATCGTCTGCATCTTGAAAATCCTCCAGTTCCGCGGGCGCAATGGCCGCGCTTGTTGGAGGAACGACGCGTCCGCCGGCTTTCATCCCGGCTGGAGCAAAAAAGTTTCAGCCCAGGCTGACAGCCCGTCGCCGGTCGTTGGGTTTGGCCCCCAGACTGACGCCGCCTTCGACATAGCGGGTTGCGTCGATAGCCCGCAGCATCAGGTCCGCGGTCCATTTGTGGGCGCGGAACACGTCGACCACCAGTTCGACCGGCAGGAAGGGCAGGAAACTCTCGCCCAGGGCCGTGACCAGCGAGCGCGCGCTCAGCAGGACAAGGCCCGTGACGAGGGTGGCGACGGGCAGCCTGGCGCGCCAGCCCTGCAGCAGGAGATAGCCGCCGGCGCCGAGGCTATAGAGCGTGCCCACCGCCGGGACCCAGGCCAGAAGGCCATCGAGGCCGATGCCGAAGCGGCCCAACTGCAGGATGTTGTCCGACAGCCGGCCGACGTTTTCCAGCGAAGCCCGGATGCGGGCGACATCGTCAAGGGTCTCGGCGCGCTTGAAAGCCAGGTCCATCCCAGGACCATGACCGGGATTGGCCGGGTCAGCAAATCCCGGCGCGGTCGATGCGACCTACTTCTTGGCCGGCGGGCGGCGCGGGGCGCGGACGGTCGGGGCGGCGACGACGGCGGGCTTGGCGGCCGGCGCCTTGGGCTTGACGGCCTTGGGCTTAGGCGCGGGCTCGGGCGGGGCGGCGTCGACTTTCGGGGTCACGAGCGGGGTCGCTTCGACGATCTCTGCGGCGGCTTCGACGATCGGCTCAGCCAAGGCGTCCGCCGCAGGTTCGACGGGTGATGCGATAGCGGCTTCGGCAACCTCTTCGACCGCTTCTACCACCGCGTCCTGGGCTGCCTGCATATCTTCGGCCACGGCTTCCACCACCTCGACCGCAGTCTCGGCTAGCGTGGCGACCATAGCGGCCTCGGTTTCGACGATCGCCTCGACCGCGGCCACATCCGACGGTTCAGGCGGCGCCAGCAGGGCCTCAAGATTGGCGGGGCGCATCCAGCGGGTCATCCACCAGTAGGCGACGCCAGCGCTGGCGGCCGCGCCGAAGGCCAGCCACAGCGGCGAGACGGCGCCGAGGGGCGCTCGCAGGGCGCGGTCAGGCGAGAGCGTCTCGCCGAAAAAGCCGAAGGTGGGGGATTGAGGGGCAGCCATCACACGCACTCCTATTGCCGGCGCAGACGCATTGTGCAGCGCAGCATAACACAGCCCAGAGCCTTCGCATCTGCAAAATGGCTGGATTGGGCGATTTCCCTAAAGGAAACGTGTGACGGTCATATGCGCCAGACGCGCGCCTCTCCGCCAGGCTGCCCCAGATGGCTCACGGTCCATTGGCACGCCTCAGCCAGCACAGGCTGCAACGATGCTGGAGGATTGGCCGTCACCAGGGCGCAGCCGTTCATCTTCATCGGGTCGGACAGGGGCCGCAGCCGCGCCTCGGCCACCAGGATTGGCGGCGGATCGCCCGCCTCGATCCCTCGCAGGAAGGCGTCGAACGTCTCCAGGTCCTTCAGCGGCAGCCAGACCATCACCACCGCGGCCGGATTGCGGGCCAGGACGCCGGCCAGGGCCCGGCGGGACTGCGCGTAATCGTCACCGCGTTCGAACGGCGGGTCGATCAGGACAAGGCAGGCGCCCTTGGCCGGGGTCCGCGCCGGCGCGGTCGCAAAGCCGTCGCCAACCACAGTCTCCAGCAAGCCTTGGGCAGGCGGCAGGCTGCGCTTCAAGCCCTGCGCGTCCTCGGGCCTGAGTTCGCAGGCGATCAGCTTGTCGCCTTGGCGCAGCGCCGCCGCCGTCAGCCAGGGCGAACCGGGGTAGAACCGCAAGGCCCCGCCTGGATTGGCCCGCCGCACGGCCCGGACCAGGGGCGCCAGGGCCGCCGGCGCATCATCGGCCGCCATCAGCCGCCCGATCCCCGCCTCGGCCTCGCCCGACTTCCTGGCCATCTCGCCACCCAGGTCGTAGAGCCCCGCCCCGGCGTGGGTGTCGATCACGGTCAGCGGCCCGCCCTTGCCGGTCATCTCGGTCAGCAGGGCCAAGAGGCCGGCGTGCTTGACCAGGTCGGCGAAATTGCCGGCGTGAAAATGGTGGCGATAGTTCACTCTGGCTTTCCTTGGGCTACCCCGGGGGTATCATCCGCAAAAGCTCGGCCGGCAAGGGATTGACGGCGACGGAAACTGACGTTCGCGGAAAGCCCCTTGCCATCCCCTACGTAAGGTCGGTTTGATCGGCTCAACTCATCATCGATAACTTTCGGAGGATTGCATGGGCGAAGCTTATATCGTGGCTGCGGCGCGCACCGCGGGCGGGCGCAAGGGCGGCCGTCTGGCGGGCTGGCACCCGGCGGACCTGGCCGGCAAGGTGCTGGACAATCTGATCGACCGCGTCGGCTGCGATCCCGCCCTGGTCGAGGACGTGATCATGGGCTGCGTCAGCCAGGTCGGCGAACAGGCCACCAACATCGCCCGCAACGCGGTCCTGGCCTCCAAGCTGCCCGAAAGCGTGCCCGCGACCTCGGTCGACCGTCAGTGCGGCTCATCGCAGCAGGCCCTGCACTTCGCCGCCCAGGCGGTGATGTCGGGCTCGATGGACATCGTCATCGCCTCGGGCGTCGAAAGCATGACCCGGGTGCCGATGGGCTCTTCGGTGGTGCTGCACGCCAAGGCCGGCATGGGCGTGCCCAAGAGCCCGAAGATGGAAGAGCGCTACCCGAACATCCAGTTCAGCCAGTTCGTGGGCGCTGAGATGATCGCCAAGAAGTATGGCCTGTCAAAAGACGAACTGGACGAGTTCGGCTTCTCCAGCCAGTCGCGCGCCATCGCCGCCACCCAGAGCGGCGCCTTCAAGGACGAGATCGTCGCGCTGGAGATCACCACCGCCGACGGCAAGACCGAACTGCACACGGTCGATGAGGGCATCCGCTTCGACGCCAACCTGGACGCCATCCGCGGCGTGAAGCTGCTGCAGGAGGGCGGCGCCCTGACCGCGGCCACCTCCAGCCAGATCTGCGACGGCGCCTCGGGCGTCATGGTGGTCAACGCGGCCGGGCTGAAGACCCTGGGCGTCGAGCCCCTGGCCCGCATCCACCACATGACCGTCATCGGTGGCGACCCGGTGATCATGCTGGAAGCCCCGATCCCCGCCACCGAGCGGGCGCTTAAGAAGGCCGGCATGAGCATCGACGACATCGACCTCTATGAAGTCAACGAGGCCTTCGCCTCGGTGCCCAAGGCCTGGCTGCAGGTGCTGGGCGCCGATCCCGACCGGCTGAACGTCAACGGCGGCGCCATCGCGCTCGGCCACCCGCTGGGCGGCTCGGGCACCAAGCTGATGACCACCCTGCTGAACGCGCTCAAGGCCCGCGGCAAGCGCTATGGCCTGCAGACCATGTGCGAAGGCGGCGGCCTGGCCAACGTGACCATCGTCGAGCGGCTGTAAGTCGGTCGCAGCCTGACCTCGGAAAGGCGCGGGCTTCGTGGCTCGCGCCTTTTCTTCTGAACTTTCGCAGCCGGGCCATTCGCGGCCAGCGGTTGCGATCGTCACGGTCCCGCTCCATCTCCGGAGCCGTGGATCGAACCACAGCCAAGCCAGTACGGGAGGAGACTGCATGTTTTCGCACATCATGATCGGGACCAACGACCTGGACAAAGCCAAGTCGTTCTATGACGCCCTGCTCGGGACGCTGGGCGTACCGCCGGCCCGGGTGGACGGCCACCGGATCTTCTACTTCACCCCCACCGGCATCTTCTCGGTCTCCAAGCCGATCAACGGCGAGCCGGCCACCTTCGCCAACGGCGGCACAGTCGGCTTCGCCTGCTCATCGCCGGACCAGGCCGACGCCTGGCACGCGGCAGGGCTCGCCGCTGGCGGGACCACCTGCGAAGACCCGCCGGGCGTGCGCGAAGGCGCCACCGGCAAGCTGTACCTCGCCTATCTGCGCGACCCCGACGGCAACAAGCTCTGCGCCCTGCACCGGATGCAGTAGGGCGCCGGCTTAGACCGAAAGCGACCGATCAGCCGCCCGCCTCATCCTGTGGGGTGGGCGGCTCTGTTTTGCCGTCGTGCTTCTTGTAGGGCTTGTCCGGCTTGACGCCGAGTTCGACAGTGACGTCGGCTTGGTCCGGCTTCACGTGTTCGTTCAGCTTCAGCGGCGCGATCTGTTCGGCCAGCAGCGCCTTCTTCCACGGATTCATGCCGATGCAGTAGCCGGTAAGGTCGCCGCAGGCGCGCACCTCGCCGGTGACGGTGTCCTGCACGACAATGATGATCTGGTCGTCGATTGGCTGGGCTGTGCTCTCGTCCTTAGTCTGCTGCGTCGAGATCAGCTTCGTCCACTGCTTGCTCGGGCCGTAGAGGCCTACCCCCGCGTAACGGCCATGCTGAGCGGCCTGCCGTTCCTCCGCCGCAGGTTCCGACAACTTCTTGCAGCCCGACAGGGCGAGACCCGCCAGGACCAGGGCGGTGAACGGGCGATGGCTCAACTGAGTCCACTCCGGGGAGGATTGATCACGGTTTCGTGATCGTGAACCCTGGCCGGGAGGAGTCAAGGGTTTCAACCGATGATCGCCTGGGGCGGCTGGTGGCGGGCCTGGCTTGGCCCGGAGAATTGTAGCCCTCGCGACTACAACCTAGTGTGCAGCTTAGGTCGGCGTCGATTCTTGTGGGGGCGTGATGATTGGGCGCGGTGTAGTCTTTGGCCTTGCGTTATTGGCCTTGGCCATCTTTGCGCCGATCTCCGCCCAGGCGGCCGACGTATTGGCCTATCCGCAATGGAGTTCCGACCAGATCCGCGCGGCGCGGCCGGTGGAACCGGAGGGCGCCCTGGTCTTCGACCTGAAGACTGAAGAGGTCGGCGGCAAGACGCCCAAGACGACCACATCTGCGGTGACCTTGGAGCCGAGCTTTACCCTGGTGGTCACAGGCGCTCAGCACGTCCTCTATGACCATCGGCTCTGCCGCACACTCATCTGGACGGAAGGCAAGCCGGGGCTGCACAGCATGAGTTGCTACGCTGCGCCGGCGTTCAAGACCTTTGAGCTCACCAACCGGCGCTACCTGGCCAAGATCACGAGCGCGCTCGGCAAGGCGTCGCCGCTCGACAACGATCCATACTGGGCCGAGGCCGAGTTGGGCTACCAGGACAAGCCGGCCGATCGGCTCGCGAGCAGCCGCTCCGGAGACAAGACCGAGTACCGCCTGGGCGGCGAGGTCGTCGCCCGCTTCGGCGGATCGCTTGGCCCGATCAATGACGAGGAGCGTCGGCGGTTCATCCGCTATCTGGCCGACGCTCAGCCTATCCATCCCCAACTCAGGCACGACCTGAAACAGAATTCCGATCTGCCGGCCCGGCTGGAGGTCGAAACCACGGCCCTGCAGGACAAGCACTGGATCATCCTGTCCCTCGGCGGCCTCAGGCGCGAGCAGCGCCCCTACCCGCTGCCGTCCGGGCTGCAGTCGGATCTGCGCCTGGGCGACGGCTTCGAAAGCCCGTTCGAGGCCAAGGGCGTCGCCCAGGCCCTGATGGCGATCGACGGAACCTCGACCATTCCCAAGCCGGCGCCGGACGCCCTGCTGGACCAGATGGAGACCGCCGCGAACCAGGGCCAGAACACCACCGCGCTGATGCTCTTCTTTGAGTACACCCAACAGTACGGTGTCCTCATCAAGGGGCCGGACGGCCCCCGAATCCTGGGACGCGTGCGCGCCGTCTTGGCCAAGATCCGGCAGGACGGCGAAGTCTCCAAGTTCCTCGAGGCGAACCGCTTGGCTGGAAGCAGCGACGAAACAGGCGACCGGCAGGCCGCAGCCCGCTACCTCGCTGGCGCCTCGGCGCTCGACCGGCTGCCCTTCGGGACATTCCGGTACGTGACCTTCACCAATCTGGTCATGATGTCGAAAGATGCGTCCTCTTGGGACAAGGTCATCTTCAGCACCATGCCGCCAAGGCCGGAGGACGAGTTCTGGACACACATCGCCGCCTATCCCTGGGCTAGCAACGCCTACAAGGATTTGGGCGATCTCTACCTGGACGGCTTCGACGCCGACAAAGCGTGGCTCGCCTTCGATCTCGGCCGCGCAGTGGATAAGGACTGGAAGGCCGGGAACCTCAGGCTGCCCGCAGAGTTCGAGGACCGGTTGAGGGCGAGCCAGGCCGACGCTTTCTGAATTCAGCCGACCGCCTACTTCTTCATCCAGGGCTTCGAGGCCCCAGCCGTGACGCCCGCCACCTGCTCGCGGTGGACCTTGCCGCGGCCCGGCGGTTTCGGCTTGGCCTGGTCCGCCGCCCGCTTCATGCGCAGGGCGCGTTCCATCGGCGTTTCGGCGGATTCGCTCTTCGTGTGATCGCTCATCCGCTTGGAATAGCACAGCCATGACGCTCGTGCTCGGCCACCCGGATCATGAACTATTATTCATAACAAGCTACCTTGCGCCGCAAGATACCTATTGATATCCACTAGCCCATCGCAAGGAGGTGTTCTGGTGGTCGAAGCGGTGCAGGTTCAGCTGAAGAAGGGGGTGCTCGAGCTCTGCGTGCTCGCCTTGCTCTCCGGCGGCGACGCCTATGCCTATGAGATCGCCAGCCGCCTCGCCAAGGGGATCGATATGGGAGAGGGCACCATTTATCCGTTGATGCGGCGGATGCAGGTGGACGGGCTGGTCGACACCTATCTGGTGGAGAGCTCCTCCGGGCCGCCGCGCAAATACTATCGCCTGACCGCCGCCGGCCAGGCCAGCCTGACCGCGCAGAAGGCGGAATGGGCCGCCTTCTCGGCCGCGGTCGACGAGATCGTCGGAGGCGCGCAATGAGCCGCCAGGCCTTCATCTCCCGCCTGCGCCTGGGCCTTTCCGGCCTGCCGCCGCAGGTGATCAACGACATCGCCGCCGACTACGAGGCCCACTTCGACGAGGGCGCCGCCGCCGGTCGCAGCGAGGCCGAGATCGCCGCCGCCCTGGGCGACCCCGACCGCCTGGCGCGCGAGTTGCGCGCCGAGGCCTCGCTGAAGAACTGGGAGGCCCAGCGCAACCCTTCCGCAGCGGCCGGGGCGATCTTCGCCATACTGGGCCTGGGCGCGATCGACCTTCTGGTGCTGTTGCCGATCCTGATGTCGATCGGCGGGACCCTGTTCGGCTTCGCGATCGCCGCCCTCGCCTGCTTCGCCGCCGGCGCGGTGGTGTTCGTCGCAGGGCCAGTGTTCGTGCACGGCCTGCCGATTGCGGCGGTGATGATGGCGGGCCTGGGGATCATGGCCCTGGCCACCTTCATCGGCTCGCTGACCACCCTCGTCACCATCGGTTTCGTCAACGCCCTGGTCTGGTACGGACGCCTGCACATGCGCGTCCTGAAGCCGGCCCTGGAGCCCACCGGGAGCGCCGCATGATCCGCACCCTCGCCCTGATCGCCGCCGTCAGCTTCGTGCTGGCCATCGGTTGCTTCGCCGGCGTGATGGCCAGCGCCGGCGGCCCCTTCTGGATCGACGATAGCGGCCAGGTTCACCGCGGAACCTGGAGCCACTGGGACCACGACCATGAGGACCATGAGCATTGGAACCGCTCGCATGACGACGACGGCGACCGCTCGCCGGCCGCCCAGCGCGACTTCACCTGGACCGGCGGCCACAAGCTGATCATCGACGTCCCCGCCGACGTCACCTATCAGCAAGGCGCGGCCACCAAGCTGACCATCAGTGGGCCGCAGGCGGTGCTGAACCGGCTGCGCGTCCAGAACGGCGAGATCTCGACCGACGGCTTCGGCTGGGATGACGGCCGGCTGAAGATCAGCCTGACCGCGCCGGACGTGGACAGCTTCGAGGTCAACGGCTCGGGCGACCTGGCCATCACCGGCTTCAACCACGACCAGCTGTCGGTGGAGATCGCCGGCTCGGGCAAGGCCGCCGCCGAGGGCCAGGCCAAGCGGGCCGAGCTGCACATCAGCGGCTCGGGCGACGCCGACTTCACCAACCTGAAGCTGGACGAGGCCAAGGTCGAGGTCTCGGGCTCGGGCGACGCGGTGATCGGCCCCAAGCAGATGGCCCAGGTCGACATCTCCGGCAGCGGCAATGTGCGGCTGCTGAACGCGCCCAAGACCCAGAAATTCAGCGTCTCCGGCTCGGGCCAAGTGACCCAGCCGAACAGGGGCTGAAGCCCAAGAGCGCCGCGCGCGATTCGGGAATCGCGCGCGGCGCTCTAGTTTTTTGATGTCGCATCGTTTTTGCGGAAAACCGGCATCCACTTTTCCGCACGATGCTTTAGCGATCCCAGATCGAGCGGAAGCTTCCACGGCCCGTCAGGCGCTGCTGGGGGCTCTGCTTGTCGATGTGGCCGATCAGGCCGCGATAGACGCCATAGCCGATCAGCTCCTGCAGCCGGGGCGAAAAGCCCCTCACCTGCGCCGGGTCCAGGCCCAGCTGCTGGTTCTCCTGCTGGCGGATGAAGCCGGCGCAATAGTTCATCGCCACCCCCATGCGCCGCCGGTCCGTGCGATTGGCGCCGCCGCCATGCCAGAGCGCGCCGTCCCAGATCAGCACCGAGCCCTTGGCCATCTCGGCCGGGATGGTGTCATAGGCGCCGCCGTACTCGGGATTGGCCTTCAGGTGGGAGCCCGGGACCAGGCGGGTGGCGCCATTGGGCTCGGTGAAGTCGGTCAGGGCCCACATGGAATTGCAGACTAGCGGACGATGCGGCTTGTCCAGCGGGATCACCTGGTCGTCGGCGTGGATCGGCTGGGCGACCTCGCCGGGGTCGATGGCGATCGAGGACAGGGACGAGATCAGGCAGCCGGCATCAAGCACGCCCTCTACGATTGGCAGCACCGCGGGGTGAACCGGAACGCGGTCGAAGGGCGCGCCGAAGGCCAGGAGGTTGTAGATGCGCACCGTGTGACGGCCTTCGAAATCGTTGCCGGCGGGGCGGACGTCCCGCTCCCGCTCGATCCGCGCCAGGGCCTCGTTGAGGGCGTCGACCAGGTCGGGCTTTATGGCGTTCTCGACGATCGTGTAGCCCCGCGCCTGGACCTGAGCGATATGGGCCTCCGCATCCATGGTCTTTCCCTCACCTCTGTCCGGAACAAGGCCTATCGTCAGGCGCTATCGCGGCGTGCATGATCATCCCCAACAATAACGGGAGCCGGCGCATGGGCGAGATCAATCGTCAGATCCAACTGGTGGCCTCGCCCCAGGGCAAGCTGGGCCTGGAGCACTTCAAGCTGGTCGAAGGCGCGATGCCGACGATCGGCGAGGGCCAGGTGCTGTTGCGCACCCGCCTGCTCTCGCTGGACGCCGCCAACCGGGCCTGGATGCAGGGCGCGACCTACCGCTCGGCGGTGGAGGCGGGCCAGGTGATGGCCGGCGGCGCGGTGGCCGAGGTCGTTCAGTCGACCGCGGCCGGCTTCGCCCCCGGCGACCTGGTCTTCGCCGACACCGGCTGGCAGGACTTCTCCGCCCTTCCGGCCACGGGCCTGCAGAAGCTGGCGCCGATGGAGCCGATGAGCCACCTGCTCAGCGTCTATGGCGTGGCCGGCCTGACCGCCTATTTCGGCCTCCTGGAATGCGGCCAGCCCAAGGCCGGCGAGACCGTGGTGGTCTCGGCCGCAGCCGGTTCGGTCGGTTCTCTGGTGGGCCAGATCGCCAAGATCAAGGGCTGCCGCGTGGTCGGCATCGCCGGAGGCGCGGACAAGTGCGCCTATCTGACCGGCGAACTCGGCTTCGACGCGGCCATCGACTACAAGGCGACGCCGGTCGGCAAGGCCCTGCGCGAGGCCTGCCCGGGCGGGATAGACGTCTATTTCGACAATGTCGGCGGCGACATCTTCGAGGCCTGCCTGTTCAACATGAAGCTGCACGGGCGCATCGCCTGCTGCGGGGCGGTCTCGCAATATGACGGCGCGCCGCCGCCGCATGGGCCGCGCGGTGTGCCGGGCTTGATCGTGGTGCGTCGCTTGACCCTGCGTGGCTTCATCGTCTCGGACTTCTACGACCAGCAGTCCAAGGCCCTGGGCGACCTGAAGGGCTGGGTCGAGTCCGGCCAACTGAAGGTCCCCGAGGATATCATCCAGGGCCTGGAGAACACTCCCGCCGCCCTGATCGGCCTGCTTGCCGGCCAGAACGTCGGCAAGCGCATGGTGCGGGTCAGCTAGGGGGACCCCTGGTCAAACCCGGTCGCCTCACCCACATCCACAAACGCAACCCACATCCGCCGCCAGACGCCCGGAGCCTGCCGCATGACCGAACCCACCGAGTACATCCCGCCCAAGGTCTGGGTCTGGAACAAGGAAAGCGGCGGACGCTTCGCCAATATCAACCGGCCGATCGCCGGGCCGACGCACGACAAGGTGCTGCCGGTCGGGCGCCACCCGATGCAGCTCTACTCCCTGGCCACGCCCAACGGGGTCAAGGTCACGGTGATGCTGGAAGAGCTCCTGGCCCTGGGCCACGCAGGCGCCGAGTACGACGCCTGGCTGATCCGCATCAACGAGGGCGACCAGTTCGGCAGCGGCTTCGTGGCCGTCAATCCCAACTCCAAGATCCCCGCCCTTCTGGACCGCAGCGGCCCCGAGCCGATCCGTGTGTTCGAGTCGGGCGCCATCCTCTTGCACTTGGCCGAGAAGTTCGGCGCCTATCTGCCCACCGAGCCCAAGGCGCGGGCCGAGTGCCTGTCATGGTTGTTCTGGCAGATGGGCAGCGCCCCCTATCTGGGCGGCGGCTTCGGCCACTTCTACGCCTACGCCCCGACCAAGATCGAATACGCCATCGACCGCTTCGCCATGGAGGTGAAGCGCCAACTGGACGTGCTGGACCGGCGGCTGGCCGAGGCCGAGTTCCTAGCCGGAGACCAGTACACCATCGCCGACATGGCGGTCTGGCCCTGGTATGGCGCCCTGGCCAAGGGCCTGCTGTATGAGGGTGGCGAATTCCTCAGCGTGCAGGACTACAAGAACGTGCAGCGCTGGACCGACCACATCGCCGAGAGGCCCGCGGTCAAGCGCGGACGGATGGTCAACCGCGGCTGGGGCGATCCCGCCAGCCAGCTGATCGAACGCCACGACGCCTCGGACTTCGAGACCCGCACCCAGGACAAGCTGGCGCCGGCGGCGGAGGGCTAGACCCGTCCGGCCACGCCCCACTCGTTCCAGCCCACCGGCCGCGGGGTCTTGGGCAGGTACATGTGCTCGACCCGCTCCAGCGAAAAGCCGGCCTCCGCGATCGCGGAGGCTATGGGGCGGGTCAGGTGGCAGCCGCCGGCGAGCCGCTTCCAGACCGGCTCCAACCGTCTCTGCCAGCACGCCACGCCCTCGTCGGGCGCCCCGCCGTGCTCGCAGAACAACATCCGCCCGCCAGGTTTCAGCACCCGCCGCGCCTCGGCCAGCACCGTGGCCGGCGTGCAGACCGAGCACAGGGTGAAGGTGCAGACCACGCTGTCGAAGCCGGCGTCCTCGAACGGCAGGGCCTCGCCCACGCCATCCAAGACGCTCACGGACAGCCCCTCCGGCCGCGGCGCCGCCAGAGCCCGCGCGCGCAGGGCCTCGGAAGGATCGACGCCGAACACGCCCGAGACTTTGGCCGGATCGTAGAAGGGAAGGTTCAGCCCGCCGCCTATGCCCAGCTCCAATACCCGCCCCTCGGCCAGGGGCACGACCTTGGCGCGCTGCTTCATGATCGGGCGCGCCGAGCAGGCGCAGCCGATCAGCCGCGGCATGATGTGGCGATCATAAAACGAAGTCATAGGGGAAGCTTACGCACGCTCTGCGCCATCTGTCAGGATGTTACTTCTTTGACGACGCCTGGTGGACTTCGGCAGCCCGACCTCAGACGGATTTTTGCATTCCGAGAAGCGCAAGATGAATTCTCCGACCTTGACCTACCGCACGAACCACGCTCGCTTCCATCCGAGCGCCAGCCACATGCTCCCGGCGGCGATCGCAGGCGCCCTGGGCCTGTCACCGAAGGCCACGGAGAACATGATCTTCACCAGCTTCCGCTACTATCCGTTCTAAAAGTCAGGACTTTTCGAAAGTCTGCGAAGGGCGCGCCTCGGCGCGCCCTTTTTGTTCGGTTGGGTGGCTGAGGCGCTTCAAATGGAAATTGGGTGCGAGGCCCCACTCACAACCGTACATATACGTAGTCGGTCGGCCGATCGTTGATCCCCTGGTCCGGCGGCGCGATCCAGGACGCCATCTTGCCCGGCTCGGTCACCGGCCGCATCAGGCTGTGAACGAAGGCGCGGTCGGCCTCGGTCGGCAGCCAAGCGTCCTTTTGGACGGCGAAAGCTTCGGCGCTGATCGGCCGGCCGTCGAGGTCCACGCTCGCCCCCGCCCAGGCCCCGATCTGGCGGTTGAAGCGCCGGTTGGGCAGGCGGTAGCGGAAGTCGAACCCGGCTGCAGCGATGATCCGGTTCCACCGCTCCATGAATATCTCGCACTCCTCGACATAGGACGAGCGGATGGTCTCGTTCAGCGCGTTGCGCAGGGGGATCTCCTCGCTGGCGACGCCGCCGCGCCCGTCGGGGCTTTCCAGGGTGAAGGTCTGGCCCTGGGCCAAGTGGTCGTCATAGCGCGCCTCGTCGGGGCGCCCTTTCAGGCCGCCGGCGAAATAGGCGGCGGCGTTGGAGGAAGCCTCCGAGCCGAACAGGTCGACCGCCGACGAGAACCAGAAATTGATGTACCGCTGGATGGTCGGCAGGTCGATCGCGCCGGCCGCGCGGATCGCTGCGGGATCGTCGGTCCTGAGCTCATTCATCACCTCGATGGTCCGCTTGGTCACCCGGGCCAGGCCCGTGTGACCGATGAACATGTGGTGGGCTTCCTCGGTCAGCATGAACTGGCAGGTGCGCGCCAGGGGATCGAAGGCGGATTCCGCCAGGGACATCAGCTGGTACTTGCCGTCGCGGTCGGTGAAGAAGGTGAACATGAAGAAGCTCAGCCAGTCGCTGATCGGCTCGTTGAAGGTGCCGAGGATGCGTGGCTTGTCGGCGTCGCCCGAATGACGGATCAGCAGTTCCTCGGCCTCTTCGCGCCCGTCGCGGCCGAAATGGGCGTGCAGCAGATAGACCATGGCCCAGAGGTGGCGGCCTTCCTCGACATTGACCTGGAAAAGGCCGCGGAGGTCGTAGAGCGAGGGCGCGGTCAGGCCCAGGAGGCGCTGCTGCTCCACCGAGGCCGGCTCGGTGTCGCCCTGTGTCACGATCAGGCGGCGAAGGGTCGAGCGGTGCTCGCCGGGCACCTGCTGCCAGGCCGGCTTGCCGTATTCGTCGCCGAAGCCGATGGTCCGGTCCGGGGTGGGATCGGCCAGAAAGATACCCCAGCGGTAGTCGGGCATCTTCACGTGCCCGAACGAGGCCCAGCCCTTGCGGTCGACCGAAACCGCCGTGCGCAGATAGACGTCGGCGGACTGGAAGTCGCTGGGCCCCAGGTCGCGCCACCAGTCGAGGAAGCGGGGCTGCCAGTGCTCCAGCGCGCGTTGCAGCGTGCGGTTGGACGCGAGGTCCACATTGTTGGGGATGCGCTCCTGGTAGTCGATGGCCATCAGACTCGCTCCCAATTGAATTGCGGCTTGGATCCCGAGCCGAACAGCTTCAGGGCCCCGGCCTCGCCGGTGGCGTTCGGGCGGTTGAACACCCAGTTCTGCCAGGCTGACAGCCGGCCGAAGATCTTGGTGGCGAGGCTTTCGCGGCCGGCGAAGCGCAGGGACGCCTCCAGGCCGGTCAGGGCGTCCGGCGACAGGGCGGCCCGCTCCTCGATGGCGATGCGAATCTCCTCGTCCCAATCGAGATCGTCGGGCGCGACCGTGACGAGGCCGTGCTCGAAGGCCTGGTCGGCCCCGAGGGACCGCCCGGAGAGCTGGCGCAATTCCCCCAGGCGGACCTCGTCGCCCGAAAAGCGCGCCGCCAGCCGGGACTGGCCCGTCAGATCCGGCAACAGGCCGAAGTTGAGCCCGTCCAGGGCGATCGAGACGGCTTCCGGGTCATCCTCCGGCAGGGTCAGCATGTAGCTGCGGTCGGCCGCCAGGGCGACTTCGAACAGCAGGCCCGCAAAGCATGAGGCGCGGTCGATCACCGCGTAGAGACTGCGCGAAGTGGCGTCCAGACGATGCAGGGTCCGGCGCAATAGGCCCACCGTCTCGCGCGCCAGCCAATGGTCCTGGTGCTCGATCAAGCCACGGTCGGCGGCCAGCACGGCGGCCGGATCGCCCTCGCTGCGGATCACCCAAAGGCCGAGTTCCGGCTCGTTGGCGCGCAGCATCAGGATGGCGTCGTCCAACTCCCGCGCCAGGGCCAGCGGCCACCAGTCGGCGCCGCGAGCGGTGATCTGGTCGAGAGACAGGCTTTCGACCGTTTCAGGCGCCTTCAGGGTCAGATGAACCGTGCGGCCTGCCCTGTCGAAGCGGGCGTCGACGTGCCGATAGTGGTAGCCGGTCTCGTCAATGCAGCGTTCGAGCGGCGTAAGGGCGATCCCGTCAGCGCTTTCAGGCCGCGAAGACTTCGCGACCAGCGCTTCGGCCCGCTCGCGCACCTTGGCCGGGAACGCGTTCGGGGCGGCGATATGGTCGACCAGACCCCAGGCCAGGGCCTTGGCGCCCTTGACCCCATCGGCGCTGGTGCAGAACAGGTCGGCCAGGTCGCGCCGCACCTTGCGCTTGTCGACCACGCGCGTCAGGCCGCCGGTGCCGGGCAGGACGCCCAAAAGCGGCACTTCCGGCAGGCTGACCACGCTGGAGCGGTCATCGATCAGCACGATTTCGTCGCAGGCCAAGGCGACTTCATAGCCGCCGCCGGCGGTGGTCCCGTTCAGCGCGGCGACGAACTTCAGGCCGTCGTGTCGCGAAGAGTCTTCCAGGCCGTTGCGGGTCTCGTTGGTGAACTTGCAGAAATTCACCTTCCAGCCGTGGCTGGAGTGGCCCAGCATGTAGATGTTGGCGCCGGCGCAGAACATGCGGTCCTTGCCGCTGGTGATCACCACGCAGCCGACCTGGGGGTGCTCGAAGCGAATCCGCTGCAGGGCGTCGTAGAGCTCGATGTCGACGCCCAGGTCATAGGAATTGAGCTTGAGCCGGTAGCCCGGGACCAGTCCGCCTTCCTCGTCGACATCCAGCGTCAGGGTGGCGATGCGGCCGTCCACCGCCAGGCGCCAGTGGCGATAAGCCGTTGGCGTGCGATCGAAGGTGATCATGAACGACTCCCTATTCAGGAGTTATAATGCATCTCAAATTCAGCCAAGCAAGCATTATATTGCATATTTCTGTCACCCGAGCGCATTGACCATGTCATCCAGAGCCTCTTCCGCCGATCGGCCGCTGGTCGAGACTTCAAGATCCGCGCGGGCATAAAGGGGGCCGCGGGCCTCCAGAATCCGCTTCAGGTCGGCCATGGACTCGTCGTTGTCGGCCATGGGACGCATGTCGCCCTGGGCGATCACGCGCTGCATATGCTCGGCCGGACTTGCCTTGAGCCAGACTGTCCGGCAGCGCGCCAGGAGCAGCTCGAAGGTGGCGGGGTCGGAGACCAGGCCGCCACCCACCGCGATCACAGCGGCTGGATGGGCTGCGATCGCCCGTTCCAGCGCCTGACGTTCCAGGCGGCGAAAGCCGGCCTGGCCGTAGAGGTCGAACAGGGCGGCGAGCGGCATGCCGGCGGCGGCTTCGACCGCTTCGTCCAGCTCGATGAAGGGAACATTGAGCCGTTGGGCGAGAAGCCGACCAAGCGTCGATTTTCCTGCGCCTTTCAAGCCGATCAGGGCGATGCGGCGGCGGCGCTCGGCCTCATCGCCGCCATAGGTTCGGGCAAGCCCCCGGCAGGCCTCGGCCAGGGCGTCGGGCGGAAGGCGGCGCAGCAGTTCGATGGCGTGCGCCAATTCGGTCGGTGGTTCGGCCTCAACCGCCACCAGGTCCTGCAGCGAGGCGTTGAGGGCCTGGGCGATCTGGCGCAGCAGGAGGATGGAGACGTTCCCTCGACCGGCCTCCAACTGAGCCAAGTATCGCTCCGAAACGCCGGACTCGCGAGCGAGGATCTTGCGGGTCACCCCATGGCGGGCGCGCAGGCGCCGGACCTGCTCGCCCAGCCTGAGCAGGTAGAGCTGATCGGCGTCATCGACGCGCCCGTCCACGGTCGTCGTAAGGGCTTCGCTCAAGCCATGCCTCCGCGCCTGACATGCATTATCATGCTTGTTGCTTCGCTGGAATGCGCTAAAGTTCCGATCAGGATCGATCCCACCTGCCGTCCGCCGCGGCAAGAGCGCATGAAGGCGCCCGGACGGTCCATCGAACCGTAGGGGTGATCGTGAACGACGGGTTGCAGGTATCGAAGGGCGACTTCAACGCGGCCCAGGCCCTGATCGAAGCCAACCTGCCAAGGCGGGCCAACAAGATCGCCATCATCGACGGCGCCGGCGCCCACACCTATGGAGAGCTGGCCGCTCGCATCGACGCCTGCGGCGCGGCGCTCCTGGCGGAAGGGGCGCGCCCAGGCGACCGCGTAGCCCTCTGCATGCTCGACAGCTTGGATATGGTTGCGTGCTTTCTGGGCTCCATCAAGGCCGGCCTGATCCCGGCCCCGCTGAACACGCTGCTGCAGGCCGGCGACTACGCCCACATCCTCGCCGACAGCGGCGCCCGCCTCGCTGTGGTTTCGTCACATATCCTCGATCGGGTCGGCGCGGGCGCGGCCAGTGCGGGCTGGGCCGGCCGCATCATCGCCTCCGACCCGAGCGACCCGGCCCATTGCCAGCTGAGCGATCTCGCCCGCTCCACCGGGCCGCTAGCAGCCGCGCCGGCGGATTCTGCCGCGCCCGCCTTCTGGCTCTATTCCTCAGGCTCGACCGGCCGCCCCAAGGGCGTGATCCATCGCCACGCCAGTCTTGGCCACACCGCCGACCTGTTCGCGCGCCAAGTCCTCGGCCTGCGCGAGGACGATGTGATCTATTCCGCCGCCAAGCTGTTTTTCGCCTATGGCCTTGGCAACGCCCTGACCTTCCCCTTGAGCGTGGGAGCGACCGTGGTGCTGCTGCCGGATCGGCCGACGCCAGAGGTAGTCTGGCCGTTGCTTCGCAGCCATGACGTCACGATGTTCTTCGGCGTTCCGACCCTATACGCCTCCATGCTGGCCCATCCCGAGGCCGCGTCCGGGGCCCCGGCGCTTCGGCTGTGTGTTTCGGCGGGTGAGCCGTTGCCGGCGGAGATCGGGCGACGCTGGCGAGAGCATTACGCGACCGAAATCATCGACGGGGTCGGCTCCACCGAAATGCTGCACATCTTCGTCAGCAACCGGCCCGGCGCCGTGCGCCATGGCGCTTCCGGAATCGCCACGCCGGGCTACGAATTGCGCCTCGTCACCGAGGATGACAGAGAGGCCGCCGAGGGCGAACTTGGCGAACTTCACGTGCGGGGCCCTTCGGCCGCGGCCGGTTACTGGAATCAGCCGGAGAAGAGCGCGGCCACATTTCAGGACGGCTGGGTCAGGACGGGCGACCGGTTCCGCCGCGACGAGGCCGGCCATTTCGTCTACTGCGGCCGCGCCGACGATATGCTGAAGGTCAGCGGCATCTGGGTCTCGCCGACAGAGGTCGAGGCGGCGCTGGTCGAGCATGAGGCCGTGCTGGAGGCCGCCGTGGTGGGGGTGACCGACCAGAACAATCTTACGCGCGTCAAAGCCTATGTCGTGCCGAGGGCCGGCGTCGAGGGCGACGTGCTCCTGGCCGAAAAGCTGAAGGCCTTCGCCAAGGCGCGACTGGCGCCCTACAAGTACCCCCGCCAGATCGAATTCGTGCCGGAACTGCCCAAGACTGCGACGGGGAAGGTCCGCCGTCACGTGTTGCGCGAGCAGGGCTGATCAGGCCAGGGGCTCGCCCTGTAACGCAAGCTGGGCCTCATCCGCGAGCTCGAGATTCTCGGAGCCGGCTGCTTTGTGGAGCCTGCGAAGACCCTGTAGAACCCACCCATGGCGATGATCGAATTCACGCTCAACGGCGAGCCGGCCCGCATCGACGCGGACGAGTCCGAGGTCCTGCTGGACGTGCTGCGTGGGCGGCTTGGCCTCTTTGGCGCGCGGTTCGGTTGCGGCGCGGGCCAGTGCGGCGCCTGCGCTGTTCTGGTCGACGGGCGATCGGTGGCCGCCTGCCAGATCGAGATGGCAACGCTGGCCGGCAAGTCGGTCACGACGCTCGAAGGCCTGGGCGGCCCCGAGCGGCCACACCCGCTGCAGGCGGCGTTCCTGGAACTGCAGGCCGGCCAATGCGGCTACTGCCTTTCGGGAATATTGGTCAGCGCCCAGGCCCTGCTGGACCACAACCCAGATCCAAGTCGCGCCGAGATCGCCGAAGCGCTGGACTGGCACCTTTGCCGCTGCGGCGTGCACAACCGGGTGATGGAGGCGGTCGCCCTGGCTGCGCGCCGGATGCGTGAAGGGGACCGCTCATGATCGCGCCGATGCTGGCCGCCAATCCGCAGCTCAGCCGCTGGGTGAGCTTCGAGCCGGACGGACTGGCCCGGATCGCGTTCGGGCGCATGGAGTATGGCCAGGGGATCGGCACCTCGCTCGCCCAGATGGCCGCCGAGGAGTTGGACCTGCCGCTGGGGCGTCTCCGCATCGTCCCGGCCGCAACCGGAGATATCCCCGACGAAGGGCTGACAGTGGGCTCGATGTCCACCGAGATGTCCGGATGGGCGATCCGCAGCGCCTGCGCGGAGGCGCGCGCTCTATTTCTGGCCGCGGCGGCCGAGCGGCTGGGCTGTGAAGCGTGCGCCCTGTCCGTACGCGACGGCGCAATCATTAGGGACGGCGAACCCACCGGCCTCGACTATTGGACGCTCGCGGACAAGGTGGACCTGGATCGCGCCGCAACGGGTGAAGCGTCGCTGAAGAGGCCGGACCATTTCAACGTCATCGGCGTCAGTCAGCCGCGCCTGGACCTGCCGGCGAAGGTGTTCGGCCAAGCCTTCCTGCACGATCTCGCCCTGCCTGGCCTTCGCCACGCCCGCGTTCTGCGCCAGCCTTCACCCCAGGCGCGCCTGGGCGGCCTTGACGAGGCGATGGTCCGCAGAGCAGCGCCCGAGGTCGACATCCTCATCGATGGGCGTTTCGTCGCCCTGATCTGCGCGACCGAAGCCGAGGCCGCGCGCGCCCATGCCGCGGCCGAGCGGGCCGCCCGCTGGGAGGACGTGGGCGAGATCGACCCCGCGCTCGCCGAGGCGCCGTCACTCAAATCCCTACCGAACGACGTATTCACGGCAGGTGATCCGACCGAGGAAGGCTCCAACCGCCGCAGGATCTCTGCACGCTACTCAAAGCCCTATATCAGCCATGGCTCGTTGGGCCCCTCGACCGGGATCGCTCGCTTCGACGGTGGAAAGCTCACGATCTGGACCCACAACCAAGGCGTCTATCCGATGCGGGCGCTGGCGGCGCGGATCACCGGCCTGCCTGTGGAGGCTATCGAAGTCATCCATGCCCAAGGGCCCGGCTGCTATGGTCACAACGGCGCCGACGATCCGCCGATCGACGCAGCGCTGATTGCGATCCGCCGGCCCGGCCCGCCGGTGCGCGTGCAGTGGCGGCGCGAGGACGAATTCGGCGCCGCGCCGGTCGGCACGGCCATGCTGATGGAACTCTCGGCCGAGCTCGATGCCTCCGGGCGACTCGTCGACTACACGGCCGAGATCTGGAACACGCCGCACACAGGCGCCAGGGGCACCGCGGTGGCCGAGAGCGCGCTTCCCGGTTACCAGGCGCCGCCCAAATCGCCCGTGCGGCTGATGCCGGACGGGCGCCGGTTCTCAGGCGGCCTGCTCAACGCAATCCCGTCCTATGACATCCCTGCGACCCGGACGATCGAGCATGTTATCGACCCGCCGCCAATCCGCACCTCGTCGCTGCGCAGCCTGGGGGGCGCGCCCAACACTTTCGCCGGCGAAAGCTTTATCGACGAACTGGCCGAGGCGGCCGGCCAGGACCCGCTGGCCTATCGCCTGGCGATGCTCGGCGACGAACGCGGCCGCACCGTCTTGACGCGGCTGGCAGAGCTCTGCGGTTGGGCCAGGCGGTGGGAAGCCGGGAGCGGTCGGGGCCTCGGCCTGGCTTACGACCGCCATCGCGGCATGGGAGCCTATGTGGCCTGCGCCGCGGAAATCACCGTCGACGTCGAGGTCAGCCTGACCAGGCTCTGGTGCGTCTGTGACGGCGGGTTGATCATCAATCCGGACGGGGCCCGCAACCAGCTGGAGGGCGGCATGATCATGGCCGCGAGTTGGGCGCTCAAGGAGCAGGTGAGGCTGTCGGGAGCCGGGATCTCGTCGCTGACCTGGGACGACTATCCGATCCTTCGCTTTTCCGAGGTCCCGCCGGTGGAGATAGAGCTCGTCAACACCACCGCGCCGCGCCCGTTCGGCATCGGCGAGGTGAGCCAGGGACCGACCATGGCGTCGATCGGCAACGCGGTCGCCCACGCGCTGGGGGCGCGCCTGCGGGACCTGCCCTTGACCCGCGAGCGCATCGCCGCCGCGCTGCTCAAGGCCTGAAGCCAACCTGGAAATTCCACATAGGCGGAGCATCCTCTGCCAGCCGGGAATATGAGGCTTTGGCAGAAATCGTAAGTCAGCCGCCTTCAAGATGCTCGCCGCCCCGACTGACGACCTTCCGGTTTCCACGTATGGTTCCGGCAAAGGCGTTAGGAAGGGCTGAGCGGCGTGTTCAGACAGCTGTTGACTCCGGTGGCCGGAAACCTGGCGTTGTCCTTCCTGGCCGCCGCCGCGCCGATCCTGGCGGTGCTGCTGTTGCTGGGCGCGCTACGGCGACCGGCTTGGCAGGCGGCGCTGGCCGGGCTCGTGGCGGCGCTCGCCCTCGCCGTCGGCGTCTGGCGAATGCCAGTCGGCCTGGCGGCGGCGTCGGTGGCCGACGGGGCGATGTTCGCCCTGTGGCCGGTGATGTGGATCGTGGTCAACGCCCTCCTACTTTACAATATCGCCGTCAGATCGGGGCGGTTCGACGCCTTCCGCGACTGGATCATCGCCCACCTGCCCAATGACCGGCGGGTGGTCCTGGTGGTGGTCGGCTTTTGCTTCGGCGCCCTGCTCGAAGGGGTGGCAGGCTTTGGCGCGCCGGTCGCCATCACCAGCTCACTGCTGATTCTAGTCGGGTTCCCGGCGCTGGAGGCGCTGGTCTTCGTGCTGATCTTCAACACCGCGCCGGTCGCGTTCGGCGCGCTCGGCGTGCCGGTGACGGTGCTGGGGGCGGTGACGGGCCTGCCTGCAGCGAGCCTAGCCGCCATGATCGGCCGCCAGCTGCCGGTGATGGCGCTCATCCTGCCGTTCTATGTCGTAGGCCTCTATGGGGGCTGGCGCTCGATCCGGGCGCTGTGGCCCGTGCTGATCGTCGCCGGCGGCGCCTTTGCGACCGGCCAGTTCCTGACATCGAACCGCCTCGACTACACGCTGACAGACGTCATCGCCTCGCTGCTGTCCCTGGCCGCCACGCTTGCCTTCCTCAGAATCTGGCGCCCTGCCCGCGACGAAGCCTACGCCCTGGCCGGGGCGCCGCGCGAGGCCGAGACCAAGGTTCCAGCTTGGCAGGGCTGGCTCCCCTGGGTGATCGTCTCGGCGACCGTGATCGTCTGGACGACCTTCAAGGTCGCCAGGATCGGCGAGCAGAGCATCCATTGGCCAAGCCTGGACAACGCGATCTCCATCACCCTCTACAACGACAAGCCCTACGCCGCGGTCTGGGCCTTCCAGCCCCTGGCTACGGGCACCGCGATCCTGCTGGCCGCCCTGATCACCGGCGCGGTGGTCGGCCTGTCGCCCCGCGAGCTGATGGCGTGCGTCGGCCGGACCTTAGGACAGGTCTGGCAGGCCATCGTCACGGTGATGCTGATCATCGGGCTGGCCTATCTGATGAATTATTCGGGCATGGCCTACACCCTGGGCAAGGGCGTGGCCTCCACCGGCGCGCTGTTCGTGCTGCTGTCGCCGTTCCTTGGGTGGTTCGCCGTCATGCTCTCCGGCAGCGACACTTCGGGCAATGCCCTGTTCGGCAACCTTCAAGTGGTGGCGGCGCGCCAGCTGCACCTGAATCCGCTGCTGTTCGCGGCCGCCAATTCGTCGGGCGGAGTCATGGGCAAGATGATCTCGCCGCAGAACATCGCCACCGGCGTCGCCGTCACCGAACTGGCCGGACAGGAGGGCCAGGTCTTCGCCCGCACCTTCGTTCACAGCATCATCCTGACCTTGATCCTTGGCCTTCTGATCGCCGCCCAACAGTACCTCGCGCCCTGGATCATTCCGCTGGCGACAGGATCGGCGCATTGACGGGAAACGAGCACATGATGCTGACGGGTGGCTGCGCGTGCGGCCGGGTCTCCTATGAGGTCGACGCCGCGATCCCAGGCATTGCGCACTGCCATTGCCGGACCTGCCGCAAGACGCACGCCGCGGCCTTCGCCAGCCTCGCCTCCGTGCCGCGGGATCGGTTCCGCTGGACCCAGGGCGAGGAGCTACTGAACACCTACGAGTCCTCGCCAGGAAAGCTCAGGCGCTTCTGCCCGGTCTGCGGCTCCCACCTTGTCGCCGAACGGGTCGGCCAGCCCAATGTCATGCTTCGGCTCGGATGCCTCGACACGCCAGTTACGGTCGATCGGCAGTGGCACATTTGGCGGTCCGACGGGGCCAGCTGGTACGATCCCGGCGAGGCGTATCCGGAACTGCCCGAGGGCTTTCCGAAGCGGTGATGTCCTGGTCCTGGCGGTCGACTGGTGCGTCCAGCCGAGCGGCGGGAGCTTGGTTCAGTCGGCGCGACCGCGGTCGCCGGACTGGCGCCCCCCAGCAGCGCGCGGTGGAGCTGCGCACGGGCGAGGCTCAGCCATGCCATCCCCGAACCCCGTGCTGGCGGATTGGCAAGACAGCTTTGTCGTGGAACACTCCCATCGCCCGCTGAGGCTCGCCGCCATGCCTACACCCGCGTTCCTGTTTTTCATCGGCCTAGCGGTTCTGTGCGCGACGCCCGCGGCCGTGTTCGCGAAGACGCAACCCCTGGACGTTCAAACGATCGCCGGCAGTTACCTGGACGGGGCCAACGGCAGGCAAGCAAAGCCGCAGAATACCCTCGATATCGTTCCGACCTCGCCAAGCGCCGCCTATTTTCGAACCCATCTGGAATTTCGCAATGACCACGAGTGCAACCTGTGGGGCATCGCGCACGTGGACGGCGGGAAACTGATCTACCGTAAACCGCTAGGCGGCACGCCGAGGCGACCACGAACGTGCGTCCTGCAAATCTCGCGGCGTGGTCAACTGATCGCTCTGAACGACGGCGAAAATACATGCAGTGACTTTTGCGGTGAGTTCGCGTCCTTCAAGGGCGCCGCCTTTCCTCTCGCGAGCCGCCAGCCGATCCGCGACCTGCACGGTGTAAAGGCTTCGCAAGAATACCGAGACGCCGTGGCGGAGAACGATCAGTCGAAGCCGAGCAAGAGCGATCAGCCCGCAGCCTCAACCATTGGCGCTCGGTCGCATCACGCTCACGCGCGCAAACAGGGCCAACACCTGCGGGATAAGTGGAGTTGGAGTTTGACAAAGTAAGCCGATCGGATCGCGCACCCAGCAAGGGTTCCGGCCCGTCGGCTGCGCTTCGCACAGGTTCGCCAGATTGGTGGTGCGATCTCCTGAACGGCGCACTAACCCGTGCGGGCCAAAGCTGGTCGCGGGTCAATCAACGCGTCGCGATTTGTCCCGAGCAACCGGGGCCGAGCCGCGAGAGGTCATTCGCCTGCAGTGACGGCCAGATAGAATTTCCGGTGGTAGCCAACAAGCAAAAAGCCCTTTGGGCGGAGTCCAAAGGGCTGTGTGGCATTGCAAACGGTAGTGGGCGCGGGGACCCGCACTGGTCACGGCTTGCGACCGGCTCTCCAAGCCCAGCCGCACCCTATCACGAGGATCGCCGGTAGCTCGCCATTTGCTGCACGGGCCCAAATGGGCTCAGCGCCCGCTTCCCGTAACGCAGGGAATGCGCCACAAACTACCGAATGGCGCGAGGATAGCAGAGTTTCGAGGTTCGCCACGAGCGGGCTCGGTCGGGGCTAGCGCTTGGGTTGGGAGTGCAATAATCCGGCACGACAGCAATTGGCGAGGCGACGCCAAAGTGTAGGACTGGAGAGAGGCATCGAACCAAGATGTCTCCTATGGCCAGCCCCATTGACATCGCCGTTCGTCGCCGCCCTTGGAACGAGCATCGTCCAACCGGATAGGAGGGCCAACTCAAGCTCGAGATCTGATTGATCTCCGAGGGGCAGCAGATCCGGGGCCGCGTCTGCGATCCAGCATGTTCAGCCCTGCACTCGATAGCAATCCTTAGGTTCCACAGCACCTAGCGAGCGATGGTCAGCGCGAGACGCGCCGCCGCTGCGCCATACTCGGTCGCCAAGGTCTCAACGATGGTCGCGACGGGTTCCACGGCGCGGATGGCGCCGACGCCCTGGCCGGCAGCCCAGATATCGCGCCAGCGCTTCGCCGCCTCCGCCGGATCGCCATAGTTGCGCGCCGGCGGCGCGCCGGCGCTCGCGAGGTCGTAGCCGGCTGCGGCCAGGGAAGGCTTCAGCCACGAAGCGGGCGTGCCGGTCACCGCGGCGCTTACGATCAGATCGTCCAGGCTGGCCCCGATCAGCATCGCCTTGTAGGCGTCCGCCGCCGCGCTTTCCTCAGCGGCGATGAAGCGGGTGCCGACATACGCGAGGTCCGCGCCGGCGGCGACCGCACCAGCTACGCCGTAGCCGTCGGCTATGCCGCCGCCGATGATCACCAAGCCGTCGAAGCGCTCGCGCACCGCCGAGACGAAGGCGAACGGCGACAAAAAGCCGGTATGGCCTCCTGCGCCGGCGGAAACGCAAGCCAACCCATCCACGCCCGCCGCGATGGCCTTGCGGGCGAGGCCAAGGTCGATGACGTCGGCGATCACCAACCCTCCATAGCCATGCACGACCTCGATCGCAGCCCGCGGACCGCCGAGGGCCGTGATGACGATCGGCGGACGATGGCGGGCGACGATCTCCAGTTCCGCCTTCAGCCGGTCGTTGCTGGCATGGGTGATCAGGTTGACCGCCCATGGCGCATCGCAGACCTCGGCCGAGATGCGCGCTATCCAGGCCTCGAAGTCGTCTAACGTCCGGCTGTTGGGCGCCGGGAAGGCGGCCATGACCCCGGCTTTGCAGGCGCCGACGACCAGTTCGGGTCCCGATACCAGAAACATCGGCGCGGCGCAGATCGGCGCGCGCAGGCGGGTGAGGAAGGCGCGATCGATCATCGAGCCGCCTCCTCGACCAGGCCCTTGGCCCAGCGATAGTCGGGCTTGCCGCTCGGTCCGCGCTGGATGCGATCGGCCACCACCATCTGTCTGGGCAGCTTGTACCCTGCCAGACGCTCGCGGGCGAAGGCGACCAGTTCCGCCTCATCGACCGTGCGCCCCGCGGCAGCCGTGACCACCGCGGTGACCCGCTCGCCCAGCCGCTCGTCCTTGGCGCCCACGACCAGGCAGTCGTCGACGCTGGGATGGGCCTTGAGCGCCTCTTCCACCTCCTCCGGAAACACCTTTTCGCCTCCGGTATTGATGCAGGACGAACCGCGGCCGAGCAGGATGATCGAACCGTCGGCGGCGACCTGGGCATAGTCGCCTGGAAAGCTGTAGCGATGGCCATCGATCACCCTGAACGTGGCCGCGCTCTTGGCCGGGTCCTTGTAGTAGCCGATCGGCGCGACGCCGCCATTGGCGACCATGCCGATCTCGCCCGAGCCGGGCTTCACCTCCTGGCCGTCGTCGCGGAATACCTTGGTGGTGGCGTTCATCTTGAACACCGCCGTCTCGCCGGGCGGGTTGGTCCGATTGACGATGGAGGAGCCCATGCCGCCCTCGGTCGCGCCCATGGAGTCGATCAGCGTCACGTCGGCGAACTCGAGAAGGCCGCGCTTGGCCTCACTCGAAAACATCACCCCGGACGAGAAGATGGTGCGAAGGCTCGAGAGGTCGAAGGGCCGGCCCGCCGCCTGGGCTTCGCGCAGCGCCGAAACCATCGGTCGGGCGAAGACATCGCCGACGATGGCCATGTCGGTGACGCGGTGCTGCTCGACCGCCCGCCAGAGTTCGGTGGCGTCGAAATGCAGGCTACGGATGGTGACGGCCGCGCCGCCCAGGTTCAGCATGGCGAAGGCGCCGGCCCACAGCCCCGTGCCGTGCATCAGGGGGCTGGCCGCGAGGCCGGCCGAATGGGTTCCCGCGCGGATGCGGCGCTGCACCGACAGGATCAATTCGTGCTCGGTGGCCGGCCGCGGCTCACCCATGAAATCGTAGCCGAGCATCATCGCCTGGGCGAGGTCGCGATGGGCGTACATCACGCCCTTGGGCATCCCGGTCGTGCCGCCGGTGTAGAGCATGTAGACGTCATCTTCATGGTAACGGATGGGCGCCAGCGGCCGATTGGCCCGGATCAGAGCTTCGTAGGCGACAGCGCCGGGAAGGTTCCGGCCGGTCCCATCGTCGATTTCGACCAACAGGCGCAACCTGGGCAGGCGCGAGCGGATGGCTGCGACCTTATCGCCATACCGAGCGTCGAAGATGAGCGCCTCGGCGTCGGCGTTGTCCAGGAGGTAGGTCAGCTCGCTCTCGCCGTAGCGGTAGTTGACGTTCACCGGCATGGCGCGCGCCTTGAAGGCGGCGAAGTGGGCTTCGAGGTACTCGTTCGAATTCAGCCCATAGACGGCGACCTTGGCGTCCGGCCCAAGGCCGGCCGCGAGCAGGCCGGACGCCAGCGAGGCGGCGCGCGTTTCGAACTGGCGCCAGGACCGGCGCGCCTCACCGTTGATCAGCGCGACCTCGTCCGGAATCGCGCCGGCGATGAGTTCCCACAGCGCCGCCAGGTGCCAGATCATCGATGTCTCCTACGCCTCGCTGGCGCCCTTGAATTCATTTATGCAAGTCAAACTAGTTGCTTGCGCCATCCGGTCCCGCGCTCGCCGGTTGGGTCACGCCTTCCCCGTTAGGCGGCGTTCATATCGCACCTCACGCTGGGCTGGGCGGCTAATGCTATTTACTTGCGTTATGAGACCTACTCGTTGAAAGTTTCGGACGCAAGGTCAAGAGGGCTCGGCATGGATGTGTTCCTGTTCGACGCGGTTCGCACGCCCCGCGGCAAGGGGAGGCCCGGCGGTTCGCTGGCGGCCATTCCGCCGGTGGAACTGGTCGTCCAGTTGGTCGCGGCTCTGGAGGCGCGGCTCGGCGCCGAAGCGGTCCGGGCGTGCGGGCACTTCGCCCTGGGCTGTGTCACCGAGGTCGGCGTCCAGGGCGGCCATATCGCCCTGACCTCGCGGATCCGGGCCGGCCTGCCGGAGACCCTGCCTTGCCAGACCCTCAATAATTTCTGTGTCTCGGGGCTCAGCGCGATCGCCCAGTCGGCCCGACGGATCGCGCTCGGCGAGGTCGGTCTGGCCATGGCCGGCGGGGTCGAGTCGATGTCGCAGGTCGAGTTCCTGGCCGACGGGGCGGACTACTATTCGGACATGCGCCTCGCACGGTCTTTGGGCTGGGCCCCCGTGGGCCTCGCCGCCGACCTGATGGCAGCCCGCGAAGGCATAGAACGGGCGGCGCTGGACGCGGTCACCCTGCGTTCCCACCACCGCGCCCGGGCCGCCTGGGCGGCAGGGCGGTTTGAGGCCAGCGTCATTCCTGTCCACAGCCTGGACGGAACCGTCGCGCTCGGCGCCGACGAAAACGTGCGGGACCTGGGCGATGGGTCGGGACTGGCGACCATGCGACTGGCGTTCGATGGGGTCGGCGCTGCGGGTTTTGACGAAATCATCCTCGAACAACGACCGGAGTTGGGGGGCCTGCCGCACGTGCACACCCTTGCTCACTGCCCGCCGATCGCCGACGGCGCCGGCCTCGTCCTCTTGGGATCGGCTGAAGCAGGACAGGCAGCAGGCCTGAGGCCGGTCGCCAGGATCCTGGCGATGGCCGAAACCGCTGACGACCATGTGCTGCAGCTGACAGCTGGATTTTCCGCCCTGGAGCAGGCGCTGAGCCGCGCCAAGCTGAGCCTTTCGGACATGGGCGCGATCGAGTTCATGGAGGCCTTCGCGGCGACGATCGCGAAGTTCGATCGCGACTACGGGGCCGATCCGGACCGGGTGAACGTCAACGGCGGCCACCTCGCCATGGGCCATCCCATGGGCGCCAGCGGCGCGATCCTGGCTGGAACCCTGCTCGACGCCATGCGCAGACTGGACGCGGAGTTGGGCGTGGTGGCGGCGACCGGCGGCGTGGGCGTCGGCGCAGCCATGGTGCTGGAACGGGTCTAGAGCGGGATGCGAAAAAGTGGATACCGGCTTTTCGCGTCAATCCCGCTCTAAGCTTTTAGAATCGATCACGTTTTATGAATTTGGATCGATTCGATCCAAATTCATCGTGATCTAGGCGGGAGAAATTCTGGTGGTCGATCAAGGCGGACGCACGGCGCTGGTCACGGGGGCAGCAGGCGACATCGGCGCGGCGACCGCGGCTGTCTTCATTCGTGAGGGCGCGCGGGTGGTGATCACCGATCGCCGCCGCGAGCCACTGGAGCAGGTGGCGGCGGCCCTGCGCGAGGCGGGCGGCGAGGTCCTGGCCATCGCCTGCGACCAGACCGACCCCACGGGGGTCGCCAGCCTGTTCGAGCAGATTGGCGCGCAATTCGGACGACTGGACGCGACCTTCGTCAATGCCGGCTACGGCCGCTACGGCGCGCTCATCGACATGCCGTTCGATCAATGGCGCAAGCACGTCGACGTCAACCTCAACGGCGGCTTCCTGATGGCCCAGGGCGCGGCGCGATTGATGGCCGAGGGCAAGCGCGGCGGGTCGATCGTCATCAACGCCTCGACCGCTGCGGCGCACGTCTGCGACCTCTTGGGCGCCTACGCCGCCTCGAAGTCGGGCCTGAGGATGCTGGCGCGCACCCTGGCGTCGGAACTCGGCATCCATCGGATCCGGGTCAATCTGGTCATGCCCGGGGTGATCGAGACGGCGATGACCCAGTCCCTGATCGACGATCCAGCGACCCGCTTAGACGTGCTGAAGGAAACTCCGGTCGGTCGGCTCGGCGCGCCGGAGGATGTCGCGCGACTGGTGAGCTTTCTGTGCAGCGACGCCGCCGGCTATGTCACCGGCGCCGAGGTGTTGGTGGATGGCGGTCAGACCATCCATGCCTATCCGCGCTGGTTCAGCACCGACTATACGGACGCCGATAGCGGGTGGGTCGGACACGCGGCGCGGCTCGCTTCCGCGCAGGCCGGCCGCACGTCGATTGCATAACAAGAGTCGATAATCTAGCATCGACGACGAGCCGACGTCCTTCGCGAGGAGCGCAAAAATGAAGATCGAACGCCTGCCGCCCGTGAAATTCTCGCTCCAGCCGAACAACCATCCGTATCTCAACGGCGCCTGGACGCCCCTGCGCGAGGAAGTCACCGTCGATGAGCTGGACGTGATCGACGGCGCGATCCCGGCCGACCTGGACGGGGTCTATCTGCGCAACACCGAAAACCAGGTGCATCAGCCGCTAGGCCGCTATCATCCATTCGACGGCGACGGGATGATCCACCTGATCGACTTCAAGGGCGGCAAGGCCAGCTATCGCAATCGCTTCGTCCGCACCCGCGGTTTCGAGGCCGAGCAGGAGGCTGACGGCGCTCTGTGGGGCGGGCTGGCCGATCCGGCCGGCCTCGCCAAGCGGCCTGGCTATTGCGCCCACGGATCTTTGAAGGACTCCTCCAGCACCGACATCGTCGTCCACGCCGGGCGGGCGCTCTCGACCTTCTATCAGTGCGGCGAGGGCTATCGGCTGAACGCCGAGACGCTGGAGCAGGAGGGGATCGAGGGCTGGACCCCGATCGACGGGATTTCGGCCCATCCGAAGGTGGACGAGGCGACCGGGGAGCTGATGTTCTTCAACTACTCCAAGTTCGCCCCCTACCTGCACTATGGAGTGGTCGACCGGCACAACAAGCTGGTCACCTATATCCCGATCCCGACGCCTGGACCGCGGTTGCCCCACGACATGGCCTTCACCGAGCACTATTCGATCCTCAACGACCTGCCGGTGTTCTGGGACGAGGGACTGCTCAAACGGAACATCCACGCGGTCAGGATGCACGACGGGACACCGTCGCGATTCGCCATCGTCCCGCGCCATGGCCGAACCGAGGACGTCCGCTGGTTCGAGGCGGCGCCGACCTACGTGCTGCACTGGCTGAACGCCTATGAGGAGGGCGACGAGATAATTCTGGACGGCTATTTCCAGGAGAACCCTACCCCGGAACCCAAGCGCGACGCCCCGCCCGGCTTCGAGCACATGATGGCCTATCTGGACCAGCAGGCCTTCCGGCCCAAGCTGCACCGCTGGCGCTTCAACCTGAAGGACGGGACCACCCGCGAGGCGCACCTGGACGACCGGATCATGGAATTCGGCATGTTCAATCAGCGCTATGCCGGCCGGAAATACCGTTACGTCTATTCGACGGTGACCGAGCCGGGCTGGTTCCTGTTCACCGGCTTCGTCAAGACCGACCTGGAGACCGGCGAGAGCACCGAATTCCACCTACCCCGCGGCCAGTACGCCAGCGAGACTCCGTTCGCGCCCAAGCCGGACGCGACCAGCGAGGACGACGGCTATCTGATCAGCTTCATCATCGACGAGGCGGGCGGCGGCTCGTATTGCGCCATCCTGGACGCCAAGCGCATCGAGGACGGCCCGATCTGCAGAATCGCCCTGCCGCATAAGCTGTGCAGCGGCACCCACGCCTGCTGGGCCGACCGGAAGTTCATTCGTGAGGGCGCCCTGGGCGCTCTTTAGGCAGCAGCGCCGACGAGGTCAGGCGGCCTCCAGAGCGGGATGCGAAAAGGTGGGCGCCGGCTTTTCGCGTCAATCCCGCTCTAAGCTTTTAGAATCGATCACGTTTTATGAATTTGGATCGGTTCGATCCAAATTCATCGTGATCTAGCGCCGCCAGTACCTGCGCGCGCAGATCGTTGCGCAGCACCTTGTTCATGGCGCTGCGAGGAAGCGCGTCCACCACCACCATCCGCTCCGGTAGCTTGAAGGTGGCCAAGCCCTTGGCCCGAAGCCAGTTGCAGACGGCGGGAAGGTCCACGTCACGGCCCTCGATCGGGCAAGCCGCGAGGCACACGCGCTCGCCCAGGGCCTCGTCCGGCACGCCGACCACGGCGGATTCGCGCAAATCGGGGTGGGCCGCCAGCAGGTCGTCGATTTCGGCAGGCGAGATGTTCATCCCGCCGCGGATGATGATCTCCTTGCAACGGCCGACAAAGCGATAATAGCGCGACAGCGGCCCCTCGCCCGCGATCTCGAACAGGTCGCCGGTGCGGAAATAGCCGCGCTCGTCGAAGGCGGCCGCATTCAGCGCCGGCGAGCGGAAATAGCCGCTGAACACCATGGCTCCGTCGATGCGCAGTTCGCCTGCCTTGCCCGGCTCGGTAATGTCGCTGTCGCCGGCGAGATCGACCAAGCGCGTCCGGATCATCTGCGCCGCCGGGCTGTCCCAATCGATCCCGTCCGCGCCGAACCGGGGAAAGAAATGAGCGCGGCTGTCGGGATCGGAGGTCTCGGCCGGGCTGGAATAGAGGGACGCGCCCTCGTTGGAGCCGAAGTAGTTGCAGATCTGGATGCCGTACTCCGTCAGGAAGCCCTCGATCATCCAAGGTGAGAGCGGGGCCGAACCAGAGCCGATCGCCCGCACCGAACTAAGGTCCGCCGCGGCCTTCAGCGCCGGGGTCTTGAGGATGGCGGTCAGGATCGCCGGCGGGGCGATGGTGTAGTTGACCCGTTCGGCCGCGATCTGTCCCAGGAAGACGCCGAGATCGAAGGGATGGTGCAGCACCAGGGTCCCGCGTCGCCACAGCCAAGGCATGACCAGACCGCCGATCGAGCCGATGTTCACCAACGGGAACGGGTTGAGCAAGGTCTCGCCGTCCAGCAGGCCCGAGGCCGCGACGATCACCTGGGCGTTGACGATCCAGTGGTTGTGGTCACGCGGCACGCCCTTGGGCCGCGCCTCCGTTCCGGATGTCCAGCAGATGGTGGCCACCTCTCCCGCCTGCGGTGGGTCGGCGACGTGGGCGGCCGCGGCGACGGCTGGGTCGGCGGCGGCACGAGCAGCGTCGAGATCGACGGCGCCCTCTGGAACATCGCCGCCCAGGACCAGCACCTTTGTCGGCGAGCCGGCGGTCAGGGCCAGCATCATCCTGCCGTGGTCGAAGTTCGAGAAGCGAGCCGGCGTCACCACCGCGGCCGGCTTCACCAGGTCCAGGATGTAGCCCAACTCGTGCGCCCGGTACTGCATCACCACCGGGCAACAGATCAGTCCGATGCGGGCGCAGGCCAGAAACGTCAGGACGGCGTCGACGGTGTTCGGCGACTGGATGCAGACGATGTCGTCTTTGGCGAGGCCAAGGCCCAGGAAGGCCGAGGCCAACCGGTCGACCGCCTCGCCTGCCTCGTCCCAGGTCAGCCGGCGCGGCGCGCAGCCGTCGAGCAGCACGCGGTTCGGCGGATCGGCCAGGGCCAGGCGCCCCGGAACCTCGCGCCGGTTGCGCTGGGTCAGGTCGTCGATGGTCAGATCGCCCCAGACGCCCTGTTCGCGATAGGTGGCGATGCGCGCGGCGGGGGTCAGGAACATGCCGGACTACTCCGCCATCGCCTCGGCGTCTGGCCGCGCCGGCCGGGGCGGCCAGGGCACGAATCCCGACGTGGTCTCGACATAGCGCGCATAGCCGGGGCGGCTTTTGCGCAGGCGGCCCTCAACGGTCGGCACGCCGCTCCATTTCATCAGGGTCCAGGTCAGAAGGATGGGCGCCGGCAGGGCCAGCAGCCCGACCCGGGTCTCCGCCGCGATCAGGTAGAGTCCCCACCAGGCGCAGGCGTCGCCGAAGTAGTTGGGGTGGCGGGTATAGCGCCAGAGACCGGTGTCGAGCACCTTGCCGCGGCTGGCGGGATCTGCGCGGAACCGGGTCAGTTGCAAGTCCCCCAGGCTTTCGAAAACGATGCCGAACAAGCAGATCCCGGCGCCGGCCCAGGCGAGCGGGCCAAGCTGGGCGGGCGCGGCTTCGAGTTGACCGAGCTGGACCGGGAGGCAGACCGCGAACAGCATCGGCGCCTGTGTGGCGAAGACCAGGAGCAGCGAGGCCTTGGCGAAGCTCCAGCCCTTGTAGGTTTCGGCCTTGCCCAGCAAAGTCTGGTATCGCCGGTCCGGCCCGTGGCTGCGCCAACGCCAGAGCAGATAGCCCCCGAGCCTCAGGCCCCAGAGCAGGCACATTCCCAGCAACAGCATGCGCCGCGGCGTCGGCTGGCCGACCTGCAGGAAGGTCGTGGCGGCCATCACCACCATGCCCAGGGCCCACACGGCGTCGATGAAGGAGACATCCTTGATGGCTATCGCGACCCGCCAGAGCACGAGGAACAGGGCGACGAGCACCAGGGCGTTGATGACCAGGATCTGCAGATCGGCAAGCACGTAAAGGCGCTCCAGTGGTTTCTGACGTTCGGTTTTGGACTCACCGGCCGGTGGAGATGACCTGCGCGGTAAGCATCCGGGCCATGCCGCGTTCGAGCGCCTTGGGATCGCGCTGCAGGTTGGCGCGGACCTCCGTGGCCATGATGTCGGTATCGAGTTCGTCGATCCCCCGCCGGATGGCGCCAAGGCCAGCCTTGGCGATGTCGATCGGGCGTTCCTTGCGGCCGGCGACGTGGGCGGCCATCCGGGTGTCAACCGAGCCCACGATCAGGGCGACGACCTGTGTATTCTGGGCGGCCAGTTCGGCGCGGATGCAGGTGGTGGCGGCGCGCGCAGCGAATTTCGACGGGCTGTAGCCACCCATCGCCGGCGATGCGGCGATGCCGCCGGCGGAGAGGACGTTGGCGATCGCCCCGCCGCCGTTGCGGGCCAGGATCGGGGCGAAGGCCCGGCACATGGCCAGCGTGCCGAAATAGTTGACCTCCATCTCCTCGCGCGCGGCGGATATGTCCTCCGCGGCAATCAGGCGGCGATTGAGGAAGGCGCCGGCGTTGTTGATCAGGATCGAGACATCGCCACAGGCGGCTGTGGCCTCGGCCACCTGGTCCGGCTTGGTGATGTCGAGCCTGATGGGCGCTACACGAGAACCGAACTGCTCCACCAACGGCTTGGCGTTGGCGGGATCGCGGGCGGCGGCATAGACGCGGCGCGCACCGGCCTCGATCAGCGCCTGTACGAACCCCTCGCCGATGCCGCGATTGGCGCCCGTGACCAGGGCGGTCGATCCTTCGATTTCCATGGCGTTGCTCGCTGTCGTGGAGGGTCAGTTGACGGCCGGACGGGCGATCAGTTCCTCGACGTGCGCAGGGGCTGCGCCGCCGGCCTGCATGTTCGAGGAGACCCCGGAGTCGACATAGTCGCGCCAGCCGCAGATCTTGTCGCCGCGGAACTCGAGCACGCCGGCATAGGGCGCTGCAACGCGCGTCCCGCCCTTGGTGATGTACTCGTCCACGCCTTCCACGAACAGGCGATCTCCGGCTTCGGCATAGCAGAACACCCGCCAGCGCACCTCGTCGATCTTGGCGCCGAAGGTCTCCATGAACTTGCGCGCTCCGGCATGACCGTGCGCCGGCGGCGAGATTGCGGCGGCGTAGTGCCAGACGATGTCGTCCGTCATGTGGGACAACACGCCCTCGATGTCCTTGTTTTTCCAGGCCTGGATGATGGCCTGGTAGGTGTCGAAGCGGCTGGGCATGGTTGTCTCCTGGGCAGGTTGGTCGGCGCGCGGGTCATGGCGCGGGAAATAGGTGGAAACGGGGCGCCGGGCGGCGACCGTGGGATCAGATCCCCACGACCAGGCTGACCGTTGTGGTGGTGGAGCCGCCGATATTGAGGGTCTGGCAGGTCTTGGCGCCTTCGACCTGATAGTCGCCGGCCCGGCCGGTGACCTGCTTGAAGGCGTCCAAGGCCATGCGCACCCCGGTCGCGCCCACCGGATGTCCTAGGCCGATCAGGCCGCCGGATGGGTTGATCGGCAGCCGACCGCCGATCTCGATCGAACCGTCTTCGATCGCCTGCCAAGATTGGCCCGGCGCGGTCAGTCCCAGGTGGTCGATGGCCATGTACTCGGTGGCTGTGAAGCAGTCATGGGTCTCGACCAGATGGATCTCGGACAGGTCGCGGATGCCGGCGCGGCCTCTGGCCTCCTCGATCGCCCGTCGCACCTGCGGGAAGACGTAGGGCCCGTCTGCGCTGGCGCGAACCTTGGCGGCGTACGAGATGGGGGCCGAGCGGTGGCCCCAACCCTTGATCGTCGGCAGGCTCTCCAGCGGCACGCCACGCTTGGCCGCGTACTCCGCGGCGCGGCGGGGCGAGGCGAGGAACAGGACGGCGATACCGTCGGTGACCTGGCCGCAGTCGAGCTTTCGAGTGCGCCCCTCCACCACCGGATTGGCCACGTCATCGGTGGTGAAGCTGTTCGCGGTGAAGGACCACTGCCGGGTCTGGGCGTTCGGATTGCGCTTGGCGTTGGAGAAGTTGATCTCGGCGATCCGCAAGAGGTGCTCGGTCTTCAGGCCGAAGCGGTTGTCGTACTCGTCCGCCAGATCGGAAAAGACGCGCGGCCAGAGGAAGGCGGCGTCCTGGTATTCATGACCGACCCAGGCCGCGGCCGCCAGGTTCTCCGCCGCCTTCTGGCCGGGGACGTTGCGCATCTGCTCGAGGCCGACGACGCAGGCGAGGTCGTAGCGGCCGGCCTCGATCTCGGCGGCGGCGGCCAGGATGGCGACGCTGCCGGAGGCGCAGGCGGCTTCGTGCCGGGCGGTCGGCAGCCCGTCGAAATCGGGATGAACCAGGCCGAAGAAGCCGCCGAGCAGGCCTTGGCCGGCGAAAAGATCGCCGACGAAATTGCCGACATGGCCGCAGTCGATATCACGCGGCTCGAGGCCGACGCTGGCCAGGCCGTGCTCCACGGCATCGGCGAAGGCATCGGCGATCTCCTTCCCCTCGCGCGCCCAGTTCGTAGAAAAATCGCTCTGCCAGCCGCCCAGGATGTAGACCATGACTTCCTCCAACGGCCCCAGTCCGCCTGAGCGGCGCCGGGCCTTTCCACAAGTGTTATGACGACCGGTCCAACACGGTTACTCCTGCGCGGCCATGAAGGCCTTGAAGGCGACCCCGGAGTCGTCGAAGGCGCGCCAGGGCCGGGCCTGGATCGCCTTGCGAGCCGCCGCTCCGGCGTCGTCGCCCAGATCGAAGCGAGGCCCCTCGACGGCGAAGGCCGCCGCTACTGCGCCATCGCCGGCGACAAAGGTCTGGCCGGTGACGTCGCACTCTGGGCCGGCGAGCCACTCGACCAGCGGAGCGACCCTCTCGGGTGACATCCGCTCGCCCAGGCCGGGGTCGAAGAAGCGTTCGGTCATGGCGGTCAAGGCATAGGGCGCGATGGCGTTGACCATGACGCCGGATAGGCGGCCCTCGACTGCAAGCGCGCGCATGAGCCCGATCAGGGCCGCTTTGGACGCGGCGTAGGCGTTCATCCCATCACCGCCATAGAGGCCGGCAGTCGAGGTGCTGAGCACCACCCGCCCGGCTCTCTGATCCGTCAGGACCGACCAGGCGGCGCGGACAAGATTCAAGGTTCCAAAGAAATTGACGTCGAAGATCCGGTCGAACTCTGCCGGCGCCTGACGCCGCATCCGCTGGAACTGGGGGACGCCGGCATTGGCCACCACCGCATCGAGCCTGCCGAATTCGCTCAAGGCCAACGCGACCAGGGCCTCGCCGCTCTCGGGGGCTTCCGCGGAGCCGATGTCGGCCACGGCCGCCCCGCCCGCCGCGCGGATCTCGGCGGCGACCGCCTCGGCGCTGGAGGGTTGGCTGCGATCACTCCAACGGTTATTGACCACCACGGCCGCCCCCGAGGCGGCCAGGTGAAGCGCATAGGCGCGCCCAAGACCCTTCCCCGCTCCCGTGACGATGACCGTGCGGCGTGACACCTCAGGCTTACCCCATTTCCGATGCGGGCTGACCCCGCTTCGCGTCCAGAGCAGCACACTCACTATCGTTATGCAACTGATATGCACTCAAACGCCCACTGCAATCGTATCGCCGAACGCATTGACCTGGCGCATACGGTAGCAGGCGTCGCGACCGATATGCGGCTTGCATAGGCGCACGAGATTCACGACTTTAGCGGATCGCGCGGATGCGCCGGCGCGAGCCGAGGACTCTATGAGCGAACAGAAATTCATCCGGACCTGCTCTATCTGGCGCGCGCTTGAGGTGGTCGGCGACACCTCAATCCTGTTGATTCTCGAAGCGAGCTGGATCGGGGCGCGGCGCTTCGACGATTTCCGCCTGCGCAGCGACCTTTTGCCCACGCTGCTCAGCAACCGGCTGAAGCGCCTGGTCGAGACCGGCATCCTGGAGAAGCGCCTCTACAGCGACAAACCCCCGCGGCACGAATATCACCTGACCGACAAGGGCCGCGACCTCTACTGGACCGCCCTGATGATGCTGCGCTGGGAGCGCCGCTGGGCGCCGCGCGAGGGCAAGCTGGACATCCGCCTGCGCCACAAAACCTGCGGTCAGGTGTTCGACCCGACGCCGAGTTGCCTGCACTGCAAGGCGGAAATCACCGCCAGCCAGGTCCGCTGGGCGGAGGGCCCGGGGGTCGGCTGGATGGCGGTCCGCTACAGCCGTCGCCGCCAGCATCGCAGCGCCGCGGCCGAGCGCTCAGCCAACACCGCCCTGATGGACGAGGTCGCACAGATCACCGGCGACCGCTGGGCCGGTCTGGTGCTGCGGTCGATCTTCACCGGCCTGCGCAAGTTCGACGAGATCTGTCGCGACACGGCGATGGCAACCAATATCCTGTCGGAGCGTCTCTCGTGGCTGGTCGACAAGGGCGTCATCGCGCTTCACGAGTACAGCAGCGTGCCACGGCGGTTCGAGTACCGACTGACCGAGAAGGGTATCGACTACTATCCGGTCCTGCTCATGCTACTGCTATGGGGCGACAAGTACTATCTTTCGCCCGAAGGTCCGCCGCTCCTGCTACGCCACAAGCCTGACGGCCACGAACTGGAGCCGGCGGTGACCTGTTCCTGCTGCGGCGAGCCCGTGCGGATTCGCGACGTCGACTACGAGGTGGTCGAACCGCTCCGCGCCCCCGATGCCCTGGCTACGGCCGGCTGACGCTGCTCCTCTAGCCGCACCGAAATCAGGGTTTTCACCCGAGCCCGAATCCAGGGCCTTGCAAGGCGATGGTGCGCCTGCTCGCGGCTCAATTCCTCCATACGGATCGGATTGTGCAAGCGTTTTTATCAAGGACGCGCAGCGGTTGGCGCGACCGGATGCGAGCCGGTCTTTGCGGAAGAAAAGCCCGCGATAAGGCTACAAATATCTGATAAGACGATAAAAACTGCACACCGACGCCATTCCAGGCGCGGCTCATCGCCCTGCGGATACCTGCAAACAACAGTGTGCAAGTAACTTGCATTGACGTAGTCACATATCCCAACTAGCCTCGGCCAAAATGAAAGGGGTGGAACGAGGCCGACGACCGTCGCGACCCGTCGCCCCGACGAGGGGAGGCATCCATGAATCTGTTCCGAACGGTGTCGGCATTCGCTCTGGGCGTTGCAGCGCTCGGCGCAGGAAGCTCCGCCTTCGCGCAGCAGGCCTCAGCCAATCCGGCCGCATCCAGCACGGCCTCGGATCGTAGTCCTCAGCTTGGCGAGGTCATCGTCACCGCCCAAAAGCGCTCGACTAACCTGCAGACCACGCCGATGGCGATCACCGCCGTCGGAGGCCAGGACATCAAGAAGGATGCGATCGTCACCTTCGCCGATCTGGCGCACAGCGTCCCGGCGCTGTCCTATTCGCAGAACAACGCCCTGCGGCAGGAGTACAACATCCGGGGCGCCGTCAATACGCGCCTGGGCTCGCCCACCGCCGACCAGTCGGTGGGTCTTTTTTCCGATGGTGTCTATGTATCCCGCGCCGGGGTGCTCAACCCGACCTTCTTCGATATCGGCCAGGTCGAGATCATTCGCGGGCCACAGGGCGTGCTGTTGGGACGTAACGTCGCCGGCGGCGCGATCAGCGTCACCTCGGCGCCGCCCATGGCCACAGCGAGCGGCGCGGTTACAGTCGGCTATGGCGACTACGGCGCCGTCCACTCCGACGGCTATTTCACCGGGCCGATCGCCCAGGACCTGACCGGTCGCTTCTCCTTCCAGACCGACAACCACGATGGCTATTCGCACGACCTGTTCCACCACGTCGACCTGGACAACCTCAACCAGTACGCCTTCCGCGGTCAGCTCCTGTTCCGTCCGGCGGGTACGGGGTTCAGCGCCCACCTGACCCTCGAATACACCCACGAAGACAATAACGGCATGTGCCCGATCGCCGAGCCCGATACAGCCAAGGGCGATCCCAACTCCGCCCCTGGCCTGGAGTTGCACCCCTGGAGCAGCCTGCGCGCCCAGACCGGCCTGGTCCTTGGTTCGCAGCTGACCAATCGCCAGTGCCTGCCCACCTGGCCGACCTTCGCCGGCGACGCCTCGCCGACGCCGCAGGGCGAACACCACTATAACTGGTCGGCGATCCTGAACATGGAGAAGAGCCTGCCCGGTCAGATGAAGCTGACCAGCATCACCGGCTATCGCGCGGCCCGCTCACACTTCCTGTACGACCAGTCGGGCATCGGGCCCGAGAACCCTTACGGCCTGGGCCTCGCCTCGGCGCCGCAGGATGCCTTTGCCTTCGCATTTCCGGTTCAGTTCAACGAGCGGACCGAGCAGGTGTCGCAAGAGCTGCGGTTGAGCTCTGACTATGCCGTCGACAACCCGCTCGACTGGATCGCCGGCCTCTACTACGAGCACGACCACACCCAGGAAATAAACACCTTCTGGGCCGAGAACATAGTCGGCGGCCCGTTGGCCAGCATCGAAGGCCAGGACCTCTGGAACGACGCCGGCGGCACCGAAACCTACGCCTTCTTCGTCCAGGCCGGGTACAGGATCCTGGACGATCTGAAGCTGACAGCCGGGGTGCGATACACACACGATGAAAAATCGGGCTTCGTCACCGCCCTGGTCCAACAATATGGCGACCGGTACAACGGCTATGTGAATACCACGCCGCTGACCACGCTGGTCGGCTGCGGCGGTTCAGGCTCCACGCCGACTTGCGCCGTCGGCTCTGCGGGCTATCCCAACTATGCGACCCCCTACGGCCATTCGTGGGACGCGGTGACCCCACAGGCGATCTTGCGCTACACCCCGACCAAGGACCTGATGGCCTATTTCACCGTGGGCCGCGGGTTCAAGGGCGGCGGCTTCGAGAACGACACCAACAACGCCGCGCCCGCCTTCGCGGCTCAGACCCCCTATGCGCCAGAAACGGACTGGAACTACGAACTCGGGCTGAAGAGCAGGTTCTGGGATCAACGGCTGCAGCTCAATCTCGCCGCCTACTACACTCAGTACGACAACCTGCAGGTGGAGCAGACCATCGACTCCTGCCTGTGCAACATCATCAACAACGCCGGCAACGCAGAGTTCAAAGGCATCGAAGCCGAGTTCGAGGCCCGCCCCAACCGCCGCACCCACTTCTGGCTGTCGGGCAGCCTCGAGAACGCCAAATACCTCAAGTTCATCGACGCGGCAGGCAACAACGATTCAGGGAAAACCGCCCAGCGGACGCCGAACTACCAGTTCGTGATCGGCGGCGAGTTCACCGCCGACCTGCCGTCGATGCCCGACGCGCTGCTGTTCCATCTGACCTACAAGCAGCAGGGCAGGATGTATTGGGACCCGGCCAACCTGACCCATGAGAACGCCTATGGACTGCTCGACGGGCGGCTGACCTTCACCCTCCCCAACGGCGCCTGGAGCGTGTCTCTGTGGGGAAAGAACCTGACCGATACCCAATTCCGGACCAACATCATTTCGTTCTTTGGTGACGAGGTCGGCACCTACGGGCCGCCGCGCACCTTTGGCGCCGAGTTCTCGGCCAAGTTCTAGAGTAGACTCGACAGGTTCCGCATGTCCGAGCCACCGACCAGGCGCTATCGCGTCGTCCAGTGGGCGACGGGCGCGATGGGCAAGACCTGCCTTCGCGCCCTGATCGACCATCCGGCCGTCGAGCTGGTCGGGGTCTTTGTCTATAGCCGGGGCAAGGCGGGCCTGGACGCCGGAGAGATCGCCCGCCGACCCGCGACCGGCGTGATCGCCACCAACAGCGTCGAGGAGATCCTGGCGCTGGACGCCGATGTCGTGATCCACTGCGCGCGGATCTCTCCGCCCTACGGGTCGGATCACGACGAGATCGAGCAACTTCTCGCCGCCGGCAAGAACGTCATCAGCATCAACGGCCACAGCCATCCGCACTATTGGGGGCCGCAATACTGCGGCAGGCTGGAAGCGGCCTGCGCCAAGGGCGGCGTCACGTTGATGAACGCCGGTCTTAATCCTGGCTTTGCAGGCGAACAGCTGGCGGTGGTCGCGTCCGGCCTCTGCTCGAAGATCGATCACCTCGAAATCGTCGAGAGCGCCGACGGCCGTTCGATGCGCGATCCGAACTACGTGTTCGGCGTGCTCGGTTTCGGGGCCAAGCCTGGCAGCTTCGATCCCAACGCCGGCGATTGGGCGCCAGCCTCAGCGGTAGGTGGCATGTACGCGGAAATGCTGGCTCTGGTCGCAGAGCGGCTGGGCATAGCGCTCGAGGCTGTCGTTCCCGATCATCAGGTTTTCGCCGCCACCGAAGACCTGCACGTCGCAGCGGGCGTTATCCGCCAAGGAACGGTCAGCCACCTTAACCTGCGCTGGCGTGGAATCGTCGGCGGGCGCGCAAGACTGCTCGTCTCGATCCACTGGCACATGGAAGCAGCCCATCTGGACGAGCCGAAGCCGCCGCTCTGGAAGATCAGGATCGAAGGCGAGCCCTGCGTGGACATCGCGGTGGACCTCGCCAAGCGCGCCGGCGACGCCACCCGCACCGAACCCGAGCAGATCGCGCTCGCCGGCGCGGTCATAAACGCCATCTCCGTCGTCTGCGCGGCAGCCCCGGGGCTGCTCAGCCGGCCCATGGCGACGCCATTCAGCGCGCGGCTGGCGGACAAGGGACTGTAGGCCGCCCCCGCCGTGCGCTCAAACCGCCTTGCGCTTTGGCGGCCAGGGCACGAACGCACTGGTCCTGCGAATATAGTCCTCGTAGCCGGCGCTCTTCTTGCCGAGGCGCCGCTCGAGGAGATTGGCGCCCATGGGCCCCATGATCAGGTAGCTCAGCGCCGCCGGTCCGACGGCGGTCATGAGGCCGAGGGGCCCGGCGGCGTCCACTGCCATCAGGAAGAAGCCCCACTGGGTCAGCATCTCGGCGAAATAGTTAGGATGACGCGAATACCGCCACAGGCCCCGGTCCATCACCTCGCCCTTGACGGTGCGGGTGGCGCGGAATTGGGCCATCTGCCAGTCGGCCAGCGTCTCCATCACCACCCCAACGGCCATCATGGCGATGCTGACAAAGCCCAACGGGCCGATGGGACCGCGTCCGGGCGTGACGATCGCGACCAGCAGCGGGAGGGTGCAGACCACCATGGCCCCGCCCTGGAAAGCGAAGATAGCCTTCAGGCTATGCCACAGGAAGCTCTTGCCCTGTTCGGTGATATGGCGTCGCAGACGGGCGTATCGGGCGTCCTCCGCGCCCCAGTTCCGCATTCCGATATAGGCGCCTAAGCGCACGCCCCAGGCCGTGGCGAAGGCCAGGGTGATCATCGCCCGAGGCTCGCCGCCCGCCCGGGTCAGGAAAAAGATCCAGGCCATGGCCGCGCAGCCAAAGCCCCAGAAGACATCAATGATGCTGGTGTCTTTCAGCGCGATGCTGGCCAGCCAAAGGGTCAGGATGAAGAAGCCGCCCACGAAGATCAGCCCGTGGGTGAAGGCAAGCCCGTAGACACCCCAGATTCCAGCCAACCCCGCCATTTTCCCCCTCCTGTCAGCGGCTCGACAGCCGCTCTTTCTTCAGCACCATTCCCGCCGCCTCGCGGTCCCACGCCCCGGCCAGGACCTCCGGCGCGCGCAGTTCGGCTTTGCGCACCTTGTTGGTGGGGGTCATGGGCAGGGTGTCCAGGATCCGCACGTAGCGCGGGGTCATGAAATGAGCCATGCGCGGGGCGAGGTAGGCGATCAGTTCGGCCGGCTCGAGGCTCGCGCCGGGCATCAGCGTCACGCAGGCCAGGATCTCCTCCTCGCCGTGATCGCTAGGCGCGGCCACGGCTGCGGCCGCGAGCACCGCCGGATGGCTAGCGATCTCGGCCTCCACCTCGAACGAGGAGATATTTTCGCCGCGCCGGCGGATGGTGTCCTTCATCCGGTCGACGAAATAAAACTCGCCGTCGGCATCGCGACGGAAGGCGTCGCCGGTATGGAACCAGCCGTTGCGCCAGGCTCGGGCCGTGGCCTCGGGCATGTTCAGATAGCCCGGCGTCATGGTCCAAGGCAGGTCCGAGCGGATGATCAGCTCGCCCACCTGACCAACGGGAACCTCGATGTCATGCTCGTCGACGACCCGCACCTCGACGCCGGCGCGCGGGCGTCCGCAGCTGTTCTCCCGCTCCGAGCGCGGCTGGGTCACCAGGGGCGCCGACACCTCGGACATGTTGAACCCAGAATGCCAGCCGAAGTCGAAGCGCTTGGCGAGAGCCACCGTTCCGGGGCTAATCGGGGTCATGCAAACCCAACGCAGCGGATTGTCGGCGTCGTCTGGGCGGGGGTCGGCCTTGGCCAGGGAATCGGCCATGGCGCCGATCAACCCAGCGGTCGTCGTGGACCCTGTTTCCCGCAATTCCTCCCAGAACCGCTGGGTGCGGAACCCTTCCTTCAGCGCCATGCTCGCGCCCGTCGTCAGCACCGCATAGAGCGAGCCCGTGCCGGAAACGTGGAACATCGGCAGGTTGATCAGCATCCGATCGTCCGGCGTCATGTAGCCGTAGGTGCAGCGGCCGGTTGTCCAAATCTGGAGGTAGGTCTGCATCACGCCCTTCGACGGACCGGTGGTGCCTGATGTGTAGATGACACCCCAGATATCCCAGGGCTCGATCGGCGCATCCTCGGCCAGCCGGGAGCCGTCTCCGTCAAGCGCAGTCAAGGGCAGCGCCACAACGCCGTCGAGCGCCGTCCCGCCGTCGCCGACGACGATAATCTGTTCGATCCGCGCCAGATCGAGCTGCGCCAGCCTCTCGGTCAGGCCGGCATGCGCGATGAGCAGCCTGGCGCCGGTATTGGCAAGCACGTGCTCGAGCAGGCGACCGCGGTAGGCGGTGTTGATCGGCGCGAACACGGCGCCGAGGTAGTTCAGGCCGAACCATACCCTTACCGCCTCGGGCCCATTCGGCAGCCAGACCGACACCATGTCGCCGCGCCTGACGCCCAGACGAGAAAGGGCTTCGGCGGTGTCCCTCGCGATGGCCCGGGCCTGAGCGTAGGTCCACGTAAGCCCACCCTCGAACAGGGCGAATATCTGATCGGGATGCCGTGTGGCGGCCGCGTCGAGTGCGTGACGCAAGACGCACTGGTCGCGGCTGGGCATGGCCGGATCGAACCAGGGAGGATCGAAAGCGGTCATGACCGGCTCCGGGCGAATTCCGCTTGCATAATGATACTATCGACTAGCCTGGTCTTAGCGCCCGAACGCCCTCAGGGCCTTTCCCTGGGCGGAGTCCAAATACTCGTCCAGGCGGGTGATCAGGCCGTTCTCCATCTTCACCACAACGCAGGCGAACATCCGCCACTTGGTCCCATCCGGCAGGGTGGCTTCCAGGATGTGCTGCTGCAGAAAGCCGTCCTTCAGCGCTTCGCGACGCAGCACGCGGTAATTGCGGTCCGGCAGGGTGGCGATGAACCAGTTGAGCACGCTGACGTTCTGATCGACCGTCTGTTCGACATCGTCGGTGTTGTGCCAGATTTTGGCCCCGGGCGCGTAGCAGGCCCTCACCGCCGGGACATCGCCGACCTGGATGGCGTGGACGAAACGTTCTGCGAAGGCGAGGATCTCGGCCTCGGTCATGTTGGTCTCCCCTTGTGTGTCTTGTGTCCGGTCAGGCGCTGGCGCCGCGGTCGGTGGTCACGCGTTCACCGCTCAGCGATTTGCGCATCTGCAGTTCCTGGCCCTTCGGATCGAGGGCCAGGTTGGCGCGCACCTCGACGGCCATAGCGTCGGTGTCAACCTCGTCGATCCGCCGCTCGATGGCGCGCAGGCCTGCAGCGGCGACGACGGACGGCGGTTCCTTGTAACCCTTGACGTGGCCAGCCATGCGCGTGTCGATCGAGCCGACGATCAGGGCGGCGACATGGGTCTTCTGGGGCGCCAGTTCGGCGCGGATGCAGGTCGACATCGCCCGCCCGGCGAACTTCGAGGGGCTGTAGCCGCCCATGCCCGGCACTGCGACGATCGCCGCCGCGGACAGCACGTTAATGATGGCGCTCTCAGGGCTTCGCGCCAGCACCGGCGCGAAGGCGCGACACATCATCAGCGGCCCGAAATAGTTGGCCTCCATCTCGGATCGGGCGCCGCTCATGTCGGGCGCATCGATCAGGCGGCGCATGGCGAATTGGCCGGCGTTGTTAACCAGGATGGAGACGTCGCCGCAGCCGCGCGCCGCCCCAGCGATCTGCTCGGGGTCGGTGACATCCAGCCGCACGATCACTGCGCGGCCGGGAAACTCATCGGAGAGATGCTGAGCATCGCCAGGGCTCCGCGCGCCGACATAGACCTTGCAGGCCCCCGCTTCGACCAGCGCCCGAACAAAAGCCTCGCCAATCCCCCGGTTGCCACCGGTGACGAGCGCGACGCTGTCCTTGATAATCATTCGCATTTCTTTCCGGGAGTTGGCCTCTGCGGCCTTGATTTACTCAAGCTCGGCGGAGAGTAAGTCTCTTTATGAAAGTTTGCAATCGCCCTCGGGCGCCGGGATCTCCTGGGGACTGCAAGGGAACTGACACGTTGAGTCGGCTTGGCTGAAAGCACCCCCGCCCTATCGCCAGGCGGCTCGGGTCGCTGCCGTCCGCTCTCAGTGAGCCCGTTGCTCGTGGGTCCGAAGTCCAGGCTGGGAGATCAGATGTGGTTGGGTCGGAAGAGTGGTGAGTAGCGGCGCGAGCCAGGCGGCAGCGGAGCCTATGGAAGTCAACATCCGCGGGACTGCAGGTATCATCACGGCTTTTTCGCCGCCGCTTCGCTGGTGGCCCAGACGCCACGGCGGTCGATGCGCATCGATGGCGAGGCTTGCGGGGGCCGGACGAAGCCGACCGCCCGTTCCTCTCGACCATGCCTGGCCTATCCCGGCGCCGCCTAGCGATCACGAACATCCGGATGGCGGCTTTGAGGGAAATCCCGCCAAATTAGCTTGGCCGGTCGGAACGGCCGCAATTGTTGAGGGCGTCGGACGTTGCGCTCGCCGCCGTCAGCCTGCACCAATCGTTCAATTGCTTCGCTGTCAGGACGACAAATGACCTTCAAACTGGACGACATCCGCCCACCCCAGGCCGGAGGCGTTTCGACGATCCGTGGGATCGCCGTCGCGACGCTGGCGCTCGCTATCGGCGCGCCAGCTCTCGCTGCAGCCGTTCCGACGACGACCGCCGTGATTCCGAACCTGTCCTGGCGCCTGCTGGGTCCGTTCCGCGGCGGCTGGAGCGAAACAGTGGAGGGCGTGCCGAGCCGGCCCGACACCTTCTTTATGGGCGCGGCGGGTGGTGGGGTCTGGCGCACGGACAATGCGGGGCGCACCTGGACCCCGCTGTTCGACAAGGCCCCGGCGGCGCCGATCGGAGCCATCGCCGTGGCCCCCTCCGCGCCCAACACCGTCTATGTGGGCACAGGCCAGCCGACGCCGCGCTATGACGTGGCCGGCGGCGCAGGGATGTTCAAGAGCACCGACGGCGGCCAGACCTGGCAGGCGCTGGGCCTGGAGGACACGCGCGCCATCGGCCGCATCTGGGTCGATCCGACCGACGCCGATACGGTGTTGGTCGCCGCCGTGGGGCACTTCTTCGGACCCAACGCCGAGCGCGGGGTGTTCCGCTCGCAGGACGGCGGCAAGACATGGGCCCAGACCCTGAAGATCGACGCCGACACCGGGGTGGTCGACCTGGCCGCGGACCCGGCCGACCACAAGGTCCTGTTCGCCGCGGCCTGGCAGGCGCGCCAATATCCCTGGCAGAGCTATTTCACCCCGGTCGCCGGCGCCGGCAGCGGGATATACAGGTCGCTGGACGGCGGGGTGAGTTGGACGCGGCTCGGCGGCCTGGGCTGGCCTCCGGGCGCGCTGGGGCGGATCAGCCTGGCCACTGCGCGGACAGCTAGGGGCCTTCGGGTCTATGCGGTGATCTCGGCCGGCAAGGCCGGCGGACTCTATCGCTCGGATGACGGCGGCGCGTCCTGGGCGCGGGTCAATGACGGGCAGGCCTTCACCAGCGACTACGCCAGCCATGTGACGGTCGCGCCGGACGACCCCGACGTGGTCTATCTGGTCGGCCAATCGGTCCGCCGGTGCGCTGAGGGCGGCAAGACCTGCGAGATCGTGCGGGGCGCGCCTGGCGGAGACGACTATCACCAGGTCTGGATCAACCCGGCCCACCCCGACCATATGGCCACGGCCAGCGACCAGGGAACGGCGATCTCGGTCGACGCCGGGAAGACCTGGTCCAGCTGGTACAATCAGCCGACCGGCCAGTTCTATCACCTGGGCGCGGACAATGGTTTTCCCTGGCGCGTCTATGCCGGCCAGCAGGATTCGGGGACGGTGGGCATCGCCACCCGCGGCGATTATGGCGCGATCGACCAGCGCGACTGGCGCCCCGTAGGCGGCGACGAGCGCGACTACGAGCTGCCCGATCCCAATGATCCGAACACGGTCTATGGCACCGGCCTCGGCGGACGGGTGACGCGCTGGGACGCCCGCACCGCCACCGTGGCCAATATCGCCCCCGACCTCTCGCCGAACTATGGCCGCCGCCAGACCACAACAGCGCACCACTATGTCTGGGTGACGCCGATGGCGGTGTCGCGTACGGGCCCCACCGTGCTCTATCTGGGCGCCGAAGTGGTGTTCGCATCCAAGGACCAGGGCCACAGCTGGTCGGTGATCAGCCCCGACCTGACCGGCAAGGCGGCCGGCGCCAAGGGCTGCGAGGCGACCCAGGTCGCCGTGGCCGACGCCAAGGCCTGCGGCTATGGCGCGATCTGGAGCATGGCGACCTCGGCCCGCCACGAAGGCGAGCTTTGGGTCGGGACCGACGATGGTCTGATCCAATTTACGCGGGACGGCGGCGCCCACTGGACCGACGCCACTCCCAAGGGCCTGCCGGCCTGGTCGAAAGTAGCCTCGATCGACGTCTCGGACCTGGCCGACGGGACCGCCTATGTGGCCATCGACAGCCAGCGGCTGGACGACGTGCAGCCCCATGCGCTGAAGACTCACGACTGGGGCGCGACCTGGCAGGACGCGACCGGCGATCTGCCCAAGGGCCATTTCGCCAGCGTGCTACGCGCCGACCCCAAGCGGGCCGGCCTGCTCTATGCCGGGACCGAGCAAAGCGTGTTCGTTTCGCTGGACGACGGCGGCCACTGGCGGCCGCTGCGAGAGGGCCTGCCCACCGCCTGGGTGCGCGACCTCTTGGTGCATGGCGATGACCTGGTGGCGGCGACCCAGGGGCGCGGCCTGTGGGTGCAGGATGACATCGCGCCGCTGCGCGAAGCCGGCTCGATCAATGGCGAGCCCGTGCGCCTGTTCACCCCGGCGCCGGCTATTCGCGTGCGGGCCAATGTCGATCGCGGCGACACGCCGGTTCCGCAGGAGGAGCCGTTTGGCGCCAATCCGCCGGCTGGGGCCATCCTCGACTACTGGCTGGCAACGCCGGCAAAGACGCCGGTCGAGATCGAGATTCGCGACGCCGCGGGCGATCTCGTCCAGCGCCTGACCAGCCAGCCGCAGCCGGAGCCCACGGCAGAACGCTATTTCGCCAAAAGCTGGCTGCATCCTGAGCAGCCCCTGCCCGCGACAGCCGGCGCGCACCGGGTGGTGTGGAACCTGTGCTACGCCCGGCCGCAGTCGCTGAAGTACGATTATTCCATCGCCGCCAATCCTGGGATGGCGGGCCCGGTCACGCCTGAGGGCGCGCTGGTGGCCCCGGGCGACTATCAGGTGCTGCTGAAGGCCGACGGACGCACCGAGCATCAGGTGGTGCGGGTGCTGGCCGATCCGCGCAGCGCGGCCACGCCCGGCGAACTGGCTCAGGCGCTGGCGCTGTCCCGGCGGATCTCGACCAGCCTGGCGCTGGCGCGGCGGGGCTATCTGGAACGCGCCCTGGCCCACGACCAGCTGAAGGCTGCGGCCGACAAGGCAGGCCCTGGGGCGTTGAAGGACCGAGCCGAGGCGATGGCGGCGCGCACGGCCGAGCGGGACGACGACCCGCTGCAGGCGGCGAGCGCGAGTCTGGCCGGGATCGAGACCGACCTGGAATCGGCCGATCGAGCGCCGACCCAGGCGCAGGCCGAGGCCGCCGCGGCTCAGGCCGCCAGGGTCGAGACCGAATCCGCCGCCTGGGCCTCGCTGCGCGACCAGGACCTGGCGCGGCTCAGCCTCGACCTGGAGGCGGCGCGGTTGCCGTCGGTGAAGCTGCCGCCTGCCGAAGATCTCGTCGACGCCCCGGCCGACGACGGCGGAGAGGATCTGCCTTAGCGAACGACGCAGCGCCTCTCACGTCCCTGCCGATCGGCACGGCCGCTTTGTGGAAGGTGGCGCTGCCCTAGACCGCCGACCCTGGACGACTGCAGTTGGCGGAAAAGTGTTGAGCGCCAATGTGGGAGCAGCCTCCAGGGGCGCGACGCTCATGGCGGCAGGGAAGCCAGATATGCAACGATATCCGTTATCTGTGCTTCGCTCAGCGGATGGGCGGGGGCCTGCATCTGGGCGGCGGTCGGGCCGCCCCGAGCGCCCGTCTTGAAGTCCCAAAGCATGCGGGCAAGGTAGGCTGCGCTACGGCCAGCCAGCGGCGGGGCTGCTTCGCCGCCCTTCAGGCCCGTTCCATGACAGATTTCGCATGGCTGCCGACCTGGGCCACCCGTTTCCACCAAGGCAGCCCCCCGGCCCACCGCACCAGGGGGCACATAGTCGACCAGCCCGTTGTGGGGGTCGCCCAGAAACATTCGGGCCGGATCCTCTGGAAGTTCAATGATCCGTCCAGCGATGGGCTCTTTGCCGTATGTTGGCTCAAGGTCGAGCCAACCGAAAAAGCTGGGCCTGGTGACTGGCACACTATCGGTCTCGACCACCCTGACAAACCGACGTCGGGGCAAGGCGGCGAACCAAGCGGCGGCGCGCGCCAAGTCTGGGTCAGAGACCTGCCGCGCCTCTTTGATCATCTCGGTCGTGTCGAACCGATCCGGCTTTTGCGATGAGGTGCGTTCGCCACTCCGAAAGGATTTGACCTGCTCCACGATATATTCAGCGCGAAGGCCCGCGATATCGGCCGAGCCAGCAAATCCATGCCCGTCATACAGATGGCATTCGGCGCAGGGCGTCGGACCACCTTTCGTCGTGAGAGCGACAACGTCGGGCGCAGGCGGATGCTCTTGCGGAAACCAGTCGATCGGCCCCGCCGCCTCGTCGGCCTCGCCAGGCCGGACCTTACTGCCTGGAGCCACCACGCCCTTGGGCGCCGCGGGCAATGGCGTCTCGGGACCCACGGGATACGCCCAGGCAAGCCCCCGTGTGGTGTCCGGCGGATCCGGCGACGCGGCCGCAAGAAGGATGATCGCTACGGAGGCGATCCAGACTCGGTGTTCCACGGCGGCCTCCAATCCATGAAAGCTGAGCAAATAGGGAGAGCTGGGTCCACGGATGGTCAAAAATGTGCGGGCAGGACCGGATGACCGCACCGATCAGTCCGTTTGCTTAGGCGTCCGGCCTGCGGGACGAAATTGCAGGCCGGCCGATGGGGGTTCCTGGGATGCGAAGCAAAGCCGCCGTGGCTATGGCCGCCATAATCGTCGGTCTCGGATTCGAAGCTCGCGCGCAATCGTTGCCCCTCGTGAACCAGGGCAACGCCACCGTCAGCGTGGTGGACCCGAAGACGCTCACCGTGACGGCGCAGATCGAGGAGAGGCTGGCCGGCAAAATCCACGCGCACGAAGCAGCCGTCTCACCTGACGGCAAGACGGAGCGGTGGCCTAAAAGCTCGCCTTGATCCTGACGCCGAACGAGCGCGGTCGAGCCGCCGTCTCCAGGTTTCCGGCTTGGTAGGGTGCGTAGTAGGTCGCACGCACGATGTCGGTGATCTTCACCCCGTCCGTCAGGTTCGTGCCGTACACGCCGAACTCGTAGCGGCCAAAGTCGTAGGCGATCGACGCCCCAACGTTGTTCTGAGCCGGGATGACGGCATAGGAGGCGCTGGGGCCGGTCCTGGTCAGTACGCCGTTCACCAGGGCGGTGCTGTAGTCGTTGAACGTGGTGTGTTCTTCGCCACGGTATTGATAGCTGATCTGGGCGTGCAGTTTGCCGTCTCCGAGCGGGCGGTCGTAGAATAGGAATACCGACCCGATCCACTTCGGGAAATAGGGCGTCTGGTCGCCGTTAAAGGCGCCGGTGAACACCAGGTCACCATTGGCCGTAGCGTCAGTATAGGACAGGTTGGAGCTAAGCGTCAGTTCGGGCGTCAGGCGGATGGTGGCCTCAGCCTCGAAGCCCTTGCTGGTGATGGCGCCTTTGTTGTCAGTGAAGAAATAGGAGCAGTTGAGGCCCAGCCGGGTCTGCACGTCCTTCCAGTCGATGTAGAAGGCGTCAGCGTTGAGGGTCATGCGCCCGTCGAACAGCCGCGCCTTTTCGCCGATCGAATAGTTCCAAAGGTGGTCGGGACCGAAGGTCAACGGCGCCGAAGAATAGCCATAGGCGGCCAGCTCCTGAGCGCACTGACCGGCGATTCCGCTGCTGCCGATGGGGACCGGCTGGTTGGCGCCGCCATAGCGGAAGCCCTTGGCCGCCTCGGCATAGATCATCAGATCCGGATTGACGTGATAGGCGGCGTTGAAGCGGGGATTGAATCCGTCCGCCTTCTGCACCGCGTTCAATGTCAGGGGAACGTGGTTGACCACGCCGTAGACGCCCCCCTCGAACAGGTAATAGTTCTCGCGGAAGCTGAAATAGCGGACGCCGGCGGTGAGGTCGAGCTTGGGTGTGACGTGCCAAGTATCGTCCGTGTAGATGGCGATCTGCCGCTCCTCGAGGTTCTGCAGGCCCGAGAAAATGTCGTTAGGGTTGAAGGCGTGGTCGACGGTCTGCGAGTTGTAGAGGCCGTTGGGGGTGTTGAAGGGACCGTAGAAGGTGTTCTGGTAGGACAGGGTGTCGAAGCCTGGGACCGGGATGTCCTGGTATAGATTGCGCTGCTGATGTTCGAAGAAGAGCCCGACCGTCCATTTGACCGGGCCGTCGTCCTTGGACACCAGACGCACCTCCTGCATCACGTCCTGGATCTTGTTGTCGATCTTGAAGTGTTCGGCGGGAATAGAATCGGCGACCTCCTGACTATAGGCGGACGGCTCCTCGAACAGGGGATAGGCCCCCGGCCCTACGGGCAGGCCCGTGCCATAGTCCTGGAAGAAGTAGCCGATCGTGGACTCGATGCTGGCGTCGTAACCGAGCCGCCGCCAAGTATAGGATGTCGTCGAGATCAGGTCCGCGCGGCCCAGGTCGTAGTCCAGATTCAGCGAAAACAGCTGGAGGTCGTCGCTTGTGCCTTCCGAGGAGTTGGTTGAGGTCGTGTAGGCCGGCAAGCCGCTGAGGACGCTGTTGAGGCCATACGCGCGGCTTTCCTCGACCGTCGCGCTGAGGTCGGCGGTGAAGCGGTCGTTAGGCCGCCAGCGCAGAGCCAGGCGCCCCTGTGTCGACCGGTTGCGGTTGGCGTCCTTTTTGTCCCGAAGGCCGATGTTGTCGATGTAACCGCCGTCCTCCCCCGTGTAGATGGTCCCCCGCAGCGCGAGCTGGTCGTTGGCCAGGGGCGTGTTGAACATACCGCGCAGGCTGTAGCTACCCTGGCCGTGCTCGGTGGCGCCGCCGGTGACTTCGAGGCTGCCGAAGGTCTTGGTCAGGCTCGGCTTGGCGGTGACGAAGCGGATCGTGCCGGCCATCGAGCTGGCGCCATACAACGTACCCTGGGGTCCCCGCAGGATTTCGACGCGCTCCAGATCGTACACGCGAAGGTCGGGCGTCTGCCCTTGGACCGAGATCGGCGTGTCGTCGAGATAGACGGCGACCAGGGACCGGTCCGAAGTGTCCGACCCTGCATAGGGTCCGGTCGTCAGCCCGCGCATGTCGAACTTGTTATAGCCGGGCGCGCCTTGAGTGATGGACAGTGAAGGCGTGAACTTGGCCAGGTCAACGAGATTGCCGGCGCCGGACTGATCCACCTGCTGGATGTTGACGGCCGAGATGGCGGCGGCGACCTTCTGCAGGGACTCCGCGCCGGAGCGGTTGGCCGTTACCACGATCTCCTCGACCTTGCTGTTCTGGGCGGGCTGGGCGGCGTTCGCCGTCATGGCCAAGGCGAAGGCGCTGGTCGATGTCGCCAGAAATGTGGCCCACCGCGAGCGCTGGCAATGAGCCGATCTGGTTTCTAGAATCGCCACGGCTTGTTCCCCCCAATGACGGCCCTGCCCTTCTCGCTATCCGTGCGGCGACTTTCCCGATCCCGGCAAAGGATGGCGGTTCGTGGCGCGCCTTCGTGCGGACAGCGATGATCTTGCGGATGGAGCGCCCTTGGGAGTTCCGCTGGAAAGCGCAATAACTCGATGCGCCCATCGCAAAATGTCATTGGATCAGGGACGGCGCAGCCCGTGAAGCTCTCATCGAAAGTCTGGCCGGAGCGTGGCCCGCGCTGCAAGGAGACGCCATGCCGACCCGCCGCCGCAGTGTCCTGGCTGGCCTGGCCGCACAGCCGCTGCTCGCCGGATGGAGCGCCGCTAGGAGCGAGCCGGGCCGTAGGCCCGAGGCTGGCCCCCATGGCGTCAAGGCGCTGGAGCCGGTCTGGATCCCGCTGAAGTCCGGCCTGAGGCTGTCGGCGCGGCTTTGGCTGCCGCGGGGCGGGCCGGACGAGCGTTTCCCCGTCGTGCTCGAATACATCCCCTATCGCACCCGAGACAGCTATCGGCTGATCGACGACCACTGGGGGCCGCAGCTGGCGGCGGGTGGCGTCGGCTTCGCAAGGGTCGATATCCGGGGATCGGGCGATTCCGACGGCCTTCTGCACGACGAATACCTGGCCTCGGAGCAGCAGGACGGGGTCGAGATCATCGCCTGGCTGGCCGCGCAGCCCTGGTGCAACGGCAATGTCGGCATGCGGGGCCTGTCGTGGGGCGGGTTTTCGACTCTGCAGGTCGCCGCCCTAGCCCCGCCGGCGCTGAAAGCCATCATGCCGATGTGCGCAACCGACATGCGATTCTGGAACGACGCCCATTATGTCGGCGGGGCGCCCGGACTGACCAACCTAAAGTGGGCGGCGGGCTTCGAGATGGTGATGTCGGGCCCGCCGGACCCTGCCGTCGTGGGCGATCGCTGGGAGTCCATGTGGCGGAGCCGGCTTGAGGCGACGCCGTCGATCGCCGCGCGCTGGCTCTCGCACCAGAGCAACGACGCCTATTGGCGGCACGGCTCAGTGGGCCTCGATCCCGGGGCCATCCGGTGCCCGGTCTATCTGGTCGACGGCTGGGCCGATTCCTATGCGGAATCGGCGGAGCGGCTGCTGCGCGCCATCTCGACGCCCAAGAAGGCGCTGTTCGGGCCCTGGGGGCACATCTACCCTGATTTGGCCCGGCCCGGGCCCGGGCTGGACTGGGCGTACGAGGAGCTGCGTTGGTGGCGGCGCTGGCTGGCCGACGAGGAAAATGGCGTCATGGACGGGCCGGTCTTCCGCTTCTTCATGCCCTACGCCACGCCGGCCGAAACCGGGATGAAGGACCTTCCCGGCCGCTGGGCCTCGGAAAGCAGCTGGCCTTCCCCGAATATCGCGCCACGGACATTTTATCTCGCGCCCGGACGTCTGCAGTCGTCGCCGCCGCCCGCGTCCCGGCTGCAGTACGTGGCCGACAAGGTGGTCGGTCTGACCAAGCCGGAATGGATCCCCTATGCCCAGGCCGAACTTCCCAGGGACCAGCGTCCCGACGACGCGCGCTCGCTGGTGTTCGATTCCGAGCCCCTCGGCGAGGCGCTGGAAATCGTCGGCGTCCCCAGCCTGCGCCTGACCGTGGCGAGCGACCGGCCCGTCGCCAAGATCGCGGCCCGGCTCTGCGAGGTGGCGCCCGATGGGGCCTCATGGTTGGTCACGACGGGCCTACTGGACCTGACCTTTCGCGGCGGCGTGGCCAGCGAGGCCCAACCGCTGGTTCCCGGCGAGGCCTGCGAGGTCGAGATTCCGCTCACCGTCATCGCTCACCGGTTCAAGCCCGGTTCGGTGATCCGTCTGTCGCTTTCCGAGGGGCTCTGGCCGCTGGTCTGGCCATCGCCCGAGACGGTGACCCTGGACGTCCGGCTCAGCGCCGCCGCGCTCACCCTGCCCGTCCGTCCGATCCCCGCCGCAGAGGCGCCGTTCCCGATACCCGTCACCCATGACGGCTTTTCACGCGGCGAGCCGGCGCTGGATATCACCCAGGAAGCCGATGGATGGGTGCGGATGCGAGGCGCCTGGCCGAACCATCCGTTCGTTGTCCCCGGCATCGGCACGCAGCTCTCCGGCTCCGGCCCGGACATGCAGCTGGAGATACGGGCCGGCGAGCCCAACAGCTCAAAATGGACCATCACTCAGTCCAGCCGCTTCCGGCGGGGCGACTGGGACTGTGAAATGCGTTGCGCCATCGAAATGCGCAGCAGCGCCACGCACTACGTCATCCAGGAGAGACTGTCGGCCGAGAAGAACGGTCAGCCGTTTTTCTCGCGTGAGCGCACCGACCGCATCGAACGCAAAGGCGCCTGACGACTTTGTCAGATTAGCTTCAGCGGCGGCGATGTCCGCTTCGGAGCAAGGACCTCTGCGTTATGGCGAGGCTTGCTTGGTCGGCTTTTGGCGAGCCCCGCGCGTCGATATGGCGGCGCTGTCCGCCGCGGTGCGCCTCGCCCATCGCTATTCCAGCATGCGCTCGAACTCGGTTCGCCCTGGCCCTGAGGTGAGCGGCCGAAGGGGGACGCCGCGTTCCAAGACGCTTTGCGCGGCCTTTCGGACGCGCAGGTCGGCCGCGACCTCGGCTGGCGTCGCGAGCAAATGAAACAGCTCGAGGGCCCGTTCCGCCACATAGGGATCCTCGGCGGCGGCGATCGCCATGGCGGCCGCGAAGCGCGCCTGCTCGCCCACCGGCTCCTGCGTTTCACCGCCCGTGGCGGTGTGTCGCATCTCCTCCGATCTGCGAGCATTCGCCGCCGCCTGGCTCAGATACCACACGCTCAACTCATCCGAGCGCCAGGTTTCGAACTCGGCCACAAGGTCGGGGGAGCCGGCGTCATGGCGCTCGAGCAGGTCCGCCAGCTGCCTCGCCTGAAGCAGCGCGAGAGCGACGCCCCGCCCGAGCGTCGGGTTGGTGTGCATGGCGGAATCGCCAAGGAGAACGAAACCGCTCACGGCCGGACGCTTCTCATCCAGCGTCGATCGCCAACAGTTCTCGATACGGGCCGTGACTTCAAGTTCTGAAATCGGTTCGGAACCTTCCAGCCATCGCTGAAATCCCGGGATGGCGCCGAAGACGCGCTCGAACACCGCCGATTTGCGACACTTCGCCTTCAGCGGATCGTGCATGGACAGCACCATGGTGGCCGCGAACACCGCGCCATCGGCGGGGAAGCATCTGAAGCTGGCGAAAGCAGACTCCGCCCGTCCCGGCACGCCTCCCCATGAGAAGTCGGCGTTGGTTCGCCGCCGCCATTGGGTCAGATAGAAGAAATCGCAGTCCTGCCGCCGCTCCGGATCCAGCCGAACGCCTTCCGCCATCAGCCAATCGCGCGACCGCGACCAACGGCCGGCGCAATCGACGACAAGCTCGGCACGGATTTCGGTGTGGTCACGCAAAAGAACCCCGCGAACCCGTCCGTTCAGCAAGACAAGACCGGACGCCTCCTCGCCCGTTCGCAGCTCAACCTGGGGCTCCGCTAACACCGCACGCCGAAGCACGGCTTCGAGCGGCAGCCGTCGACTGCAGGTGAAGAACAGCCGGTCTCGCTCGTCTGGCGCTACCCGTTCGCCGCCGGCTGTCAGCAAGTTGGCCCCTGCGTCGGCGAAGGCGGCCAACACCGCCGGCGTTTCGTCCTGCAGCACACGCGCCGCTCGGTTCAGCAAGATGTGTGGCTGGCGGGCCTGCGCTACGCCTCTGCGCACCCAATCGGTGAAGCAGGCCTCTCCATCTGCCGGCGGCGCTTCAGGGTCTTTCTCGAGCACAGTCACCGCGTGCCCACGGCGCGCGAGCATCAGCGCCGAATAGAGCCCCGCAAAACCCGCGCCGATCACTAGGACGTCGCTCATGGCCAGGGCCCTCTTGGTGCATTGCGGAGACGTGCGCTCGCCTGTCGACTTGGAGTAGCCCGATAAGGCGACAATCGTCGAGCCGCATGGCGTCAAACAAGCCTCAGGAAGGCCGGGCTGGGATGTCGGCTATGCGGAAACTCGCTACCTTGGGCGATCTGCCGGCATGGCCGCCATTGGCGAGCCGTCGCCTTGAAAGGCGCCTTCATTCGGGCCGAGGCGATAACCCACGCGGGCCACGGTATGCACGTGGAAGCCACCATGGGTCTCGGCAACCTGCCACAACCGGCAGAACATGCGCCCCGACGACTTGGAGCGCGCGTGCTCGATGCCCTGCGCCACCACCTGATGGAGCCGGCCTTGTTCGCCGTCTTCTGCGAGGAGCTCACCCGTGAGGCCAACCGCCTGCGCATAGAGGCCCGAGCCGACATCGACGCTGGCGAGGCCGAGATCAAGCGCATCGACCGCGAACTCGACACCCTTCTCGAGCTGATCCTCAAGGGCGGCGCGGCCGACAGGCTGAACGCCAAGATGGTCGCGCTCGAAGCTCGCCAGAAGGAATTACGCGCCTTCCTCACCGAAGCCGATGAACCCGCGCCCTTCCTGCCATCCAGAGGTGGCCATCGCCTTCCGCGCCGAGGTGGAGAAGCTCCACGAGGCTCTGGCCACAGGCGACGATCCCGAACAGCGCCAGTTCGAGGGGCCGATCCGGTTTCTGATCGACGCGATGGTCGCGACGCCGGGTTACGGCCAACTGGTGCTGGACGTGCGAGGCGACCTGGCCGGAATCCTCAGCATCGCCGACAAGCAAAAACCCTTCGGACGGGATCCGAAGGGCTTGGTTGTTTAGCCTCTGGGAGACTTGCAAGTATGGTGGGTGCGGGGACCCGCACTGATCACAAATTGCGTGGGCCGTTGAATGCCGTGCAAACCCACCTCGCCGCAGCCGCCACGACACCGGTTGGGCTATTTCGCGCGACCAGTTAGCGGCCCAAATCTGAGCTGATCTGTCCACCCTGACGTCCGCCAATCAAATTTTCCGCAATCTCAAATCGACCCGGGCGATCGGGACCAGCCAAGCCAATTCCGCCTCGCCGTCGCCATGACATCGACCGCGCCTATGAACACGAGTTTCATGCATACTACGATCAGATCCCGGCGACTGAAGCCAATTAGGCTGGACGCAGCTAGGTGTGCATTTGGCCGCCGAAAGCTACGACCATCCGTGGCAGGTCTGGTTCGCGTCGGCGATTTCGACCACCAGGATCACGACCGCAGCACCTTCAGAGTCGCCACAACAAAGGACGCCGGCGCGCTCGCGGCCACGCTCACGCGCACACCGCCCGACAACTCCACCGGGATCGCTGGGAACTGTGCCCGGCCAGACGATAGATCAGGCGCATCAAGCAGCACCACCAGGGTGAACGAAGGTTGTGCCGTCGGCGTCAGGCACGCCTTGCGCCACTTATAGATCACGCTTGTGGAGATATCGAACTGCCGGGCCACGTCCGCCACCTCCGCGCCCGGCGCAAACGACGCCGCCAAGGGGATTGCAATCGCCCGAATGCTCTCGCCCTTGGCTGCGATCGACGTTATTTCGACGGTTCAGCTCTAGGTGTCAGTCGCTCCAGTAGCGGTTTCAGGCTCGCCCCCTGCACGATCACAGAAAAGATCACGACCATGTAGGTCGCCGTAAGGACAGCCGAGCGCGACGTAACATTGGATAGGCCCAAGGCCAGGGCGATCGAGATGCCGCCGCGCAGTCCGCCCCAGATCAGGGTTGCGGAGCCGGCGACGCCTAGCGGAGCGACCTGCCGCATCGCGGCCATGGGCAGCAACACGGATATCGTCCGCGCCGCCAAGGCGAGGGGTATCGACGCAGCGCCAGCCAGCAATAGGCCGGGACTGGCTGGAATGGTCACGACCACCAGGCCGATCAAAAGGAACAGGACCGCATTCAGGATCTCGTCGATCAGAGTCCAGAACTTGAGCAGGTAATCGCGGGTTGTCTGGCTCATCGCACTGGTGACGCCATGATTGCCGATCAGCAGACCCGCGACCGCCATGGCGACCGGACCACTGACATGCAGCCAATGAGAGAGCGCGTAGCCGCCCATGACGACGGCCAGGCTCAGCATCACCTCGATGCTGTAATCGTCTATCGAGCGCATCGCCTGGAAGGCCAGCCACCCGACCGCCAGCCCGAGCAAGGCCCCGCCCCCGGCCTCGAGCATGAAGAGCTTTACGGCGTGAATGGCCGAAAATGGCCCTGAGCCCAGGGCCATCGTCAGCACGATCGAGAACAGGACCACCCCGACCCCGTCGTTGAACAGGCTTTCGCCGGCGACGGCGGCTTTCAGGGCCGGCGAGACATCAGCCTCCTTTAGGACGCCCATGACGGCCACCGGGTCGGTGGGACTGATCAGCGCGCCAAAGACGACACACCAGACGAAAGGCGCCGCAAGGCCGAACAGCATCAGGACCAGATAAAACCCGGCGCCGACTATCAGAGCCGAAAGCAGGACTCCAAATGTGCTGAGCGTGAGGATCGCCCACCGGCCGCGCCGCATCTCGCCCCAATCGACATGGAGCGCGCCCGCGAACAGAAGGAACGACAGCATGCCGTCCATGAGCGTGGTGTGAAAATCGATGCCGCCTACGAATTGGACAATGATCTGTCCGAGATGGCTTTGAGGTAACAGGCGGTCGATACCGACGACCGCCATCGAGGCGACCGCGCCAATGGCGGTCAGTCCGGCCGCCTGCGGCAGGCCCAGATAGCGGTGGTTCAGATAGGCCAGAGTCGCCGCGAGCACGACCAGGATCGCAGCGGCGTCAAGCGGCGAGATGTCGAAGGCCCCGGTCACCGAGCGGGCCGCGGCGTGCTAGTGGAAAGCCTGAACGTGCGGCCCGATGGGCGCTCACCCGTCGCCTGGATCGCCTGGGCCTTCAAGATCGCCGCGATGGCGAGGGCTCGTCGCTCGGCAAGCTTTGGACGTTCCGACGCATGGCCGGTTTGCGGCAAGCCCGGCACGCCGAGCTCGGGGATGTTCCAACGATTGGCCGCCCAGGCCGATGTGAGAACCGCCTCCTGACCATTGTCGTCAAGAGTGTCGGAGCCGTTTGCGAACCGGATCAAAGGCAGCGGTCCGAACGGTGGGGCGATGGCGATCGTCCAGCCCGGCGCTGACGCCGCGATACGCTGCTCCAGTTTTCGGTAGGTTTCCAGGTCCGCGCCAGGCAGCGCCTTGGCCTTCGCCGTCACCTGCCGATCATCCCGATCCAGGACGACCTCGCCCTGTCCCACACCGGCCGCCACTGCGACAAGCTTGGCTACGCGATCTGAGCTTTGCCGGCGCTCGCCCGCCTCGGCCTCGGCCTGCTGCAATTCATTGAGCTGAGCCTGTACGCCCCGGCTGTTCTGGTCGATGAGCAGCTGATCGGCTTGCAGATTTATCGGCCGACCCAATGCTTTCTCGAGGTCGGCCTGTAGCACAGCGTTGCTCCGGGACTTCACTCGGGGTGCGATCACCACGGCGCGGACCGCGACCGGCCTGGCGTCGAAATCCACCGTCAGCTGGGTCACACGCGAAGTTGGGCCAAACTGGCGGGTGAGCACAGACCGGATCTGCGCATTGGCTTCAACCTCGTCTGCGATCTGCTTGAGCGAGAGCCCGAGCGGGATCGCGAGCGCGACGAAGACCAGCGCCAGCACTGCTGTCTGCAGGCGTGTCTGATGGCGCGACAGCGCGTGGCCAAAGCCGTAGAACCGTGCGGTCACGGTGGCCGAAAAGGCGATGGTCACGAAGTTGGTGACGAACAGGGCCAGGGCGCCGAACAGGATGGGCGGATTCCAGGTCGCCAGCCCGTAGCCCACGACGGCGAGAGGCGGCATCAGCGCCGTGGCGATAGCGACGCCGACGATGGTGGCGCCCTGGCCCTTGATGACGGCGAAGGCGCCGGCCAGCGCCGCGAACAGGGCGATCATGAGATCGAACAGGTTCGGCCGCGTCCTTGCGAGGATCTCGCTGGTGACCTCCTTGAGGGGTGAAGCGAGCACAATCAGGCCGGTGAATGCGACCGCCGCCAATGAACCCATGGCCAGCGCGGTCAACGAGCGTCGCGCTTCGCCGAAATCGAACACGGCGAGAGAAAAGCCCAAACCCAGGATCGGGTTCATCAGCGGCGAGATCAGCATGGCGCCGATCACAACGGCGGGAGACGACACCAATAGGCCCAGGACCGCGATGCCGGCCGACATCAGGATCATGAACAGGTAACGCGGGGACCAGCCGCTTTCCGCGTTAACCTGCGCGAGCGTCTTTTGATGGTCGACCGCCGCGACGACCGAGTCCCGCCAATACCGGATCAGGTCCAGACGCCGCCAGACGCCGTCCGCGCCATGGCTGTCAAGGATTGGCTCCGGCGTTTCGATCGGCATTGTCGCGTCCCCTCCCCGCCTAAGGCGCCGGCAAGGATAGGCAATGTATCTGGCCGGGCCTAGCTTTTGAGCCCGCGGCGCTGGCGATCAGCCAGGGCCAAAGGCGCCCAGCATGGCTTGTGCTAACGCACTCGATCGCGCCCCTTGTTCCACCGAAAGTCGACACGGCTGGCCCCGGGGAGGTCCACAATCGGCCCGATCACGGAACTGTCAGGCTGAAGCGCTAGCGAAATCATATCCTAATATGATATATATTGCACCAGCAAAGACATGAACGAAGGAACCGGCGATGCCTGGAAATTTCACTGAAACCGTGCTGCTGGTCTGCAGCGACGAGGTACGCGCCAGCGACATCCTTTCGAAGCTCTTCGACAAGGGAATAGACGCGATTGGCCCCGTGAAGGACTCGGCGACGGCCATGGCGCTCGCCGGCCAGAAGGCGCCGACGCTCGCGATCATCGCCCGCCCGCCAGCGGGGCGGCGGAACGCATGGCAACTTGCGCGGGCTTTGATGGACAACTGGGGAATCGCCTCGCTGCTGCTGGATACGGCGCGCCAGGATGGATGTGATGGCGCCGATCCATCCTGGTGGAGACCGGGTTCCGGCCAACTGGCCCGCTTGAAGTCGGCACTGGGGTGACGCGGCGCCTTGGGCGCGAGCTGTGAGATGAGAAATCGCCTGCTATTCGCCGCGATCGGCGGCTTGGTGTTTCTGGCTGGGGCATTCAGTAGCGCAGCTAGCAATGTCTCTCCCTCTGCCGCGGGTCCTCTGCATAAGAGCCTGTCCTTAGCCGCTGCACCGCCGACTTCGCCGCGCGTCAGGCTTTCTGGCCTCCAAATCGGTACGGTGGTGGTGGACAGCAGTGGGCGGATGATTGGCGTTATCCGCAAGTTGGGCCTCTCACGGGACGGCCACCCGGCCGTGCTGCTATTGCACAATGGCTCGAAACTTGATGTCCCCGCCTCACAGTTCGCGCTCCAAAGCGATCGTGACGAAGCTTTGCTTTTGATGGACCGATCGAGGCTGCGCACCATGGCGATCCTGAACAGCGGATGATCGGGCGTACGCGGCTTCCCAGTGATTCCCGGCGCCCCCGGATCACCGCCGGCAGAAGCCGGCGAGGATCGCCGAGGTGCTCAGGCCTAGCGACCATCCGCCGGAAAAGCCTGTGTTCGGTTCGGTCATGACCACGCTGACGACTGGTTGCGCCGATTGCGTCCCTGACCGCGGCAAAGCCTGTACTGTCCGGTCATCGGGAGAGTCGGAATGCAAGCCGCAGCGGCTCATTCCTTGTCTTGCGCCGCCCACCTTCCGGATCGCTGTCGCCCTCCTGCCTTTCGGGTTGACCTTAACCGGGTCTGCGCGGGCGTCGGCGGCCGTTGCTGACCGGCCCAGCCTGACCGAGGTCGCCGGCGAGCCAAGCCCGGCGTTCCTGCAAGGCCTCGCGCCGGCGGTACGCGAGGCTTATGCAAATGATCAGGACAGGCCCATTTGGTCGGAAGCCGCGGCCGCAGAGCTGGTGGCGTCGCTGAAGACGGCCGGGCGAAACGGCATCGACCCGCGGCCATTTCTCGCCCTCATCGCCCGCCCCACTGGACCCGGCCCGCGAGACAGGGCGCTCACGCTCGCGGCGCTTGCCTATGCCAAGGCCCTGTCGTCGGGGCTGGCCGACCCGCGCCGGCTGTTTCCGATCTTTACGCTTCGGCTCAATAAGACCGATCTGGTCGCTGGGCTACACGCCGCACTGCAGAACAGCAGGATCGGTCCCTGGCTCGAAGGGCTTGCACCACAGGATGCGGACTATCAGACGCTCTCGGCGGCCTATCTCGACGCGCTCCAGCATGTGTCCGACCCGATCTCAGGCCGCATCCCACCGGGACCGCTGATCCGGATTGGCGACAGCGACCCGCGCGTGAGCGCGATCACCACGCGGCTCATGCACGAGGGCTATCCCACTTCGGATGAATCGTCGGCGCAGCCGCTCGGCGCCATCCCCCCGCCCTCAGTTTGGACATCGGGCTTGTCGACGGCCCTCACGCGCTACCAGGTGGACCACGGTCTCGCCGCCGACGGGGTCATCGGCCCCAAAACGCTGAAGTTGTTAAATGAAACGCCGTCGGACCGGGCGCAGCGGCTCGCGGTCAATCTGGAGCGTAGGCGTTGGCTCGATCGAGCGGCGCCCGACACACGCATCGACGTCAACACCGCCTCCGCCGGGCTGACCTTCTTTCGAAGCCGCCGCCTCGTCTTGACCACCCGGGTGATCGCGGGACGTCCGCGGTCGCCAACGCCCATGCTCGAGGCGACCTTCGACCGGGTGATCGTCAATCCGCCCTGGGTGGTTCCGGCCTCCATCGCCCGCCGCGAGATCGAACCGAAGGGGGCAGCCTATCTGCGACGACACCACATGCGTTGGCGCGACGGACACATCGTGCAGTCGGCCGGGCCATGGGCGGCCCTGGGCCAGGTGAAATTCGACGTGCGCGATCCCTATGCCATCTACCTTCACGACACGCCGCAGAAGGCGTTGTTCGAACGAAGCCAACGCCATCTGAGCCATGCCTGCGTGCGCGTGGACCGCGCCGTCGACTTTGCCCGCAGCTTGGCCGAAGCGTCAGGCGAGGGCGCGGATTTCAACGCAGACCTAGTCAGCGGGAAGACCCGCGTCGTTCCGCTCGCGCAAAGCCTTACTGTCCGCCTTCTCTATCATACCGTATTCGTGGATCCCGCAGGTAAGGTAAAGTTCCGTCCCGACGTCTACGGCTGGGACGCCGAGGTTGCGTCAGCGCTCGGAATGGAGCCCACCCCGGATGAAAACGTCGAGCCGGCCGGACCGACGTCACTCGGCCCCTGAAGCGTGTCGCTTGGCAGATTTGGGTCCGTCGGCGCAGGGATTCGCGCCAAGCGACAGGCCACTCCGGTAAAGCAAAAGATGATCAAGAAAACCAACCTCAGCCAACTTGCTCCAGCTCTTCAGAAAAGCGCGCATCGGGCCTGACTAGGCTTGAGCGCGCCGATGCATTGAAGACGCCCGAGGGCGTGCCGACCTCGCCCAACATGTCGCGAGGTGCCGCGATTGCGCCGGCAAGCCCACACAACGCTCATCGCTCCTATGGCGGTCTTGGCGGAGAACTCCCCATGCTCCGCTCGCTTCCTTCTATGCACGCTCGCGCAGACGCGGCTGGGCTTCAGGAGCTGGCGGACGGATAGATGGCCAGCGCCAGTCCCGTCCTTTTGTGTCCGGATCGCCGGAGTCTCAGGACAATGTCCCCCGCCCTGCTCTTCTCGGCCGCCGCCCCGTGCCACGGCGGACAGGCTTTAGGCGCCATACGTGCCTGGGAGCTGCCGCTCGGGAGGGGCGGGTTTGGGTCAGCGGACGTTATCCGAGCTAGCGAAATGAGCTATTTCTTGTGCGAGCGCGACTGCGGACTCACTACGGCCCAGTGGACCCTCCAGACACCGTCCGGATCGAGCTTGAACCCAGCGATATAGTTCACGCGATGAGTCATCGGTACGCCGCCGTCGACGCTGTCCTCGTCGTAGGTCGACCTGTAGACAGCCATGTCGCCAGCACCGCCGACATCCACCGTCTCGTCAAGCTTGGTTACGTGCCACGACGGGCTGCGCTTAAATGTTTCGACAAAGCCCTCGCGATCAGCGGTTGGGCCAAGGATCGGCGGACTGCCGCTCTCCATGAACATCAGATCGGGGGCATCGTACTTCGTCGCTAGCTCGGCGTTCTTACCGTTTATGCCAGCAATCATTTCGGCGACTTGCGCCTCGATCTTCTCCGCGATTTGAGATTTGCTTTGATCGGCGGCGCATGCTGCGGTCGGTACGATCGTCGAGGAAGATAAGAGTGCGGCTATCGCCAATACGAGCCGAGTGTTCATCTCGTGCTCCGTTCATGATTTGCTCGCGATAGATTATAGTATTCGCCTTTCCCTGTCAGCCTGAATATTTTGTATGGACGTTGGCGCGGACAGCGTCGGCCCAAAGCTGATCACGGTTGTCATGCCGGCCAGCTAGTCCCGGGAGCCTGCCGACTGGAACGCCCTGATGGACAGCGTTCAAATCCTGCAAAGCTTGCGAAATGCAGAACCTGCTATTTGGGCCGAAATCCCGCTGGACGCGCCTAACCGCAATACCACGGCTGCGACACGACACAATCGACGGGCCGTCAGGGTATAGACATGGGATCTGCAGCCTGGTCGCTCGGCTCAACTGAGCGCGCGGCGGGTCGCGGCGCCCAAGGCTACGTGTCGCCAACCGCTTCGAGCGCCCTCCCATAGCCCATTCGGACGATCACCCGCTCCAGGGTCAGGCTCTGGACAATGATAGAGAACACCACCACGACATAAGTCGCCGCCAGAATGATTGACCGTTCGCGCGATGGCGCCAGGGAGAGGGCCATCGCCACCGAGAGGCCCCCACGTACCCCCGCCCAAGTGAGCACCGCCACGAGTCCTGGCCTCACGCCGCCATCGAGGGCGGCGAGCAAGGCCGACGGCCCTGCTAAGGACGCCCATCTGCCAATGAAGATCAGCGGGATCGCGGCGGTGGCTAAGAGGTCTACCAGGGGGTCGAAATGAAGGCTGAACACCTCCAGTCCCACGAGCAGAAAAAGGACCCCATTGAGATTTTCATCGACAATGGTCCAAAATGCACGGGTGTAATGACGCGTCTGGTCGCTCATCGCCTGACGGGCGCTGTGTCGGCCGAGCATGAGCCCCGCAACGACCACGGCGATCGGCCCGGAGAGATCCAGCGCCTGCGCTATTGCGTAAACACCCGTCGCCAGGGCCAGGGTGATGCCGACCTCTACGACGTAGTCGTCGATCGAGCGCATCGCGTGAATCGATATCAAGCCAGCGATCAGCCCCAACGCGCCGCCTCCGCCCGCTGTAAGCATGATCCGGCCCGCCAAGGGCAGTGGCATTGCGGCCCCGCCGCCCAAGGCCAGGGTCACTGTCGCGCCGAACAGCACGACGCCGACCCCGTCATTGAAAAGCGCCTCGCCTTCGATCAACGCGCGGATGTCGGCCACTAGGCTGGTCCGCTTTAACGCCGCTAGAACGCCGACCGGATCGGTTGGGCTGATTAGCACACCGAACACAAGCGCCCAGGCGAATGACAATGCGACGCCGACTTGGCGCGCAACCAGCCAAAAGCCGCCGCCGATCACGAAGGCCGAAATGACCACGCCGAAGGTCGCCAATGTCGCGGCGGTCCAACCGCGCCGGCGAAGAGCCTCGAAATCTACGTGCATGGCCCCGGCAAACAGCAGATAGGCCAGCATGAAGCGGAGCACGGCGGTCGAGAAATCAACTTGCGCCACGATCTGGCCGACTGCGCGGCGGACGCCCAGGCCTGGCAAGAGCCTATCGATCCCGATCAAGGCGAGAGTTGAGGCAAGGCCGACCAGGAGCATCGCCACGCCCGTCGGCAAGCGCAACACCTTCAGGTTCAGCCAGCCAATCATGGCGCTGAGGGTCAGGAACAGCGCAACAAGATCGAACAGCGATAGGGCCATGGATCCTTGCTGGCGCGTCGAACGGCTCAGAGCAATGGGAAACCGCGCCCTTTATGAACCGTTTATCGCCTCGCCGGCCATTAGGCGTCGAACCTTGATGGCCAGTTGCGGTATGCTGTTGTGGTTAGAGTTTGAAGTCGATCTTGCGGCGCCGACTTTTCCCGCCGTCCGCGCAGCGGCGGATGCGCTCTCGGCATTGATCCTCCCCATGAGTGGCGGCGGACGATTGAGCACTAGGCGGGGATGGAGTTGGCAAAGGAGTCGATCGCGACCTTGGCCCATTTCCCTTTCGGACTGCTCCTCATTCTCGGGCTGCCGTGCCTGGCGGTTGCGATACTCCTTGCTATCGAATTTGCAGATGTGCGGGCGCCATCCCACGAGGCTGAACCGGGCGACGCGACCGGGCTGAAGGGCGAAGGCAGCGACGGCTCCGGTCAATGAAATCCATGCGCCCCGGCATTGTCTGCATGTGAGCGCCTTTCTACGCGGCCGGGTATGCCGCCGGCCCGAGCTTTCATAGCTTGCGTAGTCACGGAACTGTCAGGCGAACGCGCTAGGGATTTAACATCCCGCTGGGATATAATGTCATGGCGGAGGGCATGGCGGCAGGAGATGGCGATGCCCGAAAATTTCACTGAAACCGTTTTGCTGGTCTGTAGCGACGAGGTGCGCGCCAGCGACATCCTTGCCAAGCTCTTCGACAAGGGAATAGACGCGATTGGGCCAGTGAAGGACTCTGCAACCGCCATCGCCCTTGCCGGCCAGAAGGCGCCGACACTCGCGATCATCGCCCGACCGCCAGCCGGGCGGCGGAACGCCTGGCAATTGGCGCGAGCCCTGGTGAGCAACTGGGGGATCGCCCCGCTGCTTCTGGATACGGCGCGCAAGGACGGATGGGACGGGACGGATCCATCTTGGTGGCGTCCGGGTTCTGGGCAGCTGGCCCGATTGAAGGCCGCGCTCGGGTGATGTGGCGTCTCGGATATGGAAATTGAGATGAGAAACCGCCTGCTATTCGCCGCAATCGGGGGCCTTGTGTTCCTGGCCGGGGCATTCAGCAGCGCCGCCAGCACAGTCTCAGGTCGTGCCAGCGGCCCTCTACGTGAGGATCTGTCCGTGACCGCGGCTCCGCTTGCTTCAGCGGATTTCAAATTCTCCGGCCTCCAGGTCGGAACGGTCGTGGTGGACGGCCGCGGCCGAACGATCGGCGTCATCCGAAAGCTGGATCTCTTGCTGGACGGTCACCCAGCCGTGCTGCTGTTGCACAATGGCTCGAAGCTTGACGTTCCAAGATCGCAATTGGCGCTCAGAAACGATCGTGATGACGCTTTGCTTTTGATGGACCGCTCGAAGCTGCGCACCATGGCGATCCTGAACAGCGGATGATCGGGCGTACCCAGCTCTCTGTGGTTCCGGACGACCTCGGATCACCACGGGCAGGAGCTGGCTTGGGTCGCCGAGGCGCTCACGACCGGCAACCAATTTCAGCCAACTCGCTCCAGCTCTTCAGAACAGCGCGCGCACAGGTGGGCGTAAAGAAACGACACCGCGCCTCAAACCGCTGCGACCATGCAGGGCAGCCCCGCGAGGGTGAAATCCAGCAGCCTCGGCAGGTTCCCGGGGTAACAGGAAACGGGGGCGGGGGCGAAGTCGGGATCGCATGCAGCACCAAAGTGTGAAACCTGCCAGGTGGCCGCTGATCGCGCCGAATTTCAGCGCGCCATTCGACGCCGGTAGGGGGTTGGTGGCGGAGTCGTCCCTTCCCAACGGCCCCCTTGAGCCCCGACCCACCTCCACGGGCCCCCTGCCCCGCTCGCTTTCACCAACCCGCGGCTTTTCGCCCATTGTTTAGGAAGATTCTCGCCGGTGGCGTCCCAGGCAACCGCCAATTAATCACAATATGATACAGAAGCCTCGGGATTTTCGACTTGGATCGGTGATGAGATTCCTTTGGGCTTTGCCTGTCGCGGCCGCGATACTTGTGGCAGGGGCGCCGGCGCTGTGTCAGCCAAGTGCACGGTCGCCAATTGCGATTTCGGATCAAACTGCGGTTCCGTTCGTGGCGGAGCCAACGAAAGCCCCCGACGAGATGCCGGCCCAAATCCTTGGGATGCGGCTCCAGTCGAACGCACACGGTGGTGTAACAATAGACTTCGTCCATGACGGTTCAGACGCCAGCAAAAAGGGCCTGCGCGCTGGTGACGTCATTGTCGCCGTAGCCGGCCGCCAGACACCGACACCCGAGGACGTGTCGGCGGTGATCACGCAGGCTGGGCGCACACACCGCAAAGCCGTCTTGCTGCTCGTCACACACGCCGGTGACTGGTCTCTTGTCTCGCTCAGTCTAGCAAACGCAAAGGGCTGAGCCGTTCCCTGGGGTTGGGCCCGGGCCGGCCTTTCAGGGCGTTCGCGCGCAAGGACTTAAGATATATCGTAGAGAGGTCTAGCTACGCTCCGCCGGAGATCAAAGCCCGTAGTCGGGCAGGGCGAAAGCGTCACGCATCTGGGCGCCAACAAACAGGTCGGGCAGGCCCGGGACCGCCATCAACTTGACGGCCTGGTTTCGCAGCCAGACGCCCATCGCCGTTCGCGGCGTAAAGGATCTGGCGAAGTTGCGCGCGGACGCCTGCTTTCCGGCAATGAAGGGGCGCAGGCGGCTTTCATAGCGTTCCAGGGCTCTGGAATAGTCTGCATCCGCCGCCAGCTCGCCGGCCAGTACATAGGCTTCGGTCATGGCGAGCCCTGTCCCCTCCCCAGCCAACAGAGAAACGCAGGCCGCGGCGTCGCCCAGAAGGGTGACGCGCCCCTTGGACCAGGACTTCAAACTGATCTGGCTCACACGATCGAAATAGATGTCATTGGCATTGGCCAAAGCTTGCGCGATCCTGGGCCACTCCCATTCCATCGACGCGAAGGTATGCTGCAGCGTCTGTCGTCGCTCCTCGAGGCCCTTGGGCTCGGCTCCGCCCAGCTGATCCGCCGCAAACACGAAGAGGAACATGGTCCGGTTTTCCCGCATGGCGAAGCGGGAGATCTGGCGGCCTGGATCGCCGTAACTGACATAGGTGAGCTCATCGCGCGGGGCGTAGCCCTCAGCCTCGAAGGCGGCGACATAATAGCCGAGCGGTCGCTCGAATTCGGCCTCGGGCCCGAAGGCCAGCGCGCGGACATTCGAATGCAGTCCGTCTGCACCGACGACCAGGTCGTACTCCCGCGCCAACTTGCCATTCAGCACGATCCAGACACCTCCCGGGTGCTCGTCAATGGAGGTTATCGAGGTCCCGAAAATGGTCTCTACCCGGCCCTCGATCGTCCGATAAATGGTTTCGGCCAGGTCGCCGCGTGGCAGGCTCGTAAAGCGTTCGCCCAGCTCCCTGCGAATAGTGGCCGCAGAGATCCCGCCCGCATTGCGGCCGTGGGCGTCGACATATCGGACCTCTTCGAGATCGTAGCCGGCGGCGCATACCTGGGGCATGATTCCCATGCGCTCGGCGACCGTGTAGCCGACGCCCCAGAAGTCGATCATGTAGCCGCCGGTTCGCAGTCGTGACGACGCCTCGATCAGCGTTGGGGTGTGGCCGGCCTGAAGTAGCCAATAGGCCAGGGTGGGACCCGCCACGCCCGCGCCGCTGATCGCGATTTTCATCCTGCGCCTTTGTGTTTTCCGGCCTGGCGGCTCGGCGGTATAATCGTTCGGGTATCGCTGATGGGAGCCGAAGACATGATTTCGTTCGGGCTGCTGCTGGCGTCAGGGGCGGTCGCGTTCGCGCTGGCGTTCGGCGTCGCTCGCTCGCGCGGGTTGCGCAAAGGCGGCGAAGGCTGTGGGCGGCGACCGTCCTGGCGATGAGCGGCCGGTTCGATCCAGGCCGGCGCGCGCTCCTCCTCGAACATGTAGTCGCGAACGATCGGCAGGGCGTCCATTCGCCGGGTCAGCTGTAGCTGGAACACCATCGTCGTTCCGGTTCGGAAGCTCAGTTCGCCGACGGCCAGATAAAATTCGAACATCCGGCAGAAGCGTTCATCGTAGAGGGCGGCGATCGCGGCCCGGTCGGCCTGGAACCGCGCGCGCCAGCACCGAAGCGTTTCGGCGTAGTGCAGCCGCAGGATCTCGATATCGGTGATCCACAGTCCGGCCTTCTCGACGGCGGCGGTGACCTGCGACAGCGAGGGAATGTAGCCGCCCGGGAAGATGTATTTGCGGATGAACGGATCCGTGGTTCCCGGCGGCTCCATGCGGCCGATCGCATGGACGACGGCCACCCCGTCATCGGTCAGCAGTCGTTCGATCTGCTGGAAAAAGCCGACATAATTCGGTGAACCCACATGCTCGAACATGCCGACCGAGATGATGCGGTCGAAAGCCCCTCGGACATCCCGGTAATCGCTCAGCGCAAAGCGAGCGCGATCCGACAGATCTTCCGCCGCCGCGCGCCGATTGGCCAGCGCCAGTTGCTCCTCGGAGAGGGTGATGCCAGTGACCTTTGCGCCGTAGTCCCGGGCCAGGCTGAGCCCCAAGCCGCCCCAGCCGCTGCCGATGTCCAGGACGCGATGGCCTGGCCGCAGACGGAGCTTGGCCGCCAGATGGGCCTTCTTGGCGGCCTGGGCCTCTTCCAGGCTCATGCCGGGCTTCGCAAAATAGGCGCAGGAGTACTGCATGTCCGCGTCGAGGAAGCGCCGATAGAGGTCGGCGGCGAGGTCGTAGTGGTGCGCGACGTTCCGCCGAGCTGCGCGGCGATCGTTGACTTGACGAAGCCGACGCACGAGGGCGTTTTTCACCCCGGCCAGAAACGGATGGCGAATCCTCGGTCGCTCCGGAAGATTGCGGCCGACCAAGGATAACAGGTCCCAAAGGTCGCCCTTCTCGAAGACGAGATCGCCCTCCATATAGGCCTCGCCAAGCCCGAGGCTGGGCTCCAATGCGATGCGCAGCGCCGCCTTGCGGCTCAGCCGCACGACGACGGGTGCGCCCGACCCATCGCCATAGGTTTCGGTCAGGCCGTCGTCATAGACGACGGACAAGCGGCCGGACCTGAGCGTCTTTGCAAATAGGACATGCAAGATCATCCAGATTCTCTCAATTGTCCGCCCGCCCGCCCGCCCGTCTCGTCGAAACGATGTTTCACACTTCGCTGTTCCGCGTATCTAAACATCATAGAGTGATATAAGAAAGCTTGGGATTTGGCTGCTGTCGATGCGAGACAGGCCCGACATCAAGCGGCGACTGGCTGCCCCCGTCGCGAGATGCTGGTCACCGTGAAGCGTAGGTCGCCCGGGGCAGGCGGCGAACATCAAAGCCGAGACGCTCCGCCGTGCTCGTCAGGCCGCTCTGGCATTGCTGGGTCAAGCTTTCGACATGGTCACGGTCGGCGTTGGCCTCGAGCTGGGATCTGGCCGAGCCGGATCCGTGTAAGAGGTCGGCCGCCAGTTTCAGGTGTCGCGCCTTAGCGTCATATGCCGCCCAGCAAGGACCGACCGCGCCGTCCAGCGATGGCAGGAACCTTTTTCCAATCGCCTCGTCAAAGCGAAAGACGCCCAGCGCATGCGCGCTTGTTTGGCAGACGCTCCGAGCAGATGTGAGGGCGTCCAGGTGAGACGGCCTCGGCTCCTGGCCTATGCTGTCGGCTCCCCGCGCAGCGGCGTCACACTGGGCCATCGCCACAAACGCGGCGCGCACCTGTTGGGCGAACGCCGCCGATTGCTGGGGCGTGGGCGGCGGCGCCTTGGGCGAGCATCCCGCGCAGAATGCGATCCACCCAAGGGTCAGGGCGGCCCGCGCTACGGCGACCAAGGTCAGGGCGCCCAGGACCCGGGTCGAGGTTCGCCACCACCCCGGCCGGGTGCGAGCCCTTCGGTCAGGCGCCCGCAAGGCTCACTTCCAGGAGGTTCGGCACGGATGATGGATCGGTGACCTCTACAGTCCCCTTCCTCAATCGCCATAGAACCCGAACCCTCGGAAGCGCCAAGCCGTCGCCTGCCCGCACGTCGTCCCGCGAAGTGCGGCTCGCCGCGCCGTACTGCTTTTGAAATTGAGCGACCACGTCGTCGAAAGCATCGACCGAGGTGCGAAATTCAATCTTCACCAGCCGGTTTTGCGAGAAGAAATAGTGCGGCGCGCGCGCCAGGAAGCGCTTCGTCAGCGGAAAGGATTGGACCAGGGTTTCGGGCCCATAGCGAGTTGCATAGGAACATTCGACTTGCCGGCTTGGTCCCGCGGCGGCGGCGCGGCTGGAGGCGAGGTCGGGCGTACAGACCCGAAGCAGGTTTGCCGGCGCCACACCTGGAAACGGCAGCGCCTTCCATTGGTCAAGCGTCATGCCCAGCCTCGCGCCGTCGAACTGAAGCATTGGCGCCGGCGGCGATGGCGACGCGGCCAGAGCGTTCGCTTCGAAAAGCGCCGCGACGCCAGCCAAGCCAATCCTCATTGACAGCCCGAGCACACCATCCAATCTCACTTCACCCTCCAGTCGCAGCATTACCGTCGCTCAACCCCAAATGGGATCGGAGCCGCGACGCACATAACATCCTATTGTGATATTATTTGGGCGACAGCGCCGGCGCGAAGGGCCGCGAAAAGAGGGGGAACGCCCCGCTTCGCGGGGGTGATGCGAATTCAGGGGGCGTTCCCGCTCCAGGTCAGTCTGCACATCTTCTAACCGCGAGCACATTATCACGCCCAGATATAACTGGCAAGCGACTAGCCTTGCCGCCGAGTTCGAGAGCTCGCTCCGAATTGGGTGATCTGTAGGGACAACCCAGCCCACCAGACTAACCAATGGTATCCCATTATGATATAGACTGCGGCCAGCGGCTTTGCCGTTGGCTGAAAGCGTGATCTTTCGGAGCTTGGTGTGCCTGACGACCGCGCAAAGCCAATGGTCGAGCCCATCGCGGGTATCTTGAACCGGGTCGCACGCACCGCGCCGCTCCCCCTCTGGCGCGGACAGGTCGTCGCGCTCGCGTCCGTGGCCGCAGCAACTGGGTTGCGCTGGGCGCTCGAGCCGGTGATTGGCGCCGACGTCTCTTTCGCGACGCTATTTCCGGCGGTGCTGGTCGCGACTCTATCGGCTGGCGTTCCCTCGGCTCTGACGACCATCGTCGCCGGCGCCGCCGCTACGCTTTGGTTTTCTATGGCTCAGTCGCACCAGCACCCGGCGGATGCGATCCCGAGACTGATCGTTTGGGTGATCACCGGATCCATGATGGCGGTCATCTCGTTCGCCTTGAGGCGGACCCTGGTCGACCTGAAGGACCGCACGATGCAATTGAGGATCGCGCAGGACGAGCTTCGGGTGCTGGTCCGGGAATTGGAGCATCGGGGCAAGAACACGCTCGCCGTAATCCAGGCGATCTCCAACGCCACGGCGCGGGCATCCAGCAGCGTGAATGAGTATCGGTCCGCCCTGTCAGGCAAACTGCAGGCCCTCGGAAGAGCCTACTCCCTGCTGACGCGCGATCGATCCACGCCGGCCCCGCTTGCTGGGCTTATTCAGCAGATCCTGGCGCCTTTCGGCGACCAGGTCGTCGTCCAGACCGGACCGCCCTTGCTCGTCGATCCGCAAGTCAGCGTCGCCTTCGCCCTCGCCCTGCACGAACTCGCCACCAACGCCGCCAAGTACGGCGCCTTGTCGGGTCCTCAGGGACGGGTCGAATTGAGTTGGCGATCACACCAGGATCGGTATGTCCTGACTTGGCAGGAATGCGGCGGCCCTCGCCCCCCGGCCCAGACCACTGAAGGGTTCGGCTCGAAACTCATCCGCCAAGCCTTCGCGCGTGTTCCCGGTGCGGAACTCTCTATCGAAGCGGCGCCGGCCGGCCTGAGCTGTACGGTCAAACTATCTCCGCGCCAGGGCGGCCTGTGGTCGCCCCCGGAGGATTGATCGCTGCAGCGCGAACTGAACGGGATCATTTGAAGCTTGTCGTTTTCGGTCTTAGGCGTCTGCACGGCCCAGACCAAAGGAACGCCCGCCAACCGCCTAGGTCCGCAGCGATCAGCAGGCGCTCTGCGAGCGGCCATGACAGCGCCCGCAGTCAAATTGTATCATTCCATGATGATTGTGGCCAGCCCTGCCCTGGGCGATCCGCAACCTGCGGCTCCCCTGGGGCCTCGTAGGAAAGCTTGAACGCAAGGCCGCATTCGCGAAAGGCGCGCACCAACGCGATCGAGGTATGGTGTCGCGGCCGATGGCGACCTGTCTCGAAATTGATGATGGTACGCCACGAAATGCCAGACCTGTGAGCGAGATCCTGCTGCGACCATCCCAGACGTCGCCGAGCCTCGATGCAGCCTTGGGGAGTCAGCGCGGTTTGTGCCAGCGGTGTCGCGCTCCAGCTCGCATTTACGTCCTATGATGATATACACTAGATCGGGATGGCGAGGCCAGCCGCCATCAGGGCCCACGCCCGCACCACTGTCTGGCCCGATTTGGAGGCGTCGAAATGCTTGGCGATTGCGAAGTTGTGCGCCTGGAGGATCGACGCATGCACTCGCCGGCGGTCGCCTGCGAGCAGGTTCATGACTCGCTCTGGATCGCCGAGGGCGAGATCGTCGATTTCTATGGATTTGCATACCCGACCCGTTCGGTCGTCGTTCGACTGGACAATGGCGATCTGTGGGTCTGGTCGCCCGTTCGGCTGACTGAGGCCATCATTCGCGACCTGCAGGTCCTGGGCCCGGTCCGCCATTTGGTGAGCCCCAACAAGCTGCACCACCTCTACCTTCAGGATTGGAAGCAGGCTTTTCCGGAAGCCCAGCTGTGGGGACCTGCCTCGACCATCAAAAAGCGCCGCGATCTCAAATTCCACGCGGCGCTGCGAGGCCTCTCGCCTGCCGAATGGCAGGGGGAGATCGATCAGGCCTGGTTCACCGGGTCCTTGATCATGGACGAGGTTGTGTTCTTTCACCGCCCGTCCCGGACCGTCATTGTCGCCGACCTGATCGAGGCTCTTACCGAAGAGTTTCTTCGGGAGCATTGGCCCTGGTGGATGCGCTTGCTCGCCCGGGTCGACGGAATCGCCGCGCAGAACCCCGGCGCCCCACGAGAGTGGCGCGTGACGTTCCTCGACCGGCTCCCGGCGCGGGCGGCAAGGCAGAAGGTGCTCGGTTGGTCCGCCGATCGCGTGGTCATGGCGCACGGAGACTGGGTGCGAAAGGACGGCCATGCCTATCTCGAGCGCAGTCTGGCCTGGCTCGGTCCGCCCTTGCGCTGAAGCCTTGAGCCGCTTTGCTCGCCTGAGTTCACTGTTATCTTCGCCATCACTTCACTCCCGCTCTCGGCTTGTGGCCAGCGGGGGCATTTTCGGGATTTTGCGCTATCAAGCCTCTCGCCAACGCGACTCCGATCGCCAATCGAACCGCCAGGAGACAGACGCTCAAGCGCCGGCTCCATGCCCGCCGCACCTGGCGCATGGCCCGCATCATCGGGGTGGCCATTCTCGGCGGTCTCGCCGCCGCCCAATTCGCCAGGCTCTGCGACGGCGCCATGCACTGGCATTCGCGTCTCTATGCGGCGGCCCCCCTGGCGAGCCTCGTGTTGCTGCCAGTCGGGTTTCCCATCGCCGCCTGGCTGACGCGGCGGTTCGCACCCGAGGCGGCCGGCAGCGGCATCCCCCAGGTCATCGCGGCGGCGGAGGAACGCTGGCATGGCCGTTGGGGGGGCCAAAGGGTGACGTTGAAGACGGCGGTGTGGAAGGTCGCGCTCTCGGCGGCGCTTCTGGTTTGTGGCGCTTCGATCGGCCGCGAAGGCCCCACAGTGCAGGTGGTGGCAGGCGTCATGCGCACCTTGACGCGCGGCCTGAAAGGCGGGCCAGGCCGGCGCGCCATCATCATCGCCGGCGGTGCCGCAGGGGTCGCCGCCGCATTCAACACGCCGATCGCCGGCGTGGTGTTCGCGCTGGAGGAACTGGCGAAGAGCTTTGAGCGACGCACCCATACGACTGTGATCATGGTTGTCGTGATCGCCGGGCTCGCATCCTACGCGCTACAGGGGGACTACGCGTATTTTGGGGTGCTGAACGGCGCCTCAGACCTCAAGACAGCTTGGCTGGCCGCGCCGTTCATCGGCGTCGTGGGCGGCCTCGCCGGCGGCGTTTTCAGCCGCGCCCTCAGCCTGACGATCGGGCCAGACCAGAATCCGCTGACGCGTTGGCGCCGCGCCCATCCCATCATCTTTGCAACCCTTTGCGGCGGCATCGCCGCCGGCGCCGCCTTCGCCTCTGGCGGAATCACCTTCGGCGCGGGCTATGCCGAGGCGAAATCGCTGCTACAAGGCCATCCTGGCCGGGGCCTGGGTCTGGCCGGATGGAAGTTCGTGGCGACCCTGGCGGCCGCAGCGTCGGGGGCGCCCGGCGGCCTTTTCGCGCCATCACTGGCGATCGGCGCGGGACTTGGCGCAGCCTTCGCCCATACCGGCCTTGCCGCCATGGCCGGACGCGACGCGGTCGTGCTTGGCATGTGCAGCTATCTTTCCGGCGTGGTTCAAGCGCCACTGACCAGCGCCGTCATCCTGATGGAAATGACCCGCAACCCGGGCCTCGTCGGGCCATTGATGCTGGCCGCCCTCCTCGCCCGCGCGTCGTCGGCCTGGGTGATGCCCGAGCCGATTTATCACGCGCTGTCGAGAAGTTGGCGCCTTGCGCCGGGCTGAAGCCGAGCTGAACAAACCGCCACTCGGAACCTGCCGCGGCGGATTTGAGGCCGACGGGTGGAGCGACGCCGCATTTCGCCCAATAATTATCACAATGGGATACTATTGGCCTGCTTGGATGTTGCTGTTGACCGGCGTCGATAGCGCCGAAGCGCCACCGGCAAGATCAGGTCTGCCCCCGCTGCGGCCGTGCGGTCGCCGGTTGGGTGCGATTGGAAGCTAGCGAGGCTCACAGACTATGAAGAACAAGGACTACGTCGCCGGAGCGGCCGTTGGGGCCCTTTGCACCGTTCTCGCGGGCGTCGGCGGTTATTGGACCTGCGCCAACGCCCAACCTGGCGCTGTGAACCGTCCGGCGAGCGCGATCGCCGCGCCGGGAGCCCCCTCGTCCTTCGCCGACATCGTCCAGAAGGTCTCGCCGGCTGTTGTTTCCATCGATGTGGAAGGCAAGGGCGCCGCAGGCTTCACCACCTCGTCAGGCCAGATTCCGCCGGAGTTTTTCAAGCAGTTCGGCGACCCAGGCGGCGATAATCCCTTTGGCTTCGATTTCCGGCAGTTTTTCCAGCAAGGACCGAACCCCGGCCCGGCGCCGAAGATGCGTGCGACCGGATCCGGCTTCTTTATTTCGCGCGACGGCTACATTCTCACCAACAACCACGTGGTCGATGGCGCGGACAAGATCACGGTGCGCACCAAGGATGACCGTGAGCTGAAGGCGCGCCTGATCGGCCGTGACCCGGCCACGGATCTTGCGGTCATCAAGGTCGAGGGGGCCGACTTTCCTTTCGTCAGCTTCGAGGACCGGGCCAAGCCGCGGGTCGGCGACTGGGTGGTGGCGGTCGGCAATCCCTTCGGCCTCGGCGGCACCGCCACGGCCGGCATCGTCTCGGCCCTCGGCCGCAAGAACGTCAGCAATTCCAACTATGTCGATTACATGCAGATCGACGCGCCGATCAACCGCGGCAATTCCGGCGGGCCGACCTTCGATGTCTATGGCCGCGTCGTCGGGGTCAACACAGCCATCTTCTCGCCATCGGGCGGCTCGGTCGGCATCGGCTTCGACATTCCGGCCGACGTCGCCGCCTCGATCTCCCGGCAGCTAATCAGCGGCGGCAAGGTGGTGCGCGGCTATATCGGCGCCACCATCCAGGACGTAACCCCGGAGATCGCCGACAGCCTGGGCTTGCCCACCTCCAAGGGGGCGCTGGTCGCCGATATCACGCCCGATGGACCGTCCGAGCGCGCGGGACTGAAACCCGGCGATCTGGTGCAAAGGCTCGACGGCCGCGAGCTGGCGTCGGCGGACGATCTCACCCGACAGGTCGCCCTCGTGCATGGCGGTGACACCATCCGCCTCGAGATCCTGCGCGATGGCCAGCGGATGGAGATTGATGTGCGCTCCGGCGTGCGGCCGAGCGAAGCCCAGTTGGCCAGCAATGACACCCGTGGCGGCGACGACGGTTCTTCGAGCGGCTCGGACGCGCCACGCGTGCTTGGCATGCGGGTCGAACACAATCCGGATGGCGGACTGATGATTGACGGCGTGCGCTCAGATTCCGACGCCAGCGAAAAGGGGCTGCGGCGCGGCGACATCATCCTGAAGGCCAACGGCAAGCCGACCGCCAATCCGCAGGACCTTTCTGCGGCTGTGGCGGAGGCGAGGCGGTCGGGCCGCAAGGACATCCTCTTGATGGTGAGCCGCAGCGGCAGCAACAGCTTCATACCGGTTCGCGTCCCGGCGGCGAAGGGATAGTCCGTTCGCCCTTTCTGGGCTCGCGGGGGTTGGGGTCTGGAGGAGCATGATGACCCCTATGGACGGGACCCTGGCCACTTACGATGAGCCGGTCAGGCGCGATTTCATCCATATCCTGGCGGCAACCGCAGTCGCCGGCGCCGGAGCGGCTTGCCTTTGGCCGCTGATCGACCAGATGAACCCGGCCGCGGACACCCTCGCCCTGGCGTCGATTGAGGTCGACTACAGCAAGGTGGCGCTCGGCCAACAGATCGTCGTCAAGTGGCGCGGCAAGCCGGTTTTCGTGCGACATCGGACACCGGCGGAAATCGCCGCCGCCGTGGCCGGCGACCACGCCGATCTTCGCGATCCGGCGACCGACGCCAGCCGGCACAAGCCGGGCATGGCGGACTGGCTGATCGTGATCGGGGTGTGCACCCACCTGGGCTGTGTGCCGTTGTTCGGCCAGGGAGAATTCGGCGGCTGGTTTTGTCCCTGCCACGGCTCGGTCTACGACACGTCCGGCCGCATCCGCAAAGGCCCGGCGCCGAAGAATTTGTATCTGCCAGACTACGCCTTCGAGCCGGCCGGCAAGGTCAAGATCGGTTGAGGGGTCTGCTTGATGGGGCTTTCGCCGGTGATGGCGCGGGTTTTCCAGGCCCGATCTCCGTTCTGGGATCCGAACCTCCCCGGCCGTGCGCTTCGCCGTCGGCAGCGGAGGGCCTGGCCGGCGGGGCCGCCGGCGGCAAGGCGATCCAATTGATCACCGAGGGGTCATCGCGAAGTTTCACATAGAGGCGCAGGCCGCTTGGATGAGGCGCTGGTAGGTTTTGGCCGGTGAACCCATCCGGCGCCTTCACAGCCTTGTCGAAATCCGGATTGGCGGACAGGGAGTCGATCAGGAAGAGATCGGAACCATTGAGCAGGCAGTTTTCGTCGGCCTTGTCGGGACACTGAAAGCCGCCCAGAGCTGGTGCGCGCACCAGATGAGCGAGCGGCTGCCAGTCACCCGCCACACCCGCTTCGACAACGCGGAACTGAAGCGGGCCGAAGGCGGTTGGTCCGAGCGCCTTGCCAGACGGGATCTGCGCCACGAACACATGCGGGTCCTGTTGCGTCAACTCAGCGCCGGCGGTCAGCCCTGCCAGGACCACGCCCTTGTCGTTGGCGACCTCGATCTTTTCCGTTCCGGTGAATTCATTCGGCGTCTGGGCTCGAATGGAAAAGGTGAGGCCGACGTCCGCAGGCCATTCATCCTTGTCGGTGAATTCGAACGAAAGGGGCGATCGCGTGGGGGATGGCGCAATGGTTCGGCTGATCAGCGCCACACTGGGCCGAGCCGGCTCGATCGAGGCCTGCAGCTGCACCGTTCGGCCGTCCTTGAGCGAAACCTTGGCGGCGGACTGGACGCCTGGCTCCAACTTAGCCGCCGCTGTGTCGTCCGAGGCGACCAAAGACAGTTCTTCGCCGGGACCGCCCGTGGCTAGCCCGTCCGGCTTGAATGCGACAGCCCCGAATCTCAGCCCCGTGACCTCGGCGAGCCGTCGGCCTTTGAGAACGCCTTTGTGGTCGCCGGCGTGGAAGACAAAGCTGTCGAGATCGGCGGGTTGTGGGAAGGCCTGGAATTGCACTTCATCGGCGGCGCCGCGACCGTACTGCTTGACCAGCAGGGCAAGTGGGCCCGGCCGGACACCTTTCAAGCTGAGAACAGCCTCCACCTTGTCTGGACCGGCGGCCTTCCACACGACCGGCTCGGTCGCGCCGTCGGCAGACTTGAGGACAACGCTTTCGACACAGGCCGCCGCCGGCGCTTCAAGGGTGACAGGATTGTCGCGGCCGGCGACGAGCGGCTGTTGATCTCGCGCCGCCAGACGCCAATGGACAGAACTTGGTGACTGCAGCGGAAACGTCGGCCCACTGAAGGCCGAGAATCCCCACACGCCCTGGATCGACGCCTGGGTCGCATCCGCCACGCCCGCCTGTCCCAGGCTCGAGGCGTCGACGACAAGCCCTCCCTTCTCGGCGTCGGCCTTGACGGGAAGATCGATGTCCGGACCAGCCGAACGCTTCAAGCGTAGCACCAAGTCATGGGCATAGCCCGTGGAGAAGACCAGCGGCGCGCCTTCGGCCGGCAGGGCCAGGTTCGCTTGGGCCAGGCAATAGGCGGCCTTGGGATCGACCGGATGCAATGGCGGCGGCTGGGGCGGCGCGATCGCCGGAAGGGCGACGACAAGCACGGACATTGGGGGCTTGAACGACGGCGGCACATTCAGCAACAGCGAGATCTGTTCGCCGTGCGCGGACGCCAGAGCCGGGATGTACTGATATTGGGCGGAGTGGAAGGAATCCAGGATCCGCGCGATGTCCATGACCGAAGCGATGTAGGGGCTGAAATAGCCATAACCAGCCTGGGGCGTGGTGCTGAGCTGCTGGATCAGGTTCGCCGTATCACCGGAGGTCAGCGCCTGGACCATGGATTGGCTTTGCCCGTCGCCTAGAACAAGCGATTCCTGACCCCGGGTCAGGCAGGGGGCTTGAGCCTCCTCGACCTTCTGCAGGCACTCAGCGTCAAGCTTTATGTCGAGGCTTCGCGCCAGCAGCGGCGACACCGTCTTCAAACGGGCGGGATCTGTGTCGCTGATCCTGCGGACCGCCGCCACGAAAGCATCCAGCCGCGTACGGTCTAGCGAGGCCTGGTTCAGGTCTTGAGAGGCGCGCACGAACGCTCCGGGACGGCTACGCACAGCCTTGACCAGGGAGCTGAAATCGCCGCCGGTCTGAGGCGCCAGAAACACCAGCACCTGCTGGGCTCCATCCGGCACGACGAGGCTAAGGGCGTCACCGGCCTTTCGGTCCCAGGTGCGCCAGGCATGGAACCACTTCTCAGGCGGCGGATTTGTCGCGCCGCGCAGGAAGGCTACCACCATCAGGTAGCGCACCGACTGGCCCCTTGGCAGGTCAGGCTGAATCCATAGCCGATCCCCTGGGGAAAGGTTTGGAGCCTGCGAGATCGGGAGCGCCTTGTCCGCATGGATCACCTGCACGGAAAGCGCCGGCCCCGCCAGATCGAACGGCGCTGGGTCGGCGGCGGCCTTGCCCGCTGCTGCGACGACCCCGATCAGCACCAAAAGCCAGAGACCGGCTGGCCTGCGGGAAGATTTGCTCGCAATTGAGCCAGCGTCGGCGCTCGGCCAACGCCTGATCCGGTGAGCTGGTCTGGTTCGACGCCTCATCAGCTGGCCAATCAGGTTGGGCGATCTTGCGTCATGCCCACCCTCACCCGGCATAGGCGACCAGGACGTATGCGCCGCACAGGAGAACGATCAGGGCGATGGCGCTGTAAAGGGCGATGTCGAGGCGATCGCGCGGTCTGCCGCGTCCATCACGCGCTTCTATCGGCGCGCCGGCATCTGGGGTGGGAGCTCGCTTTCGCACGAACATGGACGCAGTCAAAACCTAAGCTCGCATAGTGACTTTGCAGGGCATTGGGAACGGCTTCAGCCCGATAGGATGAAGGTCACGGGATCATCCGGTCGCAATGCGTCCAATTTCGGGCGGACCATCGCGTATATACCTGAATCAACACTACAATTTGGTTCCGTAAGATCAACATTTTGTCGTGCGCCGGCAGGGGCCGGCTTGCTCCGCCACCCGGCGGGATAGATCCGGCGCCGAAAGGCGCCGGATCGGGGCCAAGGGCGACCCGTCGTCCTATTGGGCGCCTTCCGTGATCGCCGTGTGGCCGTTGCGATTGTGCTGCCAGGCCTCTTCGCCTGTTCCAGGATCGATCGGCCGTTCCTTGCCGTAGCTCACCGTGGTGATCCGGCTGGCGCTAACACCGTGCTCCACAAGGAAGGTCTTAACCGCTTCCGCGCGGCGTCCGCCGAGCGCGAAGTTGTATTCGCGCGTGCCACGGTCGTCACAATTGCCTTCGATCCGAACTTTCACGGCCGGATAGCGATTCAGCCAGGCCACTTGAGCGGTGAGCACGGGCAAGGCGTCGCTGCGGAGATTGTACTGATCGAGGTCGAAATAGACGCGGTCGCCGGCGTTGACGACGAAATCCTGGATCGTGCCGGGAAGCGGGCCGGTGCGCACCGGTGCGGCTGGCGGCGGAGCGACCGGAGTGGCGGCCGGTGGCGGGGGTGGCGGGGGCGCGTGAGGCGCAGGCTCCGGCGCGGGCTTCGGATGGGAGGCGCAGGCCGAGAGCAGCGCAGTGGCGCACAGGATCAGGGCCGGTTTGAGGGATCGCGCGACGCGCGTGGCTGTGGGGGACATCGTCCAAGGCTCTCCAAATCGTAGGCCGCCGCCTGGCAAGCCTAGTGCTTATATATCATAGAATGATAGAGTGAAGCGCGGATTGATGCGTAAGGCCAAGTTTGTTCAAGTTGCATTTCTGGACGCGGCGTTCGACGCTATAGAAGTGAAACGACGAGCAGGGTTCGCCCGTTGAAGTGGATCGAGCCCCGAACGGGAGGAACAATGTCGCTGGACGCTGAGCGCTTCATGGGCCTTGCGGGCTTTCGCTACGCCCTTCGGCAGTTCGTCGCGGCCAGCGAGCACATCAATCGCGGAGCCGGCATCACCCAGCAGCAGTACCAGGCCATGCTGGCGGTCAAGACCTGGCCGGGCGAGTCCATGTCGATGAAGGATCTGTCCGAGCAGCTGCTGCTGACCCATCATGCGGCGGTCCAGCTCGTCGACCGCCTGGCCAAGGCTGACCTGGCCTTCCGCGAGCCTTCGCTTGAAGATCGCAGAAGCGTGCTGGTGAAGCTGACCCCAAACGGCGATGTGCTCCTGGGCGAACTGGCCGCCAAGCACCTGGAGGAAATGCTCCGCCAGGAACCGCTCCTGACCCAGTCGCTCAAGCGCCTGAAGCGCATGGGCGTTTGAGCCTAGGCGCGGGGATAGATCTTCACACTGGCGGCCACGGAATCGGCGACGTGTTCCTTGGTGATCGCACCGATCACATCGCCGCCGCGCGGCACCCCACGGCCTGACACCACCAGCGCCATGGTCGCTTGCTTGCGCCACATGCGCTCAATGACGTCGAAAACGACCTCAGCTTCCCGCACGACGATGAAATTGCGATTGGCGACGTCGCCCAAGGTGACGCCGGTATAGGCGCTTTCCAGGCCATGCCTGAGCCCTGTGTTCACCCGTATCACCCCAAACAGTCGCCCCTTCTTGATGATCACCACATGGCGCAGGCGCCCATCGTGTTCCGGCAAACGAAGAAAGGCGTCGAAGCTGGCCTCGGCCGGCAAGACGATCACGTCGGGATCCATCACCTCGCTGGCTTGGCGCACCAGGAACATGTTGGCATGCAAGGCCTTCGGGATCGCCCTCCCCCGGCGCGCCAGCTTCAAGGTGTAGATGGTCTCCCGCGAGAGCACACGCCGCACACCGACACTCATCGCTACGGCCACGATCATCGGCATGATGATGTCGTAGCTTAGAGTCATCTCGAAGATCATGACCACAGCCGTCATCACCGCACCCGCGCCGCCGCCGACCATGGCGCCCATGCCCACCATGGCGAAGGCGGGAACGCTGAGCGTGACCGGCAGTCCCAGCGAATTGAGCAGCGCCGCAAAGCCACCGCCCAGGGTCGCTCCCATGAACAGTGACGGGGAAAAGATGCCGCCGGAGGAGCCGGACCCGAGGCTAAGCGATGTCGCCATTAGTTTGCTGGCGAACAGCAATCCGAGCAGCCAGAAACTTGCCTGCCTGCCCGAAAGTATCGCCTCGATTGTCGCGTAGCCGACGCCGTCGACATAGTACTGGCCGGCGCTGCGCAGGAGGCCATACATCATCAAGCCGACCAGCAGCATGCCCAAGGCATGGCGAAGATATCGCGAGCCGATGCGATCGAAGATATCCTCAGCCAAGTGAAGCCCGCGAATGAACCCAGCGGCGGCGACGCCGGTCAGGCCGCCCAGCAGAGCGAACAGCAAGAGCACCAGAAGCGCGCTTGCATCACTGGTCATCGGCGCCAGGGCGGGCACCTGGAATGCAGGCTGATCGCCCAGCATCCAGCGACCAACGAAAGTGGCCGCGCCGGTCGCCAGGGCCACCGGCAGAAAGGTTGAGGCGCTGACTTCCGGCAACATCAGTTCTATGGCGAACATGACACCGCCGATCGGCGTGTTGAACGTCGCCGCGATCCCCGCGCCGGCGCCCGCCGCCACCAACGCGATCCTCTGACCGGGGGGCATGCGGACGATCTGGCCAAGGGTCGAGCCCAGGGCGGAGCCGATCTGGATGATCGGGCCCTCCCGGCCGACGGATGAGCCGGTGCCAATGGCGATGGCGGACGCGAGCGATTTGACGACCGCAACAACGGGCCGGATCACGCCGCCCCGATAGTAGATCGCATCCATCACTTCCGGCACGCCATGTCCCTTGGCTTCCGGTGCGAAGTTGCTGACGAGAAAGGTCACCAGGAGGCCGCCGATGACCGGTACCAGGATCACCGCTGGGCCCCATGGCGCAACCGGCGTGAACAGGTTGGCGTCATAGAACGCCGACGGCTTGCCGGTGAACGCCAGATTGTGGATCAGGGAGATCAGCGCCCGGAAGCCGACCGCGCCAAGCCCTGTCACGACCCCCACGACCAAGGCCAGAAGCGAGATCTCGACCAGGCTGAGCTGGCGGCTGTCTTCAAGGCTGGCGATGTTGGTCGCCCCCTTGCGACCCAGGAACCTCGGCCTCGGCGCCGCGCGCGGCATGGTTCGATCGCTCATCGAGGGGCGCGGACGTCCTTTCGGCGGACTGGCGAGCCGAAATCGGCTCCGGTTGTGACTTTTCGACTTGACCGGCGCCGGCGCCATGAGCAAGCCACTTTTATCCTAATAGGATATTTCTGGGCGGCAAGTTTCGATTTCGCCCCCGCCAGCCCAGAAAGAGAGGTCGAACCTATGCCCATGCCCGCGATCCGCCGAGACGTTGCCTTGATGCTCGCCCAGGCAGACATCCAACTCGCCGACGCCGAAGCCAAACTGTTCCGGGGGTCGGACCGCGAGAAAATGCAGGCCGCCGGCAAGCTCGCTTTCCTGAAGCGGCAGAAGGAGATGCTCGAGCGGCGCATTGAGGAGATCGATCGCCATCCCGAAGCGTCAGAGACGCTTTTCCAATGGATCAAGGAGGAGAGCTTCGCCTTGTCGGTGCGGCTGGAAAGCTGGATCGCCAACGCCTGACCGGCCGGCCGTCGCTCGCCGCGGGATGAAGCTCTTGGGGGCTGTTGATGGACGACGAATTGCGGCTCTTCGCCAGGACCGTCATAAGGTCCGCTTGGGCCGTTAAGGCGCTTCTTTGCATGCGGCGCCCCCCCGATCCGGGCCTGGACTGCGAGCGAACCGGCGGTCGAACTGCGCAGCAATTTGGCGACGCCGGCAAGAAACGGTGACGCTCGCGCGACCGCCCCATCATCAAAGAGCCCGGCCGGGGACACAGGCCAGGCTCCGCCGCAGCGGCGCCCTTCGAATTCGAGTTAGGTGGGCCGTGTGTTCAAAAGCGTGGCCACGGCCATCACGATCTGGGCCGGCGCGAAAGGCTTTTGAATCATGATGCTCCGCGGGACACCCTGGTTCGGCCATTCGGCCGCGCTTGCACCACTGATGTAGACAACTGGAATTTGGGGATTTCCTTGGCGGCTTCGACGCGCAACATCCCATCCATCCGGGCCAATGCCGAGATTGATATCGGTCACGACCGCGTCGAAAGTCACAGCATCGGCCTCAAAGCGGGCGAGCGCCTCAGAGCCGCTTGAGGCGCTCACGACTGCGAAACCGGCGTCATCCAACGCAACCTCGACCAGCTCCTGGATCATAGGTTCGTCGTCGACGAGCAGCACCAAAACGGCGCGATCTGTATCCGAATTGAGCACGCCGCCCCTCCTGGAGACTGCCGGTATCGACATCAAAAAAAGCGTTCGCCGATCCGTAGCGTGTCGCCAGGATGAACGGGAACTCTCGCCTGCAGGGGATCTCGTACCTCGGCCGCCTGATGTTCCTGCTTGATGAACACGTACTTTTTGTCGGCCCGATAGGTGAACCCCTGAGCCGCCGCCACGGCGTCCATCACCGTCAGCCCAGGTTCATAAGGATATTCGCCCGGCTTGTTCACCTCGCCCAGGATGTAGAAGGGGCGAAAGCCGATTACGTCAATGCTGACTTGTGGTGTGCGCAGATAGCCGTCGGCCAGCCGCCGCGTGATCGTGGCGGCCACATCGTCCTTTGTCTGCAGCACGGCCGGCACATCGCCGATCAATGGAAAAGAGATCGTTCCGTTGGCGTTGACGCTGAATTCACCCGTCAGATTGGGTTCATTGAAGACAATGATCCGCAGCTTGTCCCCAACGCCCAGCCTATAGCCCTTCATCGCTGGGGCCTGGCGCTCGACGACGGCTACGTTCTGCGATGTGTTCGCCGCGGCGGGAGGCACCCTCAAGCCGAGGCAAATCAAGCTGGCCCCCATCACCAGGCCCAGTGCCGATCTCGCTCTCATCGCAACTCACGCTTAGGCGGTTCTACGATCACGGGCCGATCTCATATCATTTTAGGATATAGCTGCAAGGCAAACGGAGCTCAAATCCGAGCGCAACGTCGGGTGATCGCGCTAAGTGCAAGTGAGGCGCCATTTGGAGCGCCCTTTAGGCGACCCGGCTATCGGCGAGCCCGACAGGTCTGCCATTTGTACCACCAAGAAATCGGTGGCCGGACCTGACGCAAACTAAGGCGCCGCAAAGCGCCAAGCCGAGACGACCATAATCAAATTTCACGTAAGGCTTGGAGTCCGAATATAAGTCACTCAACAAAGCGATTAGCTAATTGGCTCAATTCACGCGAGGCGGTTCTGCAGAAGATATTGGACCCCGCAGGAGGAAGTACTGTCGCCATTGCTTCGCCTAGGGGTCCGATAGCTCTTTTCTCGCCACACCTCCGAATACATTACTCTTTGGGAAGCTGACCCCGAATCTCCCCACCTTTGTTTTGTGCGGTGTGGATATTGAAATACCACTTACCTGCCTGCAATTCCTCCTCCTGATGGGCAGTGAGTTTCGCAGTGCCGGTTATAGGGCTCTTCAAGTCCGTTATCGTGATGATTGGCGGTGCATTCACGCCTGGAGCAGCCGGACCATGAAAATGGGCGGCGACGACCGGCGAGGTCAGTCCCGAATAGGTAATGGTGTAGGTAAGGACCCTCTGGCTCGTATCGAGCACAGCCTTGACCTCACCCGTTCCCGTTGTGGTGTTCGGTGGGACTTCATTCGACCCTTTTAGAGCCGTGTTGAAGTTTGCCGTGGCCGCTTGAGATCCGGTCGCCGCGAACATGCTGAGCGCCGAAACGACCGCGAATGATTTCAACCCCATCTTATTCTTTCCTTGCTTGGTTGATCGACATTGCACCCCCAGTTTGCACCAACCCGCTCCGAACGCTGGACCGGCGGCGTTTGCAGATCATGAGAGCCTTGTCGGGCGAACACGCTAGCAATATCATGGCGTGATAGAGGTGGCTAGTGGCCGAGTTGGTTTGATTGGAGGACCACTACGGCGTGCGAGCCTTTTTGTTCGAGATCGGCCACGGCTGGACCCTTGAGCCACCTCAATGTGCATGCCGGTTCACATGGCTAGCTTTTCAAGCACTCACATTCGCTACCCGCCCTGTCAGCCCAAGCGCCTCCATCCGAGACTAGGCGATAGGGACGTCACAGATTTCATGAGCAGGCCGAGACGATGGCGCAACGGCGCGGACGCGAACTGGCTAAACGCTCGGCGCGGGACCTAACGGGCCGAGTCGTGGCTGTACGGGGCTCGGTGATCGATATTCGCTTCGACAATAGCTCTCTGCCCGAGATCAACGAGGCGCTCGATATCGCCGCTAGCCCCCAAGCTCGCGTGCTGGCCGAAGTGCAGGCCCATCTGGACGAGCGGACCGTTCGCGCCGTGGCCATGCAGTCCACCGAAGGCCTCAGCCGCGGCGTTCGCGTGCTGGCTACTGGCGCGCCGTTGATGGTTCCGGTTGGCGAGGCGATGCTGGGCCGGCTCGTCGACCTATTGGGCGCGCCGCGCGACGGCGGTCCGCCGATCGCTGCTGACGCGCCGCGCTCGCCGATCCACAAGCTCCCACCGGCGCTCGCCAGGCAAGGCGGGTCGCGCATACCGCTGGAGACCGGCATCAAGGTCATCGACTTGCTGGCGCCCCTGGCCCGCGGTGGCAAGGCCGGGCTGTTCGGCGGCGCCGGCGTTGGCAAGACCGTGCTGGTCACCGAGCTGATCCGCACAATGGTCGAGTCTTACAGCGGCATTTCGGTGTTCGCCGGCGTCGGCGAGCGCTCGCGCGAAGGCCATGAAATGCTCCTCGAAATGCGCCAGTCGGGCGTTCTGGAGCGCACGGTGCTGGTGTTCGGCCAAATGAACGAACCGCCGGGCGCTCGCTGGCGGGTCGGCCTGAGCGCCCTGACCATCGCCGAATACTTCCGCGACGAGCTGAAGCGCGACGTGCTGCTCCTGATGGACAACGTGTTTCGCTTCGTCCAGGCGGGCGGCGAGATCTCCGGCCTCTTGGGCCGTCTGCCTTCACGCGTGGGCTACCAACCCACCCTGGCCAGCGAAGTGGCGGACCTCGAGGAGCGGATCGCTTCGGTTCCTGGCGCGGCCGTCTCCGCCATCCAGGCGGTCTATGTCCCGGCCGACGACTTCACCGATCCGGCGGTGACCGCCCTCTTCAACCATTTCGACGGATCGGTCGTGCTCTCGCGCGCCATGGCCGCCGAGGGCATGTATCCGGCGGTCGACCCGCTGCGATCGACCTCGGTCCTGCTGGATCCGAATGTCATCGGCGATGAGCACTACCGGGTGGCCGAAGAGGTGCGCACCACGATCGCGCGCTATCGCGACCTGCAGGACATCATCGCCCTCCTCGGCATGGACGAGCTGAGCCCGACGGATCGGGTCACGGTCCTGCGCGGCCGCCGGCTGCAGCATTTCCTGACCCAGCCGTTCCGGGTCACCGAGGCCTTCACCGGCAAGCCGGGGCGCTCGGTGCCGATCGCCCGGACCGTTGAAGGCTGCCGCGCCATCCTCGAGGGCCAGACCGACGCCTGGGCGGAAAGCTCGCTCTACATGGTCGGCGACCTGGACGAGGCAAGGGCGCGCGAAGCGCAAGCAGCGCGGACGCCGGAAGGGGCTGCGGCGTGAGGCTCCTGATCACCACGCCGGGCGCCATCGTCGCCGACCATGCCGACATCACAGCCGTTCGCGCCGAAGACGAAACCGGCGAGTTCGGCGTCCTGCCGCACCACGCCGATCTGGTGACCGCCCTTTCGGTCTCAGTCGTCGGCTGGCGCCATCAGGACGGCCGCCAGGGCTACTGCGCCGTGCGCGGCGGGCTGCTCACGGTCAGCGACGGCTGTGAGGTCGCGGTCGCAACCCGCGAAGCCATCCTCGGGGACGATCTCGGCCGCCTCGAGACCGTCGTGAAGGGCCGGTTGACCAGCGAGGCCGAGGAAGAACGCCAGGCGCGGGCGCGGGCCGAGCACCTGCGGGTTCAGGCCATCCGCCAGATGATCGGCTTCCTTCGCCCGCAGGCCAGCAGCGGCGGAAGGGATCGCCCGTGAACCCGCCAACCGCCAAGCCGGCGCCGGACACCGACACCAAGCTGATGCAGTCGGTCGCAGAGCGCGCCGCGCGACGAACATTCTGGCTGACCCACGGCGAGCGATCGCTGGCGCGGAACCTGGCGATGATCGGCGCGCTCGGCTGGCTGGTGATCACCCCGACCCTGGTGGGGGTGTTCCTGGGCCGCTGGCTCGACCGGTTGTTCAAGGCCGGCATCTTCTGGACGGGGGCGCTGATCGTGGCCGGGCTGACCCTGGGCTGCTGGCTCGCCTGGCGACGCATCGAGGAAATCCAGCGCGAGGATCCGTCATGAACGCGTCAGGCGCGGTCAATCTGGCGATGTTCGGCCTCGCGGGCCTGGCCCTGGGCGCAGCGAGCCTCACCGCCCTGCGCGTCAACACGTCTCTTTATATCTCGGGTCCCCTCTGGCGGCCGCTGGGTTTGCACGCTGCCAGGCTGGCTATCGTGGCGGCCGTGCTGGTCTGGGCGGCCAGACAGGGACCAGGGCCGCTCATCGCCATCGCCGCTGGTCTGGTGCTCGCGCGGCCGATCGCGATCCGAGCGCTGGGGCGGACGCCATGATCACTTCGCCGCTGAGCGCTGATGTCGTCTTCCGCATCGGGCCGGTCGGGATCACGACGCCTGTGGTCACGACCTGGGCCTTGATGGCGGCTTTGACGTTGGGAAGCGTCCTTGCAAGCCGCAAGCTGCGGCTCAAGCCCCACGCCGGACAGGCCGTGCTGGAGCTCCTGATCTGCACGATCCGCGACCAGATCCGCGACACGCTCCGCATCGAGCCCGAGCCCTACCTGCCCTTTCTCGCCACTCTGTTCATCTTCATCGCCAGCGCCAACCTCATCTCGCTGATCCCCGGGCTGGAGCCGCCGACCGCCCATCTCGAAACCGACGCGGCCCTGGCCGTCATCGTCTTCGGCGCCGTGCACTATTTCGGCGTCCGGGCCCGAGGCCTTGGCGCCTATCTCGCCGATTTTGCGAGGCCGACATGGATCATGTTGCCGCTGAACCTCCTGGCTCAGATCACCCGGACCTTCTCCCTGATGGTCCGCCTGTTCGGCAACATCATGAGCGGCGTGTTCGTCATCGGCGTCGTGCTTTCCCTGGTCGGCCTGTTCGTGCCGATCCCGTTCATGGCCCTCGAGCTGCTGACCGGCCTGATCCAGGCCTACATCTTCACCGTCCTGGCCATGGTCTTCATCGGCGGGGCCGTCGGCCAAACCCCACCCCCGCAAACCCAGCCCCCAACGAGGATTCCGCAATGAACTACCTTCCGCACGTCAGCATCCTGGCCGCGGCCTTCGCCGTCGGCATGGGCGCAATCGGTCCGGCGCTGGCCGAGGGCCGCTCGGTCGCCGCCGCCATGGACGCCATCGCCCGCCAGCCGGACGCGGCCGGCGTGATCTCGCGGACCCTGTTCGTCGGCCTGGCCATGATCGAGACCATGGCGATCTACGCCCTGGTGATCGCGCTCCTGGTGCTGTTCGCCAATCCATTCGTCCACTGAAGATGCATTTCGATCCCTGGACCCTCGGCCTGCAGGCCGCCAACTTCCTGGTGCTGGTCTGGCTCCTGCACCGGTTCCTCTATCGGCCGGTCCTGGCGATGGTGGCCGCGCGGCAGGCGGCGGCCGACAAGCTGGTCTCGGACGTCGAGGCTGAGAAGAAGGCCGCGCAAGCCCTGCGACAAGAGTTGGAGCACCGCCGGGACGCCCTGGCTGCGGAACGGGAGACCGTGCTTGCGAACGCACGCGACGCGGCTGACGCGGACGGCAAGGCGCTGCTCGCCAAAGCCCACGCCGAGGCGGACGCTGTACGATCAGAGGCCAAGAACGCCGCCGCCGGTGAGCGGGCCGAGATCGCCCGGGTGCTCGGGCGCGACGCAGCGCGGCTCGCCGTCTCGATCGTGCGCCGATTGCTCGATGAGGACACCACGGCCGCGGTCCAGGCCCGCCAGCTCGACCTCGTCTGTGACGATCTCGCATCCCTCCCAGAAGAAACCCGACGGCACATCGCCGAACGCCTGACGGCTCGCGAAGGCGTCGCCGAGATCGTCACCGCCGCGGCGCTCGAACGGGCGTCGAGCGTCCGCATCGGCGAACGTCTCGCCAGGGCCCTGGGCGCGCCGGTGGTCCCCACATTCAAAATCGATCCGACGCTCCTCGCCGGGGTCGAGATCCGCTTCCCGTTCACGATTCTCCGGCGCTCCTGGGCGGAGAGCCTCAAGCGGATTGAAGCCGAGCTGCTCAATGACGATCACTCTTCGCGAGTCGCTTGATCTCTGGCTGAAGGCGGCCGAAGCCCGCCTTGCCGATGTGGTCCTGGCGCCGCCGCCGGACCAGATCGGGGTGGTCGAGCAGGCCGGCGACGGCATCGCCTTTGTCCGCGGGCTGCCCGACCTGCCGCTGGGCGCCCTCATGCGCTTTGAAAGCGGGGCGAGCGGTTTCGCCCACGCTCTGGACGAGGACCTGATCGGATGCGTGCTGCTGGACTTCGACCCGGTCAAAGCCGGCGAGCAAGTGCGCGGCCTTGGCGGGGTGGTGACCACGCCGGTCGGCGAAGCCCTCCTGGGCCGCATCGTCGATCCGCTCGGCCGCCCGCTCGACGAGCACGGGCCGATAGCCGCCGTCCGCTACGATCCGGTGGAGCGCGCCGCGCCGGGGATCATTGAGCGCGATCTGGTCACCCAGCCCCTGCAGACGGGGATCAAGCTGGTCGACGCCCTGTTCGCACTCGGGCGTGGCCAGCGCGAGCTGATCATTGGCGATCGCGAGACCGGCAAGACGGCGATCGCCGTCGACGCGATCATCAACCAGCGCAACAGCGACGTGATCTGCATCTATGTCGCCGTCGGCCAGAAATCATCGACCGTGCGCCAGGTGATCGACGCCGTCGCCGCGCACGGCGATCCCCAGCGCTGTATCTTCGTGGTGGCGGGCCCGTCGACCGCGCCCGGTCTGCAGTGGCTGGCTCCTTATGCTGGTTTCGCCATGGCCGAGTATTTTCGCGACCAGGGCGGCCATGCGCTGGTCGTCGTCGACGACCTCAGCAAGCACGCCGCCACCCACCGCGAGCTGTCGCTTCTGATGCGTCAGCCGTCCGGACGCGAAGCCTATCCCGGCGACGTTTTCCACATTCACGCCCGGCTTCTGGAGCGCGCCGCCAAGCTGTCGGCCGCCCTCGGCGGCGGCACGCTCACCGCCTTGCCCATCGCCCAGACCGAGGCTGGCAATCTCAGCGCCTATATCCCGACCAACCTGATCTCGATCACAGACGGCCAGATCGTGTTGAGCGCCAAGCTGTTCGGCGAAGGCCAGAAGCCGGCCGTCGATATTGGCCTCAGCGTCAGCCGGGTCGGCGGCAAGACCCAGGCGCCGGTGCTGCGCGAACTCGCCGAGACCCTCAGGCTCGACTACGCCCAGTTCCTGGAACTGGAGCTGTTCACGCGCTTTTCGACGACACTGGATCCACGAACCCAGGCTCAGATCGAGCACGGCCGCCGCATCCGCGCCGTCCTCACCCAGGCGCAATACGCCCCCTTGTCCCTAGCCCACGAAGCTGCCGAGCTCCTGGCGCTGCATGACGGCCTGCTCGATGGCCTTCCGCTCGATCGGATCGAAGCCTTCAAGCACCAGTTGCCCGCTTGGCTGGAGCAAAGCTGCAAAGGCGTTTTGGATCGGATCGAGGCCGAGCGGACGCTGGATCCGTCGGACCGGGATCGGCTGCGCGCGGCCATCGAAGACCTGGTCAAGACGCTGACCCCATCGGCGTCCCAGGCTTCAGCATGACCGCCCTGGCCGAAACCCAGGCCCGGATCGACAGCGTCCGCAACCTGCGGACCGTCGTCGGCGCCATGCGCGGCATCGCCGCGACCCACGCCCAGCAGGCCCGGACAGCGTTGCCCGGCTATCGCGCCTATGTCGAGATCATCGCCGGCGGCGTCGCTCGCGCGGCCGATTTGGCGGTCGCCGAAACCGCGCCCGAACCGGCCCGCGCTGCAAACGGCGCCGCCATTGTCGCCTTTGGCGCGGAGCACGGTTTCGCGGGCGCATTCTCCGAGCGCGTGCTCGACGGCCTGGACCGCAGGCGAGGCGATCGGCTGTTCATCGCCGGAACGCGGGCCCTCGTCCTGGCGGAGCAGCGGACGCTCCAGGCTGATTGGGAAGGGCCGATGGCGAGCCAGGCCTCCGGTGTCGGCGCGACCGCCCGGCGTCTGGCTGACGCCCTCTATTCGGGCTTCGTCGAGGGCCGCTTCTCACGCGCCGAGATCCTGTTCGCCAGGCTGACGGGCCCAGCAGACTACGTCCTCATCCGCCGCCCCATCCTACCGATCGACCTCTCGGCATTTCAGCGACCCCGCTCCGGGCCACCGCCGCTGACGAACCTGCCGCCACAGCGCCTGGTCGAGCAGTTGGTGGGAGAATATGTCTTCGCCGAACTGGCTCTGGCGGCGCTGGAAAGCTTCGCCAGCGAGAATGCGGCGCGGTTGGCGACGATGGAGTCCGCCCGCCTCAACATCGATCAGAAGCTTGACGAACTCGCGGGCTTGGAACGCCTGCTCCGCCAGGAACAGATCACCGCCGAAGTGCAGGATGTCACCGCCGGCGCTCTGGCGGCCGAGCGCTCGGCCTCCTGAAGGCCAAAGGGCGAAACCGACGGCTCAATTCGACGCCTCTTCGCGCGCCTTGACGACCAGGACCGGACAATGAGCCTGGCGCATCACCGTTTCGGCGACGCTGCCAAGCACCGCCCTCATGACGCCGTCGCGGCCGTGGCTGCCGATGACGATCAAGTCAGCGTCCCATCTTCGCGCCGCAGCGATGATGGAGGGCGCAGCAGCGCCAATTTCGGTGAACCGGGAAATCTGGCCGGCCTCAGCCGACGTCGGCAGCAATGTTTCGAATAGGCTGGCCGCCTCGCGCTCCGCTTCGACGGTGAGATCGTTAATGGGAACACCCGCCTGCACTTCCAGGGCGTGTGGCTCGAACGCATGGAAAAGCGCGACCTCGGCGCCGAGTGAACGCGCGAGCGCCATGCCGGTCTCGGCGGCTCGCACTGCCGGATCGCCCCCATCGACGGCGATCATGATGTGCTTGAACATGCGACTCTTCCATCCGGATCAGACGTCCAGCGGCGACCGAGCGGCGATCTACCATGACCCGGCGCTGGCCTCCTGGCGTGATCGATCATTTCACCGGCCCGTCGCCATGTTCCATGACCTAAATCAAGGTCAAGCGGCACAGATATATCATTAGATGATATTAATTGGTGTGGCCGCCGCAGGGGGAGAGGAACGAAGGCTCTCCCGTGGCGACCGGTCTTTGGAGGTGCTCCGATGATCGAGAAGTTGGCCGGCTTTCCGAGCGATGTCCTCGCCTTCGCCTGCAGGGGGCGTGTCACTCGCAGGGACTACGAGACCGTTCTGATCCCCGCGGCGCAGGCGGCCTTTGAGGCCCACGACCGAGTGCGTCTGTACTACGAGATTGGCCCTGACTTCGAGACCATCGAGACGGGCGCTCTCTTGGAGGATCTCAAGGTCGGAATGGAGCACCTGACCAGCTGGGACCGGGTCGCGCTGGTGTCGGACGTGGATTGGATCCGCAATACCGTGCGCCTGTTCGGCTTCCTCCTGCCGGGCCGGCTGAAGGTCTTCCACCTCGGCGAGGCGAGCGAAGCCCGTCATTGGATCAGCGCTACGAATTGATGGTCGCCGGGCAGTGATCTTCATCAATGCCCCTCGCCCAGCCAGGTGAAACAAGCAGGCCACATCGATCGTCAGCGTGAACGGCTCAAGGCCCTTAGCTCAAAAACCCAGTCCGACACTCATTTCGCCGCGGAGGCTCTCCATGAAGGCGCTCGTCTACAAAGGTCCTGGCGCAATGGCGCTCGAGGATAGGCCGAAGCCCCAGGTGCAGGCGCCAGGCGATGCTGTCGTACGCATCGTCAAGACGACCATCTGTGGCACCGACCTGCACATCTTGAAAGGTGACGTCGCGACCTGCGCCCCCGGCCGAATTCTCGGCCATGAGGGGGTGGGAATCGTCGAATGTGTGGGCGGCGGGGTGACGGCGTTCAAGCCCGGCGACCGCGCGCTGATCTCCTGCATCACCGCCTGCGGCAAGTGTGATTATTGCCGTCGGGGCATGTATTCGCACTGCAAGACAGGAGGCTGGATCCTCGGCAACCAGATCGACGGAACCCAGGCGGAATACGTCCGCATCCCCCACGCCGACACCAGCCTGTATCCCATTCCCGACGGAGCCGACCAAGAAGCATTGGTCATGCTGAGCGACATCCTGCCGACCGGCTTCGAGTGCGGGGTCCTCAATGGCAGGGTGTCGCCGGGCTCGACAGTGGCCATTGTCGGCTCCGGCCCGATCGGGCTCGCCGCGTTACTGACCGCGCAGTTCTACTCTCCTGCTGAACTCATCATGATCGACCTGGACGACAACAGATTGGAGGTAGCCAAGCGTTTCGGAGCGACCCACGCCATCAATGGCGCCGGGGGCGATGTCGTCAGCAAGGTCATGGCTCTAACGGGTGGCGTCGGCGTCGACACAGCTATCGAAGCCGTCGGCGTGCCGGCGACTTTCGTTCTCTGCGAAGACCTGGTCGCCCCAGGCGGGGTGATCGCCAATGTCGGTGTCCACGGCGTCAAGGCGGATCTCCATCTAGAACGCCTTTGGTCGCAGAACATCACGATCACCACCCGGCTCGTCGACACCGTGACGACGCCCATGCTGCTGAAAACCGTTCAGTCAGAGAAACTCGACCCAAAGCGGCTGATCACCCACCACTTCCGCCTGGACCAGATCATGGACGCCTACGACACATTCGCCCATGCAGCGGACAATCGGGCTTTGAAGGTCATCATCGAAGCCTGAGTCGTCGCCGACCCGACTGCCGCTTACTGCCACGCCAGGACGGCGTTGGCCGCAAAGGCGACGACACCCCCGACGGCGACCAGCATGGCCGCAACCACCCGTGCGACCGTCGTAGTCGCAAACCAGCGGTCGGCGCTGTTACCAGGCCGACGGAGTTCCTCAGTCGACAGCGAGACGGCGGTCTCGAATGCCTTGTATCCAGCAAGGGCCGCGACGAATCCCACGACAACTGCGGCTAGGAGCAAGCCCGAGCCGACGAGTAGCAGTCTCGGCGCAGGAGCCGCGGCGCGGGATGCGTAAAGATTGGCGATCTCAAACCAGCATGAGACAGCGCCGGCGCCGCCACCGCTGACGAGAAAGCCCGTAACGCCAAACGAGCGGCGCGCGCGCTCCTCAAGGAAGAACTGGGTGAGATCCTCCGCCGGCGCCCTCCCCTCAAAATCGACCAGGAGTCCTCGCGTCCTGATCGGATGCCGCGCCTTCTGCACTGGGTCGGCCACTGCGCTCCCCTAGGGCTCTGACGTGGAAGTCGGGCCTCGCACTTGAGCCTCAAGCCTACGCAGGATTCTGGACCCGGCGATCGGCTCGAAACGTGCTGCCCGCCTCGCTCGGTCAGACATTTGCGATCCATTGCTCGAGCCGCAGCGTCAGGTTGAACCACTCCTCCTTTATCCACTGGAACATGGTTTCATTCGCCTCGGGATGGTCCTCGATTTCCTTGAGACGTTGTTCCAATGTTTCTTTTTGGCGCTTCAAGAACACCAGTTCGCCGATCGCGTGGGCCTTTTCGCGATCGCCGCCGCGTGAAAGCTTGATCTCAGCGTCAGCAATCTGACGGTTCGCCTGGTCGAGCATCAGCGAGACGTCGCGGCGGATATTCGGCATCGACATGGAAGACTGCTCCGCAAAACAAAGTGTGGCGACCATCGGTGTTTCGGCTCCGCGCAGATCGACCTGCAAAAAGCGGGTCGCGATCGACGGGCAATAGATCCATCACCCGGGTGGCGGTTGCAGTCATTGATTGAGATCAGACCTCGGTAGCCAAGGCCGATCCTGAGCATCACAGCACCGCTGTCCGAGACCCCACTGTAGGCGGACACAGGCTGCTGGCCTTCGTTTCGGGCTCTCACAGCATCATGATTTGGCCCGCTCGCTCTCGAACACGCGCTTCCCGGCGCGACGCCAGAGCGTCAGGGTATCGCTCCGATCGCCGGCCTGAAGCATGGTGGCGAGGGAGAGGAACGCGCCGAAGAGAACCGCACGATCATCGCCGGTGAGCTCGACCAGGCCGGCCTTCTGCACCAGCCCGCCGAGCTCGATCAGATGATGGGTTCGCTCGCGCCGCTGCATCACCCACGCCCGCGTGTCGGTCCTCGATCGCTGCAGCTCAAGCCGACGCCGAGCCGCCGCCGTTCGCTTGCTGGCTTCCCGCGTCGTCAGAAGCGCCGCCAGCATCACGGCCACGTCCCTGAAAGAACGCCTGCCCCTTCTTCCTCCATCCCTCCTTCCTGGCCGCGTCCGTGATCTGGACGAGACCCAGGAGCCCGCCGGCTAACACCTCGATGTCGAGCGCATCGGCTCCGGTAGCGATCACCAGCTCGCCCAACTGTCGGACCTTGCGCTCCTTGAGGGTCTTCGCCTTGGCCTCAAGCGCTTTGAGTTCAGCATCGAAGTCGATCGGTTTGCGCATGGGAGACTCCATCAGGATCTGATGCGTCAAGTGTAGTGCAGGGGTGCCTGAGAAGCTTCGGGGTCGCAGGAACGGGGTGCGACGATCCGGTCCCTCCCGAGATTTTTTCTTGGGAGGGCGCGCTTATACGTCGTGCCGACGTTCTGCTCGTGGCGTAACTGGATCGCCGTCATGGCGATCTATCATTTCTCAGCCAAGGTGATCAGCCGCGCTGCGGGCGGCAGCGCCGTGGCCGCGGCCGCCTATCGCTCGGCCTCGCGACTGCGCGATGCGCGGCTGGATCGCAGCCACGACTTCTCGAACAAGGCCGGCGTCATCCATTCCGAGGTGATGCTGCCGAACGGCGCGCCCGACGAATGGTCCGACCGCGAAGAGCTCTGGAATGCGGTCGAGGCGGCGGAAGTCCGCCGAGACGCCCAGCTCGCGCGGGAGATCGAGTTCGCCATTCCAAGAGAAATGGAGAAGGCCGACGGGATCGAGCTCGCCCGCGACTTCGTGCAGCGCGAGTTCGTCGAACGGGGGATGGTCGCCGATCTCAATGTGCATTGGGATATCGGCGCCGATGGCCTGGCCAAGCCGCATGCGCATGTGATGCTCACGATGCGCTCGACCGGCGAGGACGGCTTTGGTCCAAAGGTCAGGGACTGGAACCGCACAGCGCTGGTCGAGCGCTGGCGTGAGGCATGGGCCGATCACGTCAATGAGCGCCTAGCCAAACTCGATATCGAGGCGCGGATCGATCATCGCAGCCTTCAGGCCCAGGGCATCGAGCTCGAACCTCAGCACAAGATCGGGCCCGCCGCCCAGCGCATGGCTGATGAGGGCCTAGAGGCCGATCGGCTCGACGAGCATCGCGAGATCGCCCGCTCCAACGGCGAGCGGATCATCAAGGATCCAAGCCTCGCCCTAGACGCCATCACCCGGCAGCAGGCGACCTTCACCGACCGGGATCTGGCGATGTTTGTGCATCGCCATTCCGATGGCCTGGATCAGTTCAATGAGGCGATGGGCGCGGTTCGCGCCTCGCCGGACATGATGGCCCTCGGCAAGGACGGGCGCGGCCTCGACCGCTTCACCAGTCGCGAGATGCTGGAGGTCGAGCAGAGCCTGATCCGCAGCTCGGCCCTGCTGGCGGAGCGCGAGAAGCACAGGGTCGGCGAGCCGGACCAGGCGCGCGCTCTGGCGCAGGCCGAGGCGCGCGGGCTCGCCCTCTCCGGCGAGCAGCGCGACGCCTTCGAGCACGTGCTTCAGCCGAAGGACCTCGGCGTCGTGGTCGGCTACGCCGGGACCGGCAAGTCGGCCATGCTGGGCGTGGCCCGCGAAGCCTGGGAGAGCGCGGGCTATGAGGTCCGGGGCCTCGCCCTCTCCGGCATCGCCGCGGAGAACCTGGAGAGCGGATCAGGCATCGCGTCCCGCACGATCGCCAGCCTCGAACATTCCTGGGCGCAGGGGCGCGACGCCCTCACGTCGCGCGACGTGTTGGTCGTCGACGAGGCCGGTATGATCGGCTCGCGGCAGATGGAGCGCGTGCTCTCCGCGGCCCAGGACGCCGGCGCCAAGGTGGTGCTGGTCGGCGATCCGGAGCAGCTGCAGGCGATCGAGGCCGGGGCCGCCTTCCGCGCCATCGCCGAGCGCCATCCGCATGTCGAGATCACCGAGATCCGCCGCCAGCATGAGGCCTGGCAGCGGGACGCCACAAGGCAGCTCGCGACGGGCAGGACGCGCGAAGCCCTGGAGGCGTTCGACGACCACGGTCGGGTGCATGTTTCGCAGACCCGCGAGCAAGCGCGCGCGGCGCTGGTGGAGCGATGGGATGCGGACCGCAAGTCCGCGCCGGATCAGAGCCGCATCATCCTCGCGCACACCAACGACGATGTGCGCGAGCTCAATCTGGCGGCGCGCGAACGGCTCCGCGGCGAGCCGCTTCGCCGGGCCGGCGCGCTCGGCCTGGATGTTGAGGTCCAGGCCGAGCGCGGCGAACGGGCCTTCGCCGCCGGCGACCGGATCATGTTCCTCAAGAACGACCGCGGCCTTGGCGTGAAGAACGGCATGCTCGGCGAGGTCGTCGAGGTCTCGCCGAGCCGGATGAGCGTGCATCTCGATGCTGGCCGCGACGTCGCCTTCGACCTGAAGGACTACGCCCACATCGATCACGGCTATGCCGCCACCATCCACAAGGCCCAGGGCGTCACCGTCGATCGCACCCACGTGCTGGCGACGCCGGGATTGGATCGGCATGGCGCCTACGTCGCCCTCTCCCGCCATCGCGGCCGGGTCGATCTCCACTACGGCAAGGACGACTTCGAAAGCCATGATCGGCTTGCTCACACGCTGGGTCGCGAACGCGCCAAGGACATGGCGACCGACTTCGCCGAACCAGCGCAGCCGCAAGCGCCCCCCACGCGTGGGCGCAGCATCTTCGCCGGGTTCAAGCCGGCCGCGCCGGCGCGCACGTCGGAGATCACGCCGCTGGATCGCGGCGAAACCGCCCTGCGCCGGACGATCGAGCGGCACGCCCGGGCCGCGGCCGACGTCGAGCGCATGCGAGCGCGCGGCCTGCCCGCCCTCGCCCACCAGCGCCAGGCGCTCGACCAGGCGCGGGACGCACTGAACCAGATCGATCGGCACGCCGCGCGGGACTTGGAACAGGCCTATGCGCGCGAGCCGGCGCTGCTGGCGGAGACCGCGGTCGGACGCACCCAGCGGGCTGTGCGCGTGCTGCAGCTGGAGGCGGAGATTCGCAGCAATCCCGCGTTGCGCGCCGAACGTTTCGTCGAGCGCTGGCAGGGGCTGGAGCGGCAGCGCACCGCCCTCTGGGCGGACGGCGATGTCGCCGGGTCTAGCCGCCTGCGCCAGCAGATGGGCGCCATGGCCAAGAGCCTGGAGCGCGATCCGCAGGTCGACTCGCTGCTCGCCAACCGGCGGCGCGAGCTTGGGATCGACCTTGAGCTTCGGCGCGGCCTCAGCGTCGGCGACAGCCTTACCCAATACCTCGGCCTTGGCCGCGGCCGGAACATCGGCCTTGGCCTTTGATGGAGACGGACGATGGAGCAGCAATCGGACTTGGAAGAACCGGTAGATTCGGCCGCCCTGGCCTTCGAGGGCCTTCGGCGAGAGGTGGCCCTGCTCAATGTCGCTATCGGCGGCTTGGCCGCCGAGCGGGCGTCGGCGCCGGACTACAGCGAGAGCCTGGCCGAGATCGTCCAGCAGGTCAGCCGTATCGCCGGCGGCATGGGCAAACTCTCTGGAGCGCCCGCGCTGCAACTCACACCCGACGATGTGGGGCGGCGGATCGTGTTGGCCGGGACGGAAGCACGCCGGCAGGAGCAGGCGGCCCTGCAGGGGGCGCAGGCGAGCCTTGAGCGGGCCGCGGCCGATCTGCGCGGCTGCGCCGCCTCGGCGCGGCTGGCTGGCGTGCAGAACCTGCGGCTGCTGCAGGTCGGCGCCGCAGCGCTGATGGTTGGCGCGGTGCTCGGCGTCTTCCTACCGGGCGTCGTCGTCAGGAGTGTTCCGGGCCGCTGGGCCTGGCCGGAAAAGATGGCGGCGGGGCTGCTGCATCGGGACCTGTGGTCCGCCGGTGAGCGGCTGCTCTTGGTGGCAGATCCGGATCGTTGGGGGCGGATCCAGATAGCGCAGGCGTCAGCCCAGCACGACTCTGCTATGGCCGAATCCAGCGCTCCGCCCCGCTCTTCCCGGCCAAGGCGGTCGCGGTCTTCGCAAGCCCAGGCGCCGCGCGCCGAGGCTGGGGATTCCCGCTGATCGCCGCTGGACAGGTCGGTGCGGTGGGTGTGAAGTCGTTCTATATTTGTTCCCGACGGAGCGCAGAATGCTGACCCAAAAGATCGATGGAGCCCTGGACGCCATCCTGGCCTGCATGATGCGCGTGCCGGCGTTGCGCGACACCTATCGCCCCGGCACGCCCGAACGGGGCGCCCTGGACGATCTCCTGGCCTCGCTGCAGCGGGCCGATGCAGTGCTGTTCGATCGCGGGCCAGATGCGCCCTCCCCTGCCGCCCTCGGCGCCGCCGAAGCGCCTGGCCGCTTGCAACCCTGGCTCGAACGCCGGACATAAGGGGCCGATGAAGACCGAGCTCGACCATCTGCCGGAAGCCAAGCGCCGCGAGCTTCAGCGCGTGGTCGAGATCCTGTTCGCCGAGTTCCAGGACGCCATCGCGCTCGGCACCCAGGCGCACAAGAAGCAGGGCCGGATCCTCAAGGTGATCCTCTATGGCTCCTATGCCCGCGGCGACTGGGTCGACGATCCCGTCGGCGGCTACAAATCCGATTATGACCTTCTGGTCGTAGTCAACCACGACCGGCTCACCGACATGGTGGAATACTGGGCCAAGGCCGAGGACCATCTCATGCGCGAGATGACCATCGACCATCGCCTGACCGCCCCGGTCAGCCTGATCGTCCACACCCTCTCCGACGTGAACGCCCAGCTGAAGCGCGGCCGCCCGTTTTTCGTCGATATCGTCCGCGACGGGATCGCGCTCTACGAGGCGCCAGGGCATGAGTTCGTGCATCCCGAGCCCCTGTCGCCCGAAGAGGCGCTCAAGGAGGCGCAGGGGTATTTCGACGAGTGGTTTCCGAGCGCGGACGAGTTTCTCGTTCACGGTTTGGATGCCGTGTCGCGCGGCTGGGCTAAGAAGGCTGCGTTCGAGCTCCACCAGGCGAGCGAACGGCTCTTTCATTGCGCCCTTCTGGTCCTGACCCTCTACTCCCCACGCGCTCACAAGCTCAATTTCCTCCGTTCGCAAGCGGAACAGCTAGACACCCGGTTGATCGCAGCTTGGCCGCGGCGATCGAAATTCGAGCAACGCTGTTTCGAGCTGCTGCGGCGCGCTTACGTGGAGGCGCGGTATTCGCCGCAGTACAAGATCACGACCGACGAGCTGACCTGGCTCGGCGAGCGGGTCACAGCGTTGCAGGCGCTCGTCAAACAGGTCTGCGAAGACCGGTTGGATGTTTTGCGGGCCGAGGCCTGAGTCGGCCGCGACGTCGAGTTCGATGACACCGGGCCCTTGATCAGGTTATTTCCAGGGCGTGAAGCCGTTCATCGAGATCGCCGGCGTGTCCGGCACTGTCTATCGCTTTCAATGGGTCAGCGGCCCGTCAAGGCTGCCGGCGACCGCCGGCAATTTCATCTTTTTCCGCTCCGCTCCCGACGGCGATGAGATCGTTTGCTGCGGAACGGCGCGCAGCTTGGTGCTCGCCGCCACTGCCTGGGAACGGGCCCGCGATCAGTACGGGGCCGCGTCAATCTACGTCCGCCTCAACGTCTCGCGAGCGATCCGAAGCGCGGAGCACCAAGATATTGCGGCTAGGCAGGCACCGATGGTGACGATCACGGAGCTAGATTAGTTCGAGGTTGCGGCGGGAGCCGTGGTGCTGTCGTCATCGGCGACCAGCGAACCGCTCAAGGGTGGCGTCCTCAAGGCGCATGCGTCCCATAAGGCGTCGTCCGCGGCCGCGGAGCCCGCTCCCAAACCGGGTGCGACAAGCGGTCATAGCGCCGGCTAAGCTATCAACGGCCCGAGGATCACATTATTCAGACCATGCTGGACTCCACTACCAAAACTGCCCGCTAGCGGCCTTCGTCAAACGCTGTTCGATGAGCAGGCGCTCCACGCCCGGAAATCGATGGCAATGCGTGCCGACCGAACTCTCCAGACGATACGGTCTTGAATCTCGGTCGTGGATGCCCGATCTTGGCAGCATGCCCGTGACCGTAGTTCGTAAGCCCAAAAAGGCCGTGAAAGCCACCAAGGCGAAGGCCATGGTGCTCGGCTTAGCAAAGGACGGCATCAAGATCCTCAAGCAGGGCCGCTCGAAGCACTTCACCCAGAAGGAAGCGCTCGAAACTGCCCGCAAGGTTGTCGCGGCACGCGCTGGCAAGTGAGCGAGCGGCAGGTCTTCATCAACTGCCCGTTCTCCGTGGACTACCAAGACCACTTCCGGGCCATAGTTTTCGCTGTCATCCGATCGGGGTATACCCCAAGGTGTGCCCGCGAGAACGATGATGGCGCCGAGATTCGTTTCAACAAAATTTGCCGGATTATCGAAGATTGCGACTACGGCGTGCACGACATCTCGAAGACCGAGCCCGATCCAGGGTCGGGACTGCCGCGCTTTAACATGCCCCTTGAACTCGGTCTGTTCCTGGGCGCCAAGAAGTACGGATCGAAAAAGCAGAAGGCAAAGAACGCGCTCATCCTTGATCGCGAGGCCTTCCGCTATCAGCAATTCATCTCCGACATCGCCGGCCAAGACATTCATGCTCACAATGGTGATGTGGCAAAGCTGATCGGAGAGGTCGCGACCTGGCTGAGAGATGCCGCACCTCAAGATGGCGTCCCTGGCGGAGTAGCGATTGCAGCAGAATACCAAGCATTCCTGGCCGACCTTCCTAGCCTTTGCGCGGACAAACAGCTTGATCCCGACGAAATCACCTTCAAAGACGTGACTTTGCTGGCGGCAGCCTGGATAGTCGCGACGGCGAAAGCGGCCGCCTGACGGGGCGTGAGTGCCAGTTGCGGTTACCAGGGCTCGCCCACAAAAGCCTGGGCTTTGGACGTCGGAACTGACAGAACGCGGGCGGCCGGCGAGCGCCAATAGGCATCCTAAGAAGTCGGTCTGGCTGGCGGCCTCCGGGTGCGATAAGCGGACGTAGCGGGCCTAGCGGCTTGCGGGGAAGCCGCCGCCGGCCTGGACATCGCGAAGTACGTTTGACGGCTGGCGCCTAGTCGTCGACGTCCTTGAAGATGCCCGCAGCGGTGCCAGACGCTGAGCTTTCCGGCTTCTTCATCGACGCCGAACTCCAACCTCCTCCATGCGAGCGCTCCTCGCCACCCAGGCTCTCAATGTGGGCGTCGATCTCCGCGTAAAGTTCGTCAAACTCGTCGTTGTCCTCCATTTCGAAGTAGGCCTGCGCAGCCTGAAGGTTCTCCTTGAATTCGTTGTAGAGCCCGACCTCGTCCTCTGAAGAGTAGCGGCCAAACTCGCTGAAAACACTTGGGATGTCGGAAAGCCATGCCTTCTTGAAGGCTGCCTCGTACGCCGCGAACTCATCGTCCTTGAATATCTGGCGGGTGACTTCGTTGGTCAGGGGCTTGGCGTTTAGCCAGGAGATGGAGTGTTCCTGGATCTTCGCAACCATTGCCTTACGCGTGGTCTCGGGGAACAGGGACCAGGAGGCCATGGCTGCGAACAGGACGCGGCCACCCAGAACCAGCTCGCTGGCTGCAGCGCCTTCCGCCCACTTCAGGATGTCCGGCCGCACATCAAGGATCCGCTCTAGGAACGCCTTCTCGCATTGCGAGCCCAGGAACCACATCAGGGCGTCATCGAGCGGGTGTTGCTTCAGCCGCTCAATCAGCGCGGGATAGAGGGCGGGCGGAATGCGAATGCGGCCGCTCTCGGCGGCCTTCTGGCGGCACGCGGCGTCCTCCAACAAGCGGTCGAGCTTCGCACCATGGACATAGAGTTCGATTAGCTCCGGCGAGGGCCCCACCAGGGTGGCGAAGGCGTCCGCCACGGTCGGATGGCGGAAGATCCATCGGTCGCCATCATCCTCGGAGATCAGGCGGGTAATGCTGTCGTTCAGGTGCTGCATGGCCCGCGCGATTTCGGCGTGCGTGACGCCGGTCAACCGCGTAACCATCTGCATAGCCGGCGTCTCCGCGATCGGCGACGGGACCCCAGACTGGGAGTTCAGGAAGACTAGGGCGACAGCGGCGCGCGAGGGGTCGTCCAGCTGCTCCAGCACCTCGGCCAGGAACTCGACCGGGTGCTCCACGAGCTCGATCAGCCGCTCCCGACTGATCACCAAGTTCTTTGTGAAGAGCGGATCGCCCAAGCGGCGTGCAGTTTCCGGCAGGAAGGCCTTGTTGGAGGCAACGGCGGGCAGGAAGGGTTTGAGACGCTGCCGAATCTCCCGTGGCTGCACGCGGCGCACGTGGTTGTAGAGCATCTGGGCGCGCTCTTCGTCGGAGAGGGCGTGGACGTTGACGACCACTTGGCTCTCCTTAAACAGCGGGAAGGCGCTGGTCTTCAGGTGCGGGCGGGCTGCCTCCCAGATGTAGTTACGCGATGTGAAGACAACGCGGGCGCCGCCCTCGACCGCGGCGCGCAGGGCGCCAAGTTGGGCGTTCCACCCCGCCATCCGGGCGGCATCAAAGTTGTTTGGGCCGAAGGCGTCGTCCACCCAAAGGAATTGCTTTTCGCCGGGATGCCAGAGGCTGAGCTGGTCAGGCGAATTGATCTTCAGGGCGCCCAGGCAGCCGTCGTCGATGGCGCCGAGTGCCAGGATCGCGGCGATGGTGGATTTTCCGGAGGCAGGATCGCCCAGCAAGATGACGAAGCCATGCTCCTGCAGCGCCGTCACAGCCGACCGGTAGGCGTCAGTTGGCACAAAGCAGCTCAGGTCGGACCCCATGGAATTGAGGATCGCTTGGGCCTGCTTGTAGCCGTGGCCGGTGATGACGTGGGACAGGTCGCCGATCCCGTAGACCCGCGGCACGAGCATCCGCAGTCTTGGGTTTTCTATTAGTTGCTTGACGATCCAGCCGCCGTCGAAAGTCCGGCACTGTTTGACGCCAACCGACTCAAAGGCCTTGCAGATTTGGTTGTCGGCATCGCCGGACACCCCGGCGTTAGTCATGACGATGTAATCGTCGGCCAGGCCGTCCGCGGCGAGCTTCTGAGCCTTCGGCAACTCGTCCTTGAGGTCGGCAAGCGTGAGGTTGGCGCCAGGCTTGCCAAGAAATTTGCACTGGATGGTCGACTTTCCCGCGAGGGGACCAGCGGCGTCCCAGCGTCCGAGGAACGCGCCATCCCGGCCACCGTCGTTGGACCCCAGGAAGGACTGCACCGGGCGCTTGAGGACTTCGGCGGCAACCGCCGCGGCCAGATCCTGGAAAGCCTTCCAGCCAAGTTGGCTGAGGTCGAAACTCACGATCGTCCATGCTCCGCCGATGGATCGGCTCTTGTGGCCAGGACTCGCGGAAGCGCCCCAGCTAGCTCTGCGTTATGCCAATGCCCCCGTGGCGGCCGAGCGTCAACGCCCTCCGGGCCAAGACCTCATGCCTGGATCACTCTACGGGTGCTGCCGCAGGCTCGCCTGCTCGGGCGACGGCAAATGGCGACGCCCCGCGCGCGCCAAGGGTGCGCCACGGCACCTCGATAGTCTCGCAGGGCCTCGATCTTCCCGTCTTAGAATTGGCTGAGATCGGCCAACATCTCGAGCGTGTTCCCGCCCGCGGCAGCGGTGGCCATGTCGAGTGGGTGGAACTGATGATGATGAAGCGGTGAACCAGCCGGCTCGCTCCGATGGCCAACTCAGCGCCGGCTACTTCCCGGTCACTGCGTTGCCCTTGCGCTTCACCTTCGGCGCCGGCGCTTCGACGTAGAGGCGCATATCGAGACGCTTGAACATCTCGTAGCCATCATCGTCCCCGTACCGGGTGATCAGATCGTCCACCCACGTTTTCAGGGCCTCAGCCGGATAGCTTTCGGCGTTCTTCTTACCATCGAAGATAATCTCGACCGTTTGATATCCGACACCATTACTGTCTTCATCGATGTCGTACTCGCCGCGGATGCCGCAATTGGTCAGCTGTTCGAACACGCGCCGTCCTCGGCTAATGCCCCAGGCCGATGCTTTGAACCGAGACTCGTTAACCGAAAGCCTCCGCTCGTTTGGATCGCCATGGCGGGCTACGACCCACACCGACTTCAGTTGCTCTTGCTTGACGCTGTCCTTTACGTCAGCGGCCAGCACGCGCTTCAAGCAGTCGTAAACTTGTCGGAGACCCGCCTGCGAAAGGGTCCGTTCCTCTTCGGTGTCGCCAGGCGCGCCGTCGAGGCGCGAGGGGAAGGCCACCGATTGCCCCTTCTTGACCGGCGTCGGAGATGTCTTCTTTCGGAAGCTCTGCGAATAGCACAGCAGGAAGAAGGCGAATTGGGCACGGAGCGTTTCGACGATATCTGCGACGTTGTCGAACGGGTGTAGCCAGTTGTCCTCGTGGCCGGAGGCGACCCAGTCGACGAAGTCGAAGATCCGCGTGTCGTCGACCGTCGGCTTGAAGTCGGCAGTCGGGTTTTTCCTGAAGGTTGGTCGCAGCGCGTCGACCTTCTTGTCGATGAACGCGATGATCGGCCGATCCAATTTCTGTGCGGCTTTCACCTCCTCATTGGTGATGGACTTGTCGCTGCCGACATAGGTACCGCCGCGGCGACCGCCGATAATGAGAACGACGTAGTCTGCGTTCTGCATCATCTCGAGGCAGGCATCGTGGGAATGGACCTTTGGAGTAACGCCGAACGTCTTGCCCTGTGAGTTCAGGACCTCGAAGCCGTGACCCTCAAGGAAGGTGGTTAGCGCCGCCCGCGCATCCGAGAGATCATAGCAGGTCGAGGAAAGAAAGATTCGCGGCTTCGCCATGGCGTGTCCTTGTGTGTAGCGCCAAGGCGCAGGCCATGGTCGTCAGTCGCTCGATATGGTCAAGCCGGGCCGCCCATTCAACTTGGGCCAGAACGCCTTACACGCCCCTACGTTGCTTTGAAATATTCCACATCCATACCGGTCCTTCAGAAGCCCCGCTAAGAGGCAAAATCCCCAGCGAGAATGACGGCTTTAGGGAAGCTAGCGCAGCATTGGATCGGTCTCGCCTATGTCTGCATTTGGCGATCAAGAGCAAGGCGGTGTCGCCAGGATGTCAGCCTAGTCCCGCGGCGAACATGTCTGCCTTCCCGATTGGCACGCCGTTGTTGCGCAGGATTGCGTATGTCATCGACACGTGAAAGTTGACGTTCGTGGCGGCGAAGACGGTCAGCCACCGCGCCGCGGGAAATGTGGGGGCCATCCCCGGCATGATCTCGAATGTCAGAGGAATTTCGTCCCGGCCATCGAATTGCTCTGGCGTAAGCGCGCGCAGGTACGCCAGGGCGGCGTCGAGTCCGGCGTTCAATCCGGCGACGTCGAGATCGGCCGCGATCCCCTCTGGAGGCTCCAGGCCTGCAACGCGCGCCGTCCAGGTCCTGCTGAAATTGGCCACCACCATCACCTGGAAACACAGGGGATGCATGTCCTCCGCCAGCCGCCAATTGAGCATTTCCCGCTCCGGCACGCCCAGGCCGGACACATGCGCCGCGCCCTTGTCGAGGAGGTGCTTGGTGGCGACAACGGAACGGGCGAACAGATCGACGAAGCTGAAGAGATTAACGGCGGACATCGGCTCTCCTGAAGGTTCTGCCGTTTCATATGCGGCCGGAGGCGGGGCGGCGATGGCTGGGCGGCTCGAAAAGCGGCAGGTGCGCGATCCTGCCGATCATCATGACCGTTATATGGATTCTGACGCAGCTTTATGCCCATCCTTCGGAGGGTAGCAATTAGCGAACGGCTTGCCTGGCACAGCCGATTGCGCGACAGAGATGTGGGCTGTTCACCCCTGCGAGCGGGAGATCCGCCAGCAGGAATTGGCGACCCGGGCTGTCCTAACAAGCTGCGTCTACGGAACCAGGGCAGCAATCAATTGCGGCCCCCGCACCTTCATAGCGCTCGCAAAGACGGACTCGAAATGTTCGGCTCTCTGGCAGGAGATGGTGGGCAAGCCGAGACTCTTCGCCAACGAAACCCAGTCTATCTCGGGCTCGCCGATATCGAGAATCCGCTGAGCTCGGGGGCCGGCCGCTCCCGAGCCCGTACGGGCCATCTCAATGTTGAGGATGCGGTAGCTATTGTTGACGAAGACGACGACGGTGACGTCGAGATCTTCTCGCGCCAGCGTCCACAGGGCCTGGACCGTGTACATGGCCGATCCGTCACCGGTGAGCGCCACGACCTTGCGATCGGGCGCGGCCACTGCGGCGCCCACGGCGAGCGGCAAGCCGATACCGATGGCCCCTCCGGTCAGGCCCAAGACGTCGTGTGGGGCCGCCGCCGTCGTCTGTTCGGCGACGCCCGCGCTGGATGTCACGCCGTCATCGCAAATGATCGCGCCGTCGGGCAGATGGCGTGCGATCGAGATCCCGATCGATTGGGGGCTGAGGTCGCCGCTTGGAGACATGTCCGTTCGAACGTGAGGCTCAGAAGGCCCCTCCCTCGGGGCGGCGATGGCGTCAGCCAGCGCAGCGAGCGCCTCTACCGCATCCTCGGTGCGCGACGCGAGGCGCATGGCCCTGCAGCCCGACGGCATGAGCAGGCTCGGACGATCCGGGTAGGCGAAAAAGGCCACCGGTTCGGTCGTCCCAGCCAGGACCATCAGGTCGACGCCTTCAAGCGCCTTGAGGGCGGCCTCTGCGAAATAGGGCATCCGTTGCGGAGTGAACCGCCCTGTTCCGCGCGGCAGGCGCGCGACAAAGGTGTCGACCATGACCGTGACATCCTTGGCCTGAAGGCGCGCCGCCTGGGCCAGCCCTTCAGCTTGGCACGCTTGACCGCCGATCAACACCACCGGCTTGGCGGCGGCGCGAAGCGCTCCGGCCACAGCGTCGATCACGGAGCCTGGCGGAGCCAGACGCGCCGGCTTTTTCACGACAACCGGCGATGAGCTCGTCTCTGTCCAAGCGCTGTCGGCCGGCAGAATGAGACTGGCCGGGCCGCCTGGCGGCCCGTAGCTCGCCGCCACCGCCTCCGCCGCCAGCTCGGCAACCGCATCCGCTCTCTCGGCCGACTTGACCCAGACCGAGTTTGGGGCGGCGAGCGCGGCGATATCCGAGTTCAGCGGGGCGTCATATTGGCGATGATAGGTGGCGTGGTCGCCGATCACATTGACGATCGGGGTATGGGCGCGGCGCGCATTATGCAGGTTGGCGACGCCATTCCCGTAGCCGGGGCCCAGGTGCAGCAGGGTGCAGGCGGGTTTTTCCGCGATGCGCCCATAGCCGTCGGCCGCGCCGGTAGCCACCCCTTCGAACAGGCAGAGCACCGAACGCATGGCCGGCTGGCGATCCAGCGCGGCCACGAACTGCATTTCGCTGGTTCCGGGATTGGCGAAACAAGCCGTGACGTCATTGGCGAGCAAGGTCGCCAGCAGGGCGTCGGCGCCGTTCAACCCAAGGCTCCATCACGTCGAGAGATGAAATCGGCGGGGCCCAGGTCAGCCTGGGCGATGCGCGCCGGCGCGGTTTCGCGGATCAGCAGCAGCCCTGCAAAACCGATCAGATTGGCCCCTGTCAGGTACCATGCCGGCGCCATCTCGCTGCCTGTCACGTGGATCAGCCAGGTCACGACAAGCTGGGTCGAGCCGCCGAACGCCGCCATCGCGATGGCGTAAATCGAGGCGAACCCACGCCCCCTGACCCGCTTCGGCAGACTCTCGCTGAACGCCGTGTAGAAGGCGCCGGCGGTCAACCCGCTGAGCACAGCCATGACCGATATGACGCAAACCAGGGCGATTGCTGTCCGAGCGCTCAGGATCAAGCCGAACAAGGGAAGGACAAGGATCAAGTTGGCGAACGATGACCAGATCATCAGCGGCCGCTGGCCGATCCTGTCCGACAGCCAGCCGCCGAACAGGATGGCCGCCGCTCCAATCAGATAGGGCACGAGAACAGCCGTAAATCCGGCGGCCGGACCAAGATGCAGTTCGCTCTGAGCGAATGTGGCCATGTAGCCGGCGACATAACTGCCGATCGCGTTGGCGGCGAACACCATCAGGCCGATGATCAGGATGCGGCCACGTCCGCGTAATGTGACGCGAACGGCAGCGCTTTCGCCCGCATCCGCAACATCCGGCCCAGCCGCATCCAGCGTTTCTGGCAGTGATCTGCGAAGCCACAGGCCGAACGGTACCGTGACCGCACCGAGCAGGAAGGCGATACGCCAGCCGTAAGCGTCCAGCGCCGCCTGGGACATTGTGACGGACAGCACCAGGCCAACAGAGGCGCCGACGACGACCGCCAGGTTCTGGCTGGCGCCCTGCCAGGCCACCATCAATCCACGTTGGTGCGGCGCTGCTCCCTCGACGATGAAGGCGGTGTTCGGCCCGGTTTCGCCGCCCAAGGCGAATCCCTGGGCCAGCCGGGCGAGGATCGCCAAAACCGGCGCGACGATCCCGATCGTGGCGTAGGAAGGCGTCAGCGCCAAGCCGACGATGGCGAATCCCATCATCAGATAGGCCAGGATCATCGCCGGCTTGCGCCCGACCCTGTCCGCATAGGCCCCGATCAGGTATGCGCCGACCGGGCGAGCGGCGAAGCCCGCGCCGAACGTCGCTAGCGAAAGCATCAGGCTCGAATACTGATCGCCTGCGGGAAAGAAGGCGTGCCCGATCTGAATGGCAAAAAACGCGTAGATCAGAAAATCATAGAACTCGAGCGCGTTTCCCAAGGCGACGGCGAATACGTCGCGGGGGCGAAGCAGCGGCCTGGCGCTCATGACCTGGACGCAAACCATGGGGTGATCCGGGCGATCGCCTCTTCCACCTGGGCGGTCGAAACCGCGAAGCTCATGCGGATGAAGTGACGGCCTCGGTCAGGATCAAAGTCGACGCCCGGCGCCGTCGCCACACCGGTCTCGCGAAGCAACTGCTTGCAGAATGCAAGGCTGTCATCGGTCAGATGGCCGACATTGGCGTAGATATAGAAGGCGCCGTCCGGCGGGGCGATGTCCCGCAATCCAAGACCTGGAAGGGCCGCCAGCAGCAGGTCGCGATTGCGGGCATAGACGGCGAGATGCGCCTCCAGCTCAGCGCGACTGTCGAGAGCGGCCAGAGCCGCGTGCTGGCTGAGCGACGGCGCGGTGAGAAAAAGATTGCCGACGAATGTTCTTGCCCGCAGCAGCTGGGGCTTGGGCGCCAGGAGCCAGCCCAGGCGCCAGCCGACCATGCTGAAATATTTCGAAAAGCTATTGATCACCAACGCGTTGGGCTCGAACTCGAGCATGGAGGCCGCCGGCTCCACATAGCTGAGGCCGTGATAGATTTCGTCGGATACGATGGTGATGTTGCGTGCGCGGCAAACCTCAGCGATCGCCTCGAGTTCGCCCCTGCCAATGATCGTTCCCGTCGGATTCGCCGGGCTGGCGATGATCACGCCCGCAGGCGCCGGCTCCAGGGCGGCAAGTGCCGCCGCCGTGAGCTGAAAGCGCGTTTCCGGGCCGAACTCGATTTCCTGCGGGACGAGGTGGAGCGCCTTGAGCGTGTTGCGATAGGCCACGTAGCCGGGTCGCGCCACGGCCACGCGATCGCCAGGTTTGAAGCTCGACGCCAGCGCCAGAACTAGCGCCGGCGAAGCGCCGCAGGTCAGTATGAACTGCTCCGGCTCGACCGCGACCCCATAGGTGTCGGCATAGTGGCGAGCCAGGCGCGCCTTCAAAGGCTCGCTCTCCCAATAGCCCATCCCATCCCGGTCCAGGACCTGGTGCGCGACTTCGATCGCCGCACTAGGCGCGCCGGTGGACGGTTGGCCGAACTCCATGTGGATGATGGACCGGCCTTCAGCCTGCAGAGCGTGCGCCAGACGGCTGACGGCGATGGCGTGAAACGGTTCGAGGTCCGCTTGCACGGCGCTCACCGGACCGCCAGGCGCGGCGCGGGCGCGATGACGCCCATGGGCAGGATCGACGTCCGCAATATGAGTCTTTTGTTCACGTCGGCATCCCGAGAGGACCAGCGGATCTGCACCTTGGCCGCGCCAAGGCGCGGCCGGGCTGAGGCTGATTAGTGCATCATTCTCTAAATCGCAATATTTTTCTATTTAGAAAATTTTAACATGACAGCCACGGAGCTCCGGCCGCCTGAAGCCCAGGCCGGGCTATCCGTGGATCTTGCCGTCGATCTTCATGAAGCGCGTGTCGGTCGGCGTTGAAAAGACGGACACGATCCGACAGGGTCCAGGGCCCGCATTGACGTAGGCGTGACCCATTCCACTGTCGAAATAGACGGATTCCCCCGCTTTAAGTCTCAACGGCGCATAGGTGTCACTATAGATGAGCAATTCGCCCTCGATCACGAGGACGAATTCCTGTCCCTTATGCCTGTGGAATTCACCAAATTCTTCAATGGATCTGGCTGAAATGTCCGCCACCATCGGGGTGAACGGCTTATCCAGCAGATCGAGCGCGTGATATTTGTACTCGCCATGGGGAGATCGGACGACCTCGCCATCATCCAGTCTCGTGACAGCGCGCCGGCTGCGATCGCCGCCACCAGATTCGCTTCGCGGCGTGGCGATGACGTCTGCGAGATTCACGCCGAGGGCGGAAGAGAGTCGAAGCAGCCGCTCGAGCGTGAGGGTCGTTTTTCCGTTTTCGATCTTGGAAAGGGTGGAGACGGGCACGCCCGTCTTTCGGCTCACCTCGGCAAGGGTCCAACCGCGGTCGCTGCGGAGGTCCTTAAGGGCTGCTCCAGCGGTCAAAAGCGCCTGAAGCTGCGCGTCTTCGCCGATCATCACGCCTCCATCCCCGGCCATAAGTAGCTCATGCACGCTGATTCACAAAATATGTCGAAACCAACATCGCCATTCTGAAATAATTTTCTAGACAGAAAATATTGTTCGTGCTGAAACGCGTCCCGCCGCCCGAAGACATTCGGCCTCCGGACGGTTGGCGCGGGCAAGGCGCAGTGAAAAGGCGGTCGGCTGAGACCGCGCGCCGTTCCACCCCGCTTTTTGTCAGTAGGGGGCGAAATGTATCGATCTCATCTGAAGTCATCGCTGGTTTGCAGCGCAGCTGTTCTCTCGCTCGCCGTTGCGACAGCCGCTCATGCCCAATCGAGGGCGAGCGGCGGCCAGGCAGCGCCGCGACCCCAACAAACGAGCATTGACGAAGTGGTGGTCACCGCGACCAAACGCTCGGAAAACATCCAGAAGGTGCCCCTGGCGGTCCAGGCGCTCGGCGAGGCCGCCCTCAAGGCGCGGGGCGCCCAGACCGTCGAGGAAGCCATCGCCTATGTCCCTGGCGTCAACTTCTCGTCAAACGGGACCAATGCAGGCACCTATACCATTCGCGGCGTCGCCACGAGCAGCACGACCACCAACTCGCAGGCGACAGTCGGCCTCTACATCGACGACATCGACGTCCTGGACCCGGCCTACCCCAAGATCACCACCAACCTGCGCACGTTCGATGTCGAGCGGGTCGAGGTGCTCGAGGGGCCGCAAGGCACCTTGTTCGGCGCCGGCGCTCTGGGCGGGGCGATCCGCATCATCACCAACAAGCCGAACCTGACAACGTTTCAGGCTGCCACGGAGACGACGCTTTCAGGGACTGCGGGCGGCGGCCTGAACTATGACGTAAACGGAATGGCCAACATCCCCCTCGTGCAGGACCAATTGGCGCTGCGCGTGGTCGACTACTACCAGCAGGATTCCGGCTATATCGACAACGTCACCCGACACGAGTCCGGCGTGAATTACGCGAATTCGGAAGGCGGCCGTGCGGAGCTCAAATGGAGGCCCATCCCCGACCTCACCATCACCGGCACAGCCCTGTTCGAGAATGATCGGCCGCACGACAGCCCGTACAGCGACTATGGCGACAATCGTTACAAGTGGAATGGAGCCGTCACCAACACCAACTACAACGAGACCCGCATCTACAGCCTCGCCCTCGACTACAAATTCTCGTGGGCCGATCTGGTCTCGATCACCACCTTCGCCGACAAGTTCGAGAACATCCAGGCCGACTTCACCGCCGACGCCACGTCCCTGCTCGGCTTTGCGGCGCCGCCTTCGGTCGTCAACGACTATGGTCCTTCGCAGACCTTCGATCAGGAGGTTCGACTGACCTCGTCCAACGCGGGGCCATTGCGGTGGCTGGTCGGCGCCATCCTGGTCGACAACCGCAGGACGGTGATCGAGCCTGTCGTCGTGCCCGGCTCGGGCGCTCTGGTTGGATCCAATTCCGACGTCGTTTCCTACAGCAAGGGCCTTTCGCGCGTGCGTGAAGCGGCGCTCTACGGCGAAGCGTCCTACGATATTCTCCCCAAGCTGACCGCCACCATCGGCGTGCGGGTTTTCAACGATCAGCTGACCAACCAACAAACTCTATCGGGCACGCTGGTGCCGGCCAGCCACACCTTGACGCACGACACCGAGAGCTCGGCGACGCCCAAGTTCAACCTGGCCTACCACGTCACGCCCGAGTCTCTGCTGTACGCCCAAGCGGCCGAAGGTTACCGCATTGGCCAAGCCAATATCGCGATCGTCGACCCGATTTCGAAAGAACCCATCCCCGCCGCGGCTCGACCCGACAAGCTCTGGAACTACGAGATCGGTGAGAAAAGCAGCTTCCTTCACGGCAAGCTGATCGTAAACGCCGACGTCTACTACATCGACTGGAGCAACATTCAGCTTGGCGAGTTCACCCAGCCCAGCGGCATCAACTTCATCGGCAATGCAGGCAGGGCCTATGTGAGGGGGCTGGAGCTGCAGGTGCAGGCGCGGCCGACCTACGACTGGCAACTGGGCGGATCCCTGAGCCTTGACGACTCCCGGCTCACCAGCATCGCAGCCACTGTGGCTGCGTCGAAAGGCGACCGACTGCCGGGGTCTGCGCCGCTGAACCTCGTGCTCTATGCCGAATACAGTCACCCGATCGCGTCCGATCTCAGCTGGTTCGCGCGCATCGACACCCGTTATGTGGGGAAGGAATACGCGGATCTGAACAACAGCTCATCCCTGACCTACGGCCGCTATGCGGAGTTGAACCTGCGCGGCGGCCTGAATTTCAACCGCTACACCCTGACCGCCTTCATCAAGAACGCCACCAACGGACACGCAAGGACGAGCGCCTTTCCTGACCTGACCGTGCCCGTCGCCATCCGTCAGCAGCCGATCACGGTCGGCTTGACCTTCGCGGGGCGAATGTGAGCCGGCGTTCGATTTCGCACCAGACAACGGATTCTTTGGAGCATTGGCGATGAACGGGTCGACACGGCGAAGTCTGACGCTGGGTCTGGGCGCCGCCCTGGCTGCCGCCGCCGCGGGGCGGGCCGGGGCCGGACAAGCCGCCGACGAGGCGCCCGTCGACGCCCGCAAGGTGATCGCAGACGTCCAGGCGTTGCCCGGTGGAATCGACGAGCTGAAAGCCGTCGAGATCAACGGCCTCAAGCAATGGATCCATGTGCGTGGCGCGGATCGGCGAAATCCGATCCTGCTTTTCATTCATGGCGGTCCAGGCTCGCCGATGATGCCTGAAGCGTGGTCCTGGGAGCGTCCCTGGGAGGATCTTTTCACCATGGTCCAATGGGACCAGCGCGGCGCCGGCAAGACCTACGCCTCAGCGGGCGGGCTCGGCCCCCAGCCCCTGACCGTGGACCTGATGCTCTCGGACGCGAAGGCGGTGGTCGCCTATCTCAGGCAGACTTACGGCCGGGAGAAGATCTTCGTGCTGGGCCATTCATGGGGCAGCCTGCTGGGCCTCATGTTGGCGCACGCCATCCCCGATCAGCTCTACGCCTACATCGGCGTCGGCCAGGCGGTCAGCGGACGGCTGAATGAAGAGGTCGGCTATCGCGAAACTCTGGAGGCGGCGCGGCGCAAGGGCGATCAAGCCGCGATCAAGGCCCTCGAGGCCATTGCCCCCTATCCGGGGGCGGGCCCTCTAGACCTGGAGAAACTGGTCGCTGAACGCCAGTGGGACGTCGCGCTGGGCGGTATGCGCTACGGTCAGGACCACGCGCCGGAAATGCCGATCTGGAGCCTCAGTCCCGACTACACCGAGGCTGACTTGGCCACCGCCTCCAAAGGCGAACTCGAATCGGTCATGGCGCTCGCGCCCCAGCTTCCCGCGGTCGATCTCCGATCAATCGTCGACTACCGCTGTCCAATCTTCTTTTTCGCCGGAGTCGATGATCGGACCACCCCGACCTCGGTGGTCGAGCGCTATTTCACCTCCCTGCGCGCACCCAAGAAGCGCCTGTTCGTCATGGAACACGCTGCTCACTATGTGGTCGATGAGGCGCCTGGCTTGGTCCTCCTTGATCTGGCCCGCGAGGTACGTCCTCTGGCGCCGTAAGCCGGTCGCGTCGCACGCTGAGAAAGGTCTTCCGTGGACGCCATCGCGGACAAATCTAATGACCGCAATGGAGCAACCGGCGCTGCGCTAGCGGCTTCCAGCAAATGACCGCAAATGGCGAAGCCGTGCCCGGCTGCCTTCCGGTCGAGATGCGCCACGAGCGGAAGTTAGGGGCGGTGCACAAATTCTCCGTTCGCCATCGTGTCGGCGCCTCCCTGAGGACGTGTGAAACTTCGCATTTCATCCCTCCGCCGTGTTGGCAGGGTAGATGGCGCATGGTCCCTCGGTTCGTTTGAGCTGAGTTCACCAGGGACGGAATCGCTCGGTTAGATCGTTGCACGACGGAGCAGTGGGAAAATGCCGCCAGCCTCCAAGAGCTGCCGTTCATGGGCCGTGGGACGCGCGATTTTTAGAACCTGTTTGGATCCGGCGTTTGTCAGCGTCCCGGCCTCCCAATCCACGGACAGAACGTCCCACCGTTGGATTGCGCTGAGGATGCCCGGGCAGGTGATCTGCGGAAATCCGTTGGCGAGTTCGCCCATCAGATAAAGCGGCGCAAAGGATTCCGCGATCACCCCGGCGATGCCAATTCGGCGCATGGTGTCCATCGGAGGCCCATGCGGGTGGCCGTAGCCGAAGTTTACGCCGCCGACCAGAAGGTCACCGGATTGCACCACACTATGAAAGTCGGGGTCAAATGCCCCCATTGCGCTCGCGCGCATCGCCTCTGTATCGTGGGAGCGCATGACGTCGAAGCCCAGAATACGGTCGACATCGAAGTTCGGCTCGTCAAACACGAAGGCCGCGCGTCCCTGCAATATAGGCATCATCGAGCGAGATATCCGCGTGGGTCTGCGAGACGACCTTCGATTGCTGAGGCGGCCACGACCGCCGGGCTGGCGAGATATATCTCGGCTTCGGCGCTACCCATGCGGCCCGGAATGTTCAGTGTACCGCTTGAAACCGCCGCCTGACCTGAGGCGAGGGCGCCTACCGCGCCGTAGCAATAGCTGCAGGTCGGCGAGGAAATGAAGGCCCCTGCCGAGGCCAACTCGGCAATCAGCCCCTCCTCGGCCGCCCGCACCATGATCTCGCGGCTAGACGGTACGACGTTGAGCGTGAAGCCAGGATTGATCCGACGTCCTCGAAGCAGGCTGGCTGCTATGCGGAGGTCCTCCAGGCGCCCGGAAACGCACGAGCCTAGGTAGCCAACCTGAAGCGGTCGCCCGATGACCTCGCTCAGGGGCACGATCGTGGCCGAACTCGGCGGAACAGCGACAAGCGGGCCGACTTTGTCGAGATTGCAGACCAGGTCCGCAGCGTAGACAGCATCGGCGTCGCTGACGATCGGTGGAAGCACAAGGCGCGCTCTGTTGCGTACAAAGTCCCGGACCCGCTCGGTCGGTTCCGCGATAGCGGTGAGCGCTCCAGTAAACATCGCCAGGCCCGTAATGGTCTGCAAGTCGTCCAGAGACAGGCTCTCCAGTCCGGAGCCGGACAACTCCAACACTTTGCGGTTGCAAAAGTCGGCGCCAAATTGCGCGATGAGGTGATGAATAAGGTCGCGCGCCATGACCCCTGACGCCAGCTGCCCTGTCAGTTTCACACGCACAGTTTCCGGGACGGTGAAGGCGATGGTCGGACGGGCGAACGCTTCGTAAATCCCGATGTGGATACCGACCGCCAGCGTTCCGAAGGCGCCGAGTTGGCTGATATGGCCATCGAAATGGACGGCGAACGCCCCAGGCGAAGCGTAGCCGGATTCCGACGCCACCACGTGGCCGATGCCCGCGCCATCATGAATTTCAACGCCCTTTGCGTCGCACCAGTGGCGTACTTCGGCCATCCGGGCCTCAAGGCGGGCGTCGGTCACCGGGATGTTGTGGTCCAGAAAGAGTGCGAACCGTTCCGGAGCGTCGAGGCGTTCGATCCCGAACTCCTTGGCGATCAGCCGCGGGAACTTGACGAAGCCCCCGAAGACGTAGGCGAGAATGAAGTCTGGTCGAACCTGCACCTCGTCGCCCGCTCGAAGCGCACGCCCCTCAGCGGCGCGGGCAAGGATCTTCTCCGTCATGGTAAAGCCGGTCACGCTAGAGGCCTGGCGCCTTTTGGGCGCCCCTAACTAGCCGACCTGGCAGCGCGCCGGTCGCCTCCCCTTTCAGGTAGGTTACGACGCCTGATTTCACGGTCGCGTCGTACCCTTGTGCGCGCTGAAGCAGCCGGCGACCGCCTGCGGGTAGATCATCGACCATGATCGGCGCTTGCAGCGTGAGATTGTCGAAATCGATCACATTGAGATCGGCCTTGTATCCGGGCGCAATGCAGCCGCGGTCCAGAAGGCCGACGGCCCGCGCTGTATCCAAGGTCTGCATCCTGACGAGATGGGCAAGATCGAACCGGCCAGTAGGCCTGTCGCGGCCCCAATAGCTCAGCAGGAAGGTTGGAAAGCTCGCGTCGGAAATCATGCCGACATGTGCGCCGCCGTCGCCAAGGCCGACGAGCGTATGCGGGCTGTCTAGCATAGCGCGGCAGGCCTCGAGGTTGCGGTCTGCAAAATTAGAAAAGGGAGCGAAGAGAAAGCCTCTGCCCTCCTCCTCAAGCATCAGGTCCAGAGCGATCTCCAGCACCTGGCGTCCCGTCGCCCGAGCCGTCGCGGCTATGGAGCTCTCTGGGGCAGGTTCGTATTTGGGTGGGCTGCCCAGCGGGAAAATCCGCTCAAAGTCGCTGAAGCGCGCGACAGCTTCCGCCGCTCGGCCCACAGGCCTTTCCGAGAACAGCCGCGCGCGGAACTCCGGCTGACGCAGTGCGGCGACTTTTTCCGCGAACGGCAAGGCCGCGAGCGATCGAAACGAGGGGTGAGCCGAGAACGGGTTCAGACTGGCCTGCAGCCCGAGCAGGGTGCCGATGGGGCGCGGCGCCACTTGGCCCTTGATGGGCAAACCGTTGTCGGCGGCCGCCCCGATTAGACCGAGCAGTATTTTCCACGCGGCCGGATCGTGATGCACCTGGGCGAGCGACAAGGTAGTCGGCCGTGCAAACCGCTGCGCTAGGCGTCGCACGATGCCGAATTCGGCGTCGGGGCCGGGCGAGTCGAAGTCGGAGATCATTTCGAATACGCCCGCCGAAGCGTCATCAAGCCCTTGGAGGATCCCCGTCAGCTCCGCTTCCGCTGCCCGCAGCGAGGGCGTCGGATCGCCTCGCTTGGTTCGGTGGTTGAGCGTCCTGGAGGTGGTGAACCCTAGAGCGCCTGCTTCCATCGCTTCGCGAGCGAGCCTGCGCATCTGGGCGATATCGTCGTCTGTCGCCATCTCAAGGCGCGCCCCGCGCTCGCCCATGACGAAAATGCGAAGCGCCGCATGGGGGAGCTGTGCGGCAATGTCGATGTCGTGCGGTCGGCGCTCCAGCGCGTCGAGATAGTCTGGAAAACCTGTCCAATTCCAGGCCAGACCCTCATGCAAGGCCGCGCCGGGAATGTCCTCGACGCCTTCCATCACTTCGACCAGCCGATCACGATCTTCAGGCCGGACCGGCGCGAAGCCGACGCCGCAGTTACCCATGACCGCCGTAGTCACACCGTGCCAGCTCGACGGCGCGAGATAGGAGTCCCAAGTGGCCTGGCCATCGTAGTGGGTATGGATGTCGACGAAGCCGGGCGTGACCAGGCGATTGGCGGCGTCGATCTCCGCCTCGCCTTTCGTCAGATTTGCTCCGATCGTGGTGAAGACGCCGTCCTTAATCCCTATGTCGGCGACGTAAGGCTCGCCGCCACGCCCATCAGCGACGCGCCCGCCCCGAACGACCAGGTCGAACTCAGCCATGGGTTTGAGCCTGAGCTTGGGGTTGCGTGGGCCACTGGCCCAGAACGGCAATCGCTTTTGCGACAGCCTTCTGGCGGCGCTCGATGTCAGGGAGAAATTCTCTTTCGGTCAGGACGATGAAGGCGTTGGTGCGCAGACCCCGCAGGGCCATTTCGCCGACCGCGCGTGCGTCAAGACCAGTGTCGACCCGCCGCTCGATCATCTGGAAAAGCTCTTTGGCGGGTCCCGTGAACCCGGTTTCCATGAGCCAAGCTTGCCGCGCCGGCAGGTCGCCCGGGGCATTCCGCGCGCTTGTGGCGATACGGCTTTTGACAAAACCCGGACACAGGACGGTGACGCCGACGCCGTGCGGCGCCAACTCGTCGCGCAGGCTCTGCGATAGCCCGACGACAGCGAACTTACTGGCTCCATACTGACCGTGGTTCGCGGCGGCGGTCAGACCGCCGATCGACGCGACATTCAGTATATGGCCACTGTTCTGCGCCTTGAAAAAGGGCGTGGCGGCGCGGACGCCGTTGACGACGCCCATGAGGTTCACTCCCAGAACCCAGCTCCAGCCAGCGTCGGTCCAGGACTCCACAGGTCCTTCCAGTCCAACGCCAGCGTTGTTGCAGATTATGTCTATGCGGCCGAAGCGGTGCACCGTGGATTTCACCGCCGCATGGACGGCGTCAAACGAAGAGACGTCGGCGGTTTGACTGAGCACCGACCATCCTCGCGCTAGAAATTCGTGTTCGACCTTCGCCAAAGCGCCTGCTTCGATGTCGACCAAGCTTAAAGCTGCCCCCGACTCGCCGAGCACTTCGGCAATGGCGTAGCCAATTCCACTTGCCGCGCCCGTGATCAACGCGACCTTGCCGTTGAAGTCCTGCATGAGCGTCTCCTTGCTCCCAAAGGGCGCATGTCGACGATCGACGCGAAAGGGCGGATCCGCTCGGTTCGACCCGGACCTTTTCGCTCACCGTACCGCTGGGGTACCTTGGCTCAAGGACGCCAGCCGCAAGGCCCGTCGCACATCCGAGGGCGAGCCGCCGAACCAGGCTCTACAGGCCCGCCTGAAGCAACGGGAATCGGCAAGACCAAGCTCGGTAGCGATTTCTTCAACCGATTTGTCACTGATCAGCATCACCTCCGCCGCTTCGCGGCGGAGTGAGGTCTGGATTCCCCGAAATGAAGCGCCTTCCTCAGTGAGACGTCGGCGCAGGGACGGCACGCTCATCGCCATTTGTTTTGCTACGTCCACCTGGCCCTGCGCGCCCTTGAGCAGCGCTTCACGGACCTGTTGCACGGTCGGCGACAACCGCGCCGGGCGATCGGCCTCGAACCTCGACACGAGGCGTACGTATTCGTGAAACGTCGCGTCATGCCAACGTCCGAACGCGTGTTGCCGGAAGGGTGCAGCGCTCGCATCCGCTGGGTAGACGACAGATACCCCCTCCCCTTTTCTCTGCACCGGGGGTCCAAAAAGACTGAGCCATGAACCGTGGTTCGCCGCAATGATTCCTGGGCCGCGCACGCGGATGGGGTCAACGGCTTGCTCGAGACCCCAGCGCACCGCGCAATGGATCACGGTTATGAGCGCCTCGAGATAAACTGCCTTAGCGAGGGTTTCCCCGCTCGAAAATCGAACCGTAAGCTGCGCACACCCTTGCCGCACCGAGACTTGGAAGTCCAAGTCGGGACGAAGGATGCGGGCGCCGCTGACCATCCTCGTCAGCCCGTCGGCGAGTGAGGTTCCCTGCACCATCGAGGCGATGAGCAACTCGAAATTCCCCGTCGGCACCGCGGTGTTGGATAGGCGATGTCCTTCATCAGCCATGGTTTCGACGTTGGAGTTCAGAACCTTCCATGCGGTGACGAAATCGATCGTCTCGCCTTGGCTGTGCGATCCGGCGACGCGATCGAGCCGAGCAAGGATTTGCTCCAGCGTCCCCCGGCCGATCAAAGCGGCGACGTAAGCCGAATGCACGCCGATCTGACGGCTCGGCGGCGTTGCCTTACTGCACAATTCCACGGACATCCCTGCTCCTTGGGCAGGACCGCCATCGGTTATCGACAGGGCGATGTGACTGAGGAGACGCTTAGTTCGCCTTGCAATCAAGATGCAGGCGTTCGCGCGGTGAGGAAGCCGGCGGCTTCGTCCAACGCCTCGCGCGCCTCGGGCAACAGGTTCAAGAACGCCTGCCAGACATGCGGCATCGCCGGCCAAATGCTGAGGTTCACGCGAACGCCGCCGTTGATCAGACGGCGGGCGAACTCTCCTGCGTCCCACACCAGAAACTCGGCGTTGCTGGCCTGGATCAATGTCGGGGGGAAGCGGGCCAGAATGTCCGGGGCGGCCATGAGGGGAGACACGCAAGGATTGTCGATCTGGTCACGGCTTTTCAGATAGAGCGACATCATCGCCTCAAGCGACGCTTGGTCGCCGTTCGCCGAGGCTTCCGGCCCGCGCGCAGGATTGGCCGATCCATCCAGTGCTGGAGACATTAGCACCAGTCGGCTCGGAATGGCGGCGCCGCTCGCAATAGCCTCGACACAGACGGCCGCGGACAGGTTGCCGCCGGCTGAATCGCCCACGAGGAAGACTTGGCTTGCGGGATCCGGTCCGCTCGGCCCGTTATTCCATGCCCAGGCATAAGCAGCGCGACAGTCGTCCAAGCCGGCAGGGAACGGGTGCTCTGGAGCCAAACGGTAGCCGACCAGCAATACGGCCAGGCCGCTCAGCTCCGCCAGGACGGCGGCCATCGGGCGATGGCTTTCCAACCCGCCGGCCACCCATCCGCCGCCGTGTAGCAGAACGATGCGGTCGGCCCCGCGAAGTTGGTGCGGCACGATCCACTCGGCTGGCACATCGCCAATGCGGGTGGGGAGCACTTCCTTTGCTGACAGCGGTCCTCTCGCCTCAACGTCCCCGTAGCGGTCAACAAAAGCCCGCATGGCGGCGATCGGGTCCTCTGACGAGCCGGGCTGGGCGCCCGCCGCCAGGTGTTCGAAAGCGCGTTCTATGTCAGGTCGACGCGAGTAATGAGCGCTCAATTGCAAGTCCAAGAGAAGCTCCGGGCTGTCGATGGGCGCAAGGCCTATTGGTAGCGGTAGGACATCGTCACACCGAAAGTGCGAGGCATGCCGGCAAAGCGGGTCGTTGTGTCGGTATCGCGGCTTGCGGCCGTCCAGTAGTAGACATCGCCGACGTTGCGACCCCAAACCCAGAGCCTCCACGCCCCATCCGCAGATTGCACGCCAGCGCGCAAATCCACGAGGGTATAGGCTTTGAGAGCCAGTAGCGGGACGTTGCCGAGCTCACTATTGGTCTTGGATTGGTACGTGACGTTTCCGCCGACGAACGCATCCAACCGGTCATCCAGCCGCCACTTGTAGTCCGCGGCCGACACGAGCTGCCACTTCGGCGTGTTAGGAAACGCCTCTCCCCCGAAGTCGACCACCTGTCCGTTGGAGTCGTAGTTCGAGAAATTGTCCAGAACCTCGGAGTGGATGTAGGACGCCCCCGCGGTGACGTTGAGCCCGTCGATCGGCGCCCAGGCGATCTGCAGCTCCGCGCCTTTGATGTCGGATTTCGGCACGTTTATGAGTTTCAGCAGCGGCCCGAACAGGGGGTCGAGCACCCGGCCTAGGATCTGCTTGTCGCGATAGTCGTAGTAGAAGACCGCGCCATTGAGTTGAAGCGTCCGGTCGATGAGCGTGGTCTTAAAGCCTGCTTCATAGGCCAGAATCGATTCCTGCGACGCCGGAAGGTATTGGGTCGCTGTTGTCGCGCCAAGATCGGGAAAACCGCCGGCCTTATAGCCTTTGCTGACGTTGGCGTAGAGCAAGGTGCGGCGGATAGGCGTCCATTCCGCCCCGAAGCGCCAGGAGACATTATTCTGATTGAGGGTCTCGTCCACCAGGACAGGAGCATAAAGCGCGTTTGCGGTGATGCAGCCGCCTTTCGCGATCGCCGGATTGGGCGGAAGCCCCGCCAGGGAGCGCACATAATCCTGGAAGGGTCCAAAATCCGAGGCCGCGATCCCGTCGCCGCTGTCAGCGGAGCAGCTGATGAAATGATTGTCCGCTTCGGTGTATCGCACGCCGCCGTAGACCTTCACCGCGTCCGAAATCTTGTAATCGAGGTTGCCGAATACGGCATAGGTCTCCTCCTGCTGCGTCCCGAAGTTGCTGAAATCTGAGAACAACGGCAAGCCGAGCGGCACGAAGGTCAACGCCGTGGTGCTTTGCGGAAAGTTTGTGTGATCCTTCTGGTAGACCCGATCGTTCGCATAGTCGGCGCCGACCACGAAATGGAGCTTCGGCGTCGGATCGCCGTCGAGCCGCAGTTCCTGAGAGTAGCTTGTGATGTCGCCCCTGACGAACTCCGTCAGGTTTGAAAGTGTAGTCCCGTCGATGTCCTGAAGTTGGTGTTCGGCGTAGTGGCTGAATGATGTGATCGAGGTCACGACCAACTTGTCGGTCAGATCATAATCCGCCCTGACGTTCGTTTGAAAGAAGTTGTTGTTCTTGTGATAGTCGGCGCCGGGATTGAAGTCGGCGGCGCGAGCGTTCATCGGCGACAGGGGATAGGTCAGAAGGCCCGGAACCAGCGCCGCCGCGGCCGGTGCGCTCGGCGTTATGGCGACCAGCTGGCTAGCCTGAGTGTCCGAATTGTCCACCCATCCGTTGACGTTCAGCTGAACCTTCAAGCGGCCGGTGGGCATCCACGCCAGAATGATCCGGGCATTGTTGAATTCCCCGGCGCCATTGGTCGCGCCTGTGGTGTAGCTGCGCTGCCAATCGTCGTTCTGGGTATGGTCGAACGCGATGCGGCCGGTGAGGTTCGCCGCGAGGGGGCCGCTAATGAATCCATCGACGTCCAGGCTGTTGAACCGGCCATAACTGCCGTCGAAGCCATATTTAAGGGACTCAGTCGGTTTGGCGTCGATGTAGTTGATGGCGCCCCCGGTCGCGTTCTGGCCGAAAAGCGTGCCCTGCGGCCCCTTGAGGACCTCGACGCGCTCCAGGTCGAGGCTCGCGCCGCGCGTTTCAATGGCGAAGGGTATCGGCGCCTCGTCCGTGTAGATGCTGACCGTTGGGCGGCCGCCAAGGCTGATGTCGCTGAACCCAACCCCGCGCAGGGTGTAGATCGGTGAGCCCACATACGAATCTGCGTAGCTAAAGCCCGGCGTGATCTTGACGAGGTCCTTGGGCTGGCCGATCCCGGCCACTCGAAGTTGATTGCCCGTCGCAGCTGTAATCGACATCGGCACCGAGTTCGCCGTTTCCTGGCGCTTTTGTGCGGTAACGATGATCTCAGAGACGGTGCTCTGGTTTGTCTGACTCCCGTTGGCGGCGTCGCCGCCTGGTGAGATGGATTGCGCCATGGCTGGCGCCGCCAGCACCAAGCCTGAGGCGGTGGCCGCCAGAAACTGCAGGGCTCGCGCCGATAGGCGGGCATTGATCGCTTCGTCGCGTTGCATCGTGGTCCTGGCCATTTCACCCCCTGCCCCGAGGCTGGCTATCGCTGCGCATGGAGCGCAGGCGCCGCCTTCACATTGGGAGGAAGAGTGCCCCGGACCCCAAGCGGATCTAAGGGTCAGTCCGTTCAATTTGAGGCGGACTTTTTCGCTCAGCAAAGGTTGGACACTGTGGCGCCTAAAGCGCCTGGTGGATCGCACTTAGCGTCGCAGCGGGTGGCTGGCACCCTCGACAGACGGCCGGAATGGCGGTTCGGCGCCATGAGCGACCGTTGGGACCGGTGCGGTTTTTCGCCGTTGAAAAGCGCTCCGGCGCCAACGGCCGGCAACGGAGATTTCCGGAACGGGACCTGCAGGTCGAGGGCGACCCAAAGCCGAAGTAAATTCGGACGCCGAGCGGCTGCAATGCGAACCTGCTACGCTGGTCACTGGAGGCGGAGGCCTCCCGTGACATTCACGCGGCCGCGATTGCTTATTGCCGGCACTTTGACGGCGACTATGCTGACTCTGACCTACCTCTGGCTCGACCTATTCTTATCCGGTGCGACGTTCTATCAGGGGCGGGCGTCAGCGGTATCGCTCTCATTCATGGGTGCGACCGCGACTAAATCGGCGAAGCTGTGAGCGCAGCGCGTCCGTTCTCCACCCACCGTTGCCGATTCCAAATGTCCGGAATCGGGTGGCTGACCTCGCTGTAGCCCTGCTGCTCAGAAGGGCGGCTCTCGGCGGGAAAAGTCTTTTCCACTTGAATTTGCGTACGCGCTCTGAACGCACTGGTAGCTCTCGCTAGCGGTGAAATTCTAAAGCCGCTGGAAGGTGCGAACCTGCGCTCTCGATCTGAGCGAGGCCCTGGTCCAGCGCCTCTCGACTGGTGTGAACCGAGCTAGGGCCGATGACCAGGGGATGGGGATGTCGGACCGCGGAGCCCACCAAAATAGATCCTCCCCTACTTCCTGCTTCGAATTGCATGTCGCCGCTGCTTGCAAACACCTTGACCCCGCCCGTTGGAGCGCGCGCGCCTTGCATGAGAACATCGCCCGCGTAGTCGAACGCCCAAGCCACATCGTGTGCGACGGGCGGGGCGTACCTCCATCGAACCCCAGGCGCGAGCGAGACAGTGAAATAGTTCATGACCTGATGCGAGGTGATGGGGCTGATCGCAATCTTTTCCGCCAAGCGAAGATGGCCGAGGAAGAGTTTGATCTCAACGCCCTCGGCTGCCAAAATCGGTACATCGGTGGGCGCGACATACTGGCCAAGCGGAGGACCGCTCTCGACGCCCGGCGGCATCGCCACCCAAAGCTGGAAGCCCATCACCCGGCCCTGGCCGAGAAGAACGCCCTGGTGCCAAGCGCCGCCGCCTGCATTCATCCACTCAAGGCCGCCAGCCTTAAGCGTGCCGTCTTTTCCTGTCGTATCGCGGTAGCGGACATCGCAGCCTGGCTGCCAAGTTAAGGTGGCGATGCCGGAATGGGGATGCATTGGAAAGCCGAATCCAGGCGAGATCTCCCCGGCAAAATAATCTAGGAAGATGAATGGCTTCAGCGCCTCACCAAGGTCCTCCGGGCTGATCAACCGGGTGATCGGCCCTTGCCGATGGAGGGAGCCAACCTGTGCTAGGGTACGCAAGTTCATATCTGGCGTCCTTTCAGAAACGAAGGGATAGCGACGTCATCGCAAAGTCTTCATCGCGCCCGCCGGCGTGGCGGATGAAGGCGCCGGCCGAGAAGTGGGCCAGCGCTGCGGTCAGGGTGGCGACTGCATTGATCCGCCAAGCGCATTTGACCTGCTGTTCGATCCCACTGTAGCGATCACCGGCCCCGTTGGGCCGAACCAGCGGGGCAAAGGGCGCGGCGTAGAAGGCGTCCTTCACCGAGAAGCGCCAGAGGCCTTCCAAGGTATATTGCAGCGTCACCGGGCGGATCGGGCTGGCTTCCGCAACCAAGCCGGTTTCGATCAGATTGGCGGGCGCCTCAATCGTCGCTTCGGTCGAGTACGCAACGTTGGGGTAGAGCGCGTTGAAGGTTGTGACATGCCTGCTATTGTCGCCGCCGCTGAGCACGTCTGCCCGGACCGATAGATTTGGCGTCCAAACATCATCAAAGCGCCAACCGACATCTCCGTGTGCGGCGAATGCCCGCACGGGCCGACCGGCGGCCGATCCAGTCTGACCGATAAGGCCGACGGAGCCGCTTAGGGCTCCAGCGCCGCCACGCAGGCGGGCTCCGAGCGTATCGGTCCGCTCCGGACCGGCGGCGCCGAGGATCGACACCAAGGGATTGCGAACGTGATAGTAGAAAGCGTCCACGGCCCAGGGGCCCCGCCGCGCGAGCGTGAGATGGACGCCCTCTAGAGATTGTCCCGCCAGCGCATGGTCGTTGAAGTCACCCGGCTTGACCGCGTCGGGCCGGACCGCAAAGGCGTCCCATCGCCAAGGCCCTACGACATAGGTCAGTCGTGCGCCATCCCAGACCTGACGCACGTTAGGCCCATCGCGAAGGCCGATAAGTGCGCCTTCGTCGAAACTCATTTCCGCCCGGCCCAGCCGCAGGGCGGCATGCCCCCCGGCCACATCGCGCCCGATGTCGACGAAAGCTTGAGACAGATCCAGCCGATCGACGTCGGTGGGTATCGGCCCCGGCTTTCTGCCTATCTCTTCATAGTTTCCCAGTTGTACAAAGACCCTAACATCTGGCTCCAGTCGCAGGTCGCCGTACACCTGAAGCCGATGCAGGTCGTAGGTTTGACGACCACGATAGCGGAGCCCCAGGAGCGTAGCGTTGCTCGTCTCCACTCGCTCTCGAAGGTCTGCGCCCAGGGAGAGGATCGCGTCTTCGCCAAGCGGCAGAGCCTTCAATTGATGAAAAAGATCATCCTGATGGCCGTTCCGATAGAGCGAAAGGTCGTCATCGTATCGGAAGGGCGAGGACGGCGCGGGCGCTTCAGACGCCCACGCGCAGTCCCATGACGCCGCGAATAGCGACAGCGCCAGCAGCGCCGATTTCATGCTTCAGCGCCAACAAAATAGACATGGTAGGGTACTGGATCGATGCGCAGGGCAAGGCGCGCGACCTCTGCGAGATGCGCCTGGCCGGCTTGCGAGCCCAAGGCCGCATCCAGATCTTCTTTAGCACGCCACTGAACGTAGTTGAGCACTCGCGCTCCGTCCAAGCTCATATGGACCGCCGCCCCGATAAAACCAGGCTGGGAGGTGGCGAACTGCTCGGTGAACGTCTTTAAAGCGGCTGCTAGCTTCGGCTGAGACGATGGATCAACCTGGAATGTATTGACCAGGGTGAAGACCGTCGCGGTCGGATCGATCACTGCAGGCATTGGCCGCGCTCCCGTCGCTCGGGACAGAGCTAGACGACCGCCGCCCGCGGGATAATCGGCTAAAATGAAAAGCTCTATCCCGTTCGCGGGATAAACGAGTGGCGGCTAGCCGCCGACGGGAAAGGTGGCCTGCAGCCGCGGGGAAATCTGTTCGGTCAGAATCTTCAAAAACAGCCGGGTCTTGGCTGGCAAAAGCCGGCTAGGCGTCAGGGCGTAGACGGGGGCCTCGCGAAACAGCCAATCTGGCAACACGCGTCGCAGCCGGCCTGCCGCGACATCGGCTTCGACCATCGGCTCATGGAGGGTCGTGATCCCAAGGCCGAGGAGCGCGAGCTGGCGCATGAAACCGAAGTTGTTGACCTGCAGCCGGGTAGAGACCTCGACCTCGACGCTGCGATCGAGATTGCTCAGCGACCAAAGGTTGGCGTTGGGGCTATTCAGGTTGCAGATCACGGCATGCCGGGAAAGATCGTCTGGCCCTCGCGGTTCACCTGCGGCCTCAAGATATTGCGGCGCCGCAAAGAGGGCGACGCGCACCATACCGAGGCGTCGGGCGATCATGCTCGAGTCCGGCTGGGCGCCGATACGCAACGCTAGATCATAGTTCTCGGCGATCAGATCGACCTTGTGCGGTTGCATATCGAGCTCGAGCGCGACATCTGGATAGAGCGCAGCGTAGTCGGCAACCAAAGGCCCAAGAAAAAGCCTGGCGAACTCGGCGGTGGTCGACACGCGCAGCCGGCCGCGCGGCATGTCGATCAGGTCCCCGAGCTGTTCGTGCGCGACCCGAGCCGCCTCCACGATCTCGCGACAGCGCGCGTAGTAGACCGCGCCAGCCTCAGTCAGTTCGATTGAGCGGGTTGTCCGGTTCAAAAGGCGTGCGCCGACAGCCGACTCAAGCTCGGCGATTCTCCGTGAGAGTGTGGAAGTGGGCATTCCCAACGCCTCCGCCGCGCGGCGAAAACTCCTGAGCTTCGCGACTTCGACAAACAACGCCATGTCGCGGAGCACCTCACCCATCGGCTTTGTCCCTCTTGTGGAATTATGAAATCCAAACTCAAGCGTTCATGCCGCTCGCGGGACGATGTAGCGGTGAGGCAACCTACGCCGTCAAGCCATCGGACCTAAGGACGCCCAATGCCGCTCTTCGATCGCCGTAAAGTATTCGCCTTCGCCCCCCTGGTCGCCGTGTCGACAGCCATCGCGGCGTCCACCACCTCATCTCGCGCCATGACGGCGAATACGAACGGATTCTCTACCCGTAACAGCTTGATTATGTTGGTCGATCACCAGACTGGCACCGTCAATTGGGTCAAGAGCATTCCAAAGGAAACAGTCGTCACCAGCTGTCGCGTGCTGGCCAAGATGGCGCTGGCATATGATATGCCTCTTATCCTTACCACCACGGTTGAGCAGCAGGTCGGGCCGACCATTCCCGATCTGCAGCAAATCGCACCGGAGGCCTATGCGCATCGCTATGCGAGAGGCGGACAGCTCGACTGTTGGGATGACGCCCGGCTCCAACAGGGTGTCGCAGCGCTCGGGCGGAAGAAAATCATTCTTGCGGGGTTGACGACCGACATCTGTATGTATTGGGCGGCCACGAGCGCGCTCAAGCTCGGCTACGAGGTGCTGGTCGTGGCCGACGCCTGCGGCACCACAAGCACCCAAGGTGATGAAATGACCTATGCGCGGCTCCGCAAGGCCGGAGCCGAGGTGTCGGTCGTCAATCAGGTGGTGACCGAACTGGCCAACGACTTCAGCACCGCTGAAGGTCAGAAGGCGCAAAAGATCATGGCAGACGAGATCATCTCAAAGCTCTAGGCAGCTTCGGCGCCCCCAATCATAGCCTTTCTAGCGCGGCACAAAGGGCTTTCGATGGACGCGGGGAGGATGGAGGCCTTCAGTGACGGCGTGATCGCGATCATCATCACGATCATGGTGCTCGATCTGAGGCCGCCAGTGAGCGGCGAGCCTTCGGCCTTGCTGGCGTTATGGCCTGTCCTGCTTTCCTACGCCTTGTCATTCGTCCTAGTGGCAATCTACTGGGTTAATCATCATCACCTCTTGCAGGCAGCCAGGCGGGTCGGCCCGACCACCCTCTGGCTTAACCTGCATCTGTTGTTCTGGCTCTCGCTGTTCCCGTTCGCCACGGCCTATCTCGGCGCGATGCGCGGTACAGCCTTTCCAATCGCGGTATACGCAGGTTTGTCGGAAGTCGTCGCGTTCGCCTACCTGCTGCTGGCCAGGGATCTGACGCGCCGCAATTTTGACGCTCAACAGATCGCTGGCCCAGCCCGGCGGCACCAATTTAAAAATTTCGCCGCCATGCTTGCCACCGGCGCAGCTATTCCGGTGGTCTATCTCAGCAGGCCGCTCGCCCTTATTTTGCTTGCAGCGCCGGCGGCGGCCTATTTTATCCCTGATGTTCCGGCTCCACCTCCGCGCTTCCCAAAGTAGGCCCACGGAACTGGTCCCCGCTGCGCAGCGCGCTTGGCCGGCCGCAACCATGTGTCCGGCGCGCGTCATGTGATCTCTCCGAGCTTCGAGCGGATCAGTCTTATTCCGAGAGCTCCTTGCGTCGCGCAGGGATCGCCTAAGGAGTTGGCGTCAGGCATCCCCGGCGATGACTTCGCCATTGGACGCGACAGCTCCCTCTTCCTCACCACGCACCTCTACAACACGCTGGTCAAGGTCGGGCCAGACGGTCGCCGCTCCGTAATCGTCGACAAGCGCCAGGCGATTATCGGGGCGAGGGACGCCGTGTTCGGCGCCACGAGCGCCGATCGAGATACACTTTATGTCGTGACTGACGGCGGAGCATTTACGGGAGGTCCAAGAACCCGCGGGCAACTGGTGGCGCTGAAACCCTACGCACCTCACTGAATTTGGATAGTTCGGGCGCTCGATGCTTGAGCACCGGGTGCGCTGCCGGTTGCAATGTCGACTGTTGGGAACCGGCGGAGCCTCAGATCGAGCGTCCTCAACGACCGCACTTGGCGACGGCGTCCGGCGAGATGGTGCTTGCGCGCCTCGCTTGACATAGATGGCCCATCAACTGCAGCCTTCGTCGCCACATGACTGAGGCCTTCGAAAACTGGTATTTGCGGGAAATCGCGCCGTTCGAACCGGCGCTCCGCTCTCGTCTTCGCGCTCTGGTCTATTCGGACTCTGATGTGGAAGACCTTCTTTGGTCCGCCTATGAGCGCCTGATCGAAACCGGGATCTGGCGATCGGCGCATCGCCCCGTCGCCCTTGTGCATCAGATCGCGCGCAACCTGGCGCTGGATCAGCTGAGGCGTAGCCGCATCGTGCCGATCGAGAGCGCATCGGCGGCGTTCTTCCAAGCCGCCGATGATGAGCCGGGGCCCGAAGAGCGCCTGGACGACCGGCACGCGCTTGCGGTCGTGATCGCCGCCATCGAAGCGCTTCCGGAACAATGCCAGCGCGTGTTCAAGCTCCGCCGTTTGGACGGAATGTCCCCGGCGGAGATATCGGCGCATACTGGCCTCTCGATCTCGACAATCGAGAAGCACGTCGCCAAGGGTTTGCGCCTGTGCGCGGATCGGCTGGCGCAGATCGGATTGGAACGGAAAAAAGCCAGGCCATGGGTGAAGCGAACCGCAATCGCGAAGCGGTGATGGCCGAGGCCGCCGACTGGCTGGCCCGCCTCGACGCTTCGGACCGCGACGCCTCGCTGAAGGAGGCGTTCGAGAGCTGGCGCGCCGAGTCGCCATCTCATGCTGTCGCACTGGCGCGGCTGAAGGGCGCCTGGGAGCTTTCCGGCCAGTTGCAGCCCGCGGCGGCGAGGCCCAAGCCCACCAACACCCCAATGCAGATGAAGCCCGGATGGCTGATCTCGGCCGCAGCCGCGGCGGGTGCGATCATTCTTGTCGTCGCGACCGCGGATCCCACGGTTTCCTATGCGACCCAGGTCGGCGAGCGGCGCGTCATTGAGCTCGGACAGGGGCAGAGCTTGACCCTGAACACTGATTCCAGGGTCGAGGTCCGGCGCCGACGCTCGGGCGCCCTGGTGCGCCTCACCCGCGGCGAGGTTCTCGTTACTTCACGATCGGGCGCGCCGCCCATTCACCTGTCGGCCGGATCGCTCAATCTCCAAACCTCAGGCTCCACCTTCGACATGCGGCTGACGCCCCAGGGGGCGCGGGTCGCGGTCGTGGTTGGAACTGTGCCGCTGCCGGGGCAGAGCGGTCGATCTGAAGCCGCCAATGCCGGCGACGTCGCCGACATCCAGGCTGGCGAAGTTGTCGGGTCTGTTCGACCAATGCCCGCGGAAGTTCAGCGCACGGTGGCCTGGCGAACCGGCCGCCTTGAATTCGACGGCCAGACCCTGGGCGAGGTGGTGGCCGAGTTCAACCGCTACAACCGCACCAAGCTTTCGGTTGCGCCTGAGGTCGCAGCGCTACGGATTGGGGGAGGCTACGATATCGACAGCCCGGACGCCTTCGCCGCGAGCACGGCCCGCGCCTTCGATCTGAAACTGCGCCATCAAGACGACACCTTGGAAATCAGCCGCTGAGGGATAGCGGAAATCGCCGCCTCGTTCGTCAAGGTTTGGACAGCGCCAAACATGACGGGGGCAGGCATGGCGAAATACAATTCCGGCAAGGCGAGTGGCGTTCGACGTCTACTGCTGGGCGGCGCGGCGATGGCGGCGGGGAGTCTTTGGTCGGCGGTCGCCATCGCCGGCGCGACGCATGAGTTCAACATACCGCCGGAAAGCGCCGCGGAAGCCTTGAAGGCCTTCGCCGCCCAAACAGGTCTCCAGCTGATTTTTCCCTATGACGCCGCCGCCCAAGCCAAATCTCCCGGCGTCCACGGGCGCCTGAGCGACGCCGACGCTATCAAGACGCTGCTCTCCGGCACTGGCCTAGAAATCGTCCAGATCAACGACACAACGGCCGTCGTCCGTTTTCAGAGCGCCGCCGGCGCTAACACGGCACAGGGTGACGCGGCGCCGAGCCAGATCTCGGAGATTGTGGTCACCGCCAACAAACGCCCGGAACTCCTGAGGTCGATCTCCGCATCCATCTCTGCGGTCACCGCCGGCGAACTCGAGACCTTAGGCGCCGAATCCTTCTCGGACTATCTCAATCGCGTGCCGGGGGTCAGCTTCAACGCCGGAGCGGAGGGCTACTCCACGGCGACCATCCGCGGCGTCTCGACAACGACCGAAAACGATCAAGGCCAGGGCACAACCGGGTATTTCATCAATGATGTTCCGCTGACAGATCCCTACTTCAGCGCGGGAACGCCCGACATCGACGCCTTCGACGTCGACAACGTAACGGTGCTGCGCGGGCCTCAGGGCACGCTCTACGGCTCCGGCTCGCTGGGCGGGGTCATCAACTATCAGACGATGAAGCCCGATCTGCGGCGCTACGATGTCCATGTCCAGAGCACCTTCGAGGGGACGCAGCATGGAAGCGGTGGCGGTTCTGGGAAGGTGATGGTCAATCTGCCGCTAGTCGAGGACGTCTTGGCCGTTCGTGGAGTGTTCGTCTACCGGCAGGAACCCGGCTTCATCGCCAACATCGGCACGGGGCAAAGGAACGTTAATAACACCCTCACGCGCGGCGGCCGGCTGGAAGCAACCTGGAGACCCAACGCCCGCACCACCGTCAACTATCTCTACCTGCTGCAGACGCAGGACACTCCGGATCAGGGCTATCAGGAACCTGACATAGCTGGACCGTACAAGAAGAACACCCCGACGGCGGAACCGGCCAATTTCACCACCGAGATCCACAATATCCGGGTGGATGAAGATCTCAGCTTCGCGACCCTTACGCTGAGCGCGGCCTATCACAGGAAAAAGGAACTCTTCAGCCAGGATCTCACATCGGATATCGCGCCGATCTTCAACGGCGTCCTCTCGCCGGTCCCTTCACCGAGCTACGCTGGAAGCGATGGCAGTACGTTCGAGGTCCGACTGACCTCCAAGCCGGGAAGCCGCATAGATTATCTGGTCGGTCTCTACCATGACGACACGCGCGAACGGAATTTCGAGGCTTTGGACGCGCCCAACGCCGCCGCGAACATCGATTCTCTGTACGGCTCCGTCTACGGCTCGACGATCGGGCAGCAAATCACCAGCGGCGATCAGTTCGAGAACGACGGCTTCATCTTTCATGGCCAGGAGAGCGCGCTCTTCGGTGAGGCCTCCTACCACCTCAACGATGAGTGGAAATTCACATTTGGCGGCCGCCTCTATGATGAGAAATCCACCAATAGAAACATCAACCAGGGCCTCTTCGAACTCATCGCATCGGACCCCGCCAACATCGTCACTGAATCGGAGACGAGCGTCTCCAGCGAATACAGCGGCTTCACGCCGAAGGGTTCGATCACCTGGACCCCCAGCAACTCCTTCATGGCCTATGGGTTGGTGTCCGAGGGCTTCCGCTTCGGCGGCGGCAACCCCACCGCATTTGGCGCCAATATTCCGCTCAAATTCAGACCCGACAGCTTGATGAACTACGAGTTCGGCAGCCGCCTTACGCTGCTGAACCGCACGCTGCTCATCGATACGACCCTGTTCTATATCAACTGGAGCAACATCCAGGTGCGGCTCGACACCTCAACCGGGCTGGGCTACGCCGCGAACGCCGGCAGGGCAACCAACTATGGCGTCGAGGAGGCCGTAACCTGGCGGCCGGTCCGGGGCTTCGCCCTGCAGTCGAACCTGACCTATCTGGACGCGACCCTTGAGACGCCGCTCGAACTGCCGAGCGGCCTTGCACCCAAGGGCGCCACCCTGCCAGGGGCATCCAAGTGGACCATTTCGAACACCCTTTCGTATCGATGGGAGGATGCTCCACTGAGGCCTGCGCTGGTGCTGTCGGAGCGCTACGTCTCGCGCGCCCCCGGGATATTCGGTCAGCCAGGAACCCAACAAGGCGAATACAACCTCGTGGACATCAGAGCCAGCGCTCGAGTCCGCGGTATCGAAGTCACCGCGTTCGTTGAAAATATCGGCGATTCCCACGGGGTCGCCACAGCATTCAACTATGGCCAGCTCAGCCAATACCTCGTCAGGCCGCGCACCTTCGGCCTGACGTTCGACTACAAGCTGTGAGCAGGGTCGCCGCGGGGCGCGCCAGGGCTTGCGTTTTCTCTGCCGTCCTGGCGAGCGCAGCACTCCCTGGGGCGACGCTAGCTCTGAACGCCGCGACGGCCGTCACCCCCCGTTTTGCAGCCGCCGATCATCACATGCACATCGCTTCGCCCCTGTCGGTCGAGATCGAAAGGAAGTTCTGCAAGAATATCGCCGAGAAAGACGGCTGTGACAGCGATGGTCTCAAAGCCTCGACCGGAGCCGATGCGTTGCGGTCGCTCGACGCGGCCGGGATCGGACGCGGCGCGCTGCTCTCGACGGCCTATATGATCGGCTCCCCTGAGGTCGCCGAACCGCCCAACCTGCTGGCGCCGGAAACGCGGGCCGAGAACGCCTACGTGGTCGAGCAGGCGAGGCTCAGCTGCGACCGCTTGGCGGCCTTCATCAGCGTCAATCCAAACAGCCCGAACGCCCTGGACGAAATTCGGTATTGGGCCCGAACCGGCGGCGCGACAGGCCTGAAACTGCACCTCGCCAACTCAGGCTTCGACTTCAATTCGCCCGCGCAGATGGCGAACCTGGGGGCCGTCTTCGAAGCGGCGAACGAAGCCCGCTTTCCGATCGTTGTCCATCTGCGGAATCGGGACCCCAACTACGGCGGCAAAGCGGTCGAGCAGTTCCTGAACCAGATCCTGCCTCGCGCGCGTGGCGTGACGGTGCAAATCGCCCATGCTGGTGGATGGGGCGGCGTCGACGCTCAGACCCTCTCGGCCCTGAGTGCTTTCGCCGAGGCGATCGGGAGCGACCCCGCAGGAACCCGCAATCTTCTGTTTGACTTGGCCTACGTGCCCGACCTGCCGGACCGCAAAGCTTCGCTTTCCGATGACCAAGCCTTGGCGGGCCTGATGCGCCGGATCGGCCTGCAGCGTTTCCTGCCAGCGTCAGACTGGATCAAGGGGATGGATCTGACCCAGTACTACAGCTCCGAAGTCCCGGCGTTGCCGCTCACGCCCGACGAATGGCGCGAAGTCCTTTCTAACGAGGCGCCCTATATGAGACGACTGGACTCGGGCTGTTCACTAAATGCCAAAACTCAATAGTCGCGAACTATGTTTCAACTAGGTGCTACGTACGCCGATTTCAGCTGTCGCCTCCGGCTTCTACGGGTGCGATTATGTTGGTTCCAATATCAGCAAAGCGGAAGCTGCCTTAGCTTTGAGAAGCCCATCGCTACGTCGGCTTCTGGCGAGGCTAGGCTGGGCCTGGCGAGTTCCGGCGCGGGCCCTGTCGGCAGTTCGCGACCATTAGCGGACGGGCGGCTTTCGGACGCCCGCCAACGTGCGCATCGCTTGACAGTCGCCAAAATCAGTAGGATGCTACTGTTATGTCGCACCCCACCCTTGCTTTTAAGCGCGCTTACCTCGCGCTCCGGCGCGCGCTGGAGCACACGGTGAAGCCGTTTGATTTCACGGGCGCCCAGTTTGACGTCCTGCAGCTGCTGATGCACCAGGACGGTTTGGAGCATCGGGACCTGCAGCGCCAGTTGTCGATCGCCTCTCCGACCCTGACCAACATTCTCGATGTGCTAGAGCGCGAAGGGCATGTGGAGCGGCGATCCGAGAGTTCCGATGCGCGGATCAAGACGATCCACATGTCTCGCAAGGCCCGCCAGATGTGCGCCTCGGATGAGTTCTGCGACGCCGGTGACGCCCTGGTAAAGCAGATGTTCGACGGGTTCACAGAAGAAGAGCGTCGGCGCTTTCTCAGCGCCTTGGCGCGGATCGAAAGCAACCTAGACAAGATCGCCAAGCCTTAGCGTCCACCTCACTCGATCCGGTTGCACGTCAAACTAAGTAGCTTCCTACTCGAATTCAACAATGTAGCTTCCTATGGAGTTGGCTCCGATGATGTCTCCCACCCTCGACCTTCAGGCGCTCGCTGCCGCCGCGTTCTTCGCCGCGGCGCTTGGGCTCCTGACGCGTCCCCGCTTCGCCCGGTCGGCGTTGTCGCCGTTCCCAACGGGCCAGTTGGGACGAGTGATCCTGGCCGGTCTGGCGCTACTTCCTGCGACTGTCCTGGCCGCGTCCATGGCTGTCCCTTTCCTCGCTTTTTTTGCTGCGGTCCTGGGCGCCGTCATCACCCTCATTTTGGCCCTCTACGCCTTCGCCCGCGGCGTTCGCGCGATCTGGCCTCTCCCGGTCGCGATGTTGCTCACCATGGCGCTCATCGCCGGCCTCCAACCCCTGGGATTGAAAGTTATGCTGTTGCCCAAAGCCGACCCGCTTCCGTACGTGCCCGTGCCCGCGTCGGTGGTCAAAACCTACGGCGAGGGCGTCTGGTTTGAGAGCGTCCGCGCGGGGCCCGACGGCACGCTATATCTTGCAGCCAACATCGGCCTCGACTTCTCTCGGGGCGACTATTACCGCCGCGCCCACGGCGAGGTGATCGCCCGCAAGACCGACGGATCCGAGCGGATTCTCTTCACGACGCCGACTGGATCGGCGGCGGGCGTCTTCGCGGTCGCGCCGGACGGGACGCTCTATATGTCCAGCAATGGGGTCACGCCCGGCATCTGGCGCATCACCCAGGATGGCCACGGCAAGATGCTGGTGCGCCTGCCGAGGGGCGCCTGGCCGAACGGGCTCGATTTCGGGCCGGACGGTGATCTCTACTCGCCGGACAGTTCGCTCGGCCTCGTATGGCGGGTCGATCCACGCAGCGGTGCGGCCCAGGTCGCCGTTAAGGACCGGTCGTTGTCCGCGCGGCCCTTCATCTCTTTGGCGCCCGGCGCCAACGGACTGCATTTCAAAGGCCGCGACATGATCGTGACCGTCTCCGACAGCACCAAAGTGCTCAGCTTTGAGATGGACCAGGCGGGCAAATTCAAGGCGCCTAAGACCCTAGCCTCCGGTATTCCCGGCGACGACTTCGCGATCGGGCGGGACGAGTCCTTCTTCATCACGACCCATCCTTACAACACCGTCGTCCGAGTCGCCCCCGACGGACGCAGATCGGTAGTCGCCGACGCGCGCGACTCCATCGTGGGGGCGACAGATGCCGTCTTCGGCCGAACCGATGCAGACCGCGACACCCTCTACGTCGCCACCGACGGCGGCGCCTTTCGCGGTGGAACCAGAACCCGGGGGCAGCTGGTGGCGCTGAAACCGTATGCCCGGAACTGAGGTGCGCCGCCCTCTGCGCCTGATGCATCCGCATCGGGCGCACGCAGCCGGAAGTTGAGGTCTCCTCCCCACCCTCCCCCGCCGATTCCAATGACCGGAATCGGGAAGCTGCCTGTGCTGTGGCCGTCCCTCCCGGGATGTCGCCTTATGGCGAGGTCCAGCTCGGCCAGGCGGACGGAAGAGATGCGCCAGCATCGTCAGGCCCGTTCCAGATTCGGGACGTTCGCTTCAGTTATCAACGCAGGGGATGCTCGCCGGGCCGGACACGATCTCGCGCCCGGCCCAAAGCCAAGTCAGGCCGCTGATCGAACGGTCAGCGCGGGCTGGAACAGGTCGTCCCGCTCAGTCCCGAAAGTGTTGTTGAACAGGTTGGTGATGAAGCTGAACGCGGTTTCCGCGACGATGTCGATAACCTCGGCGTCGGAGAAGCCGGCGGCGCGGACGGCTTCGAAATCGGCGTCCTCAATATGGCCGCGCGATTGAGCGACCTTGTAGGCAAAGGTCAGAGCAGCGTCAGCCTTCGGATCGGTGGAATGGCCCGAACGGTTCAGCTCCAGATCCTCGGCCGTCAGGCCATTCAGCTTGGCGCCGAGGTAGCTATGGGCGGTCAGGCAGTAGCTGCAGCCGTTCACCTCAGCGGTCATCACGTGGATGCGCTCGCGGGTTTTGTGGCCAAGGCTCTTTCCGAGCGTGCCGTGCATGTCGGCGATCGCCTTCAGGGCGTCGGGCGACTGGGAGATCATCGCGAAGAAATTGGGGATGGTCCCCAGGACCTTGTTGTAGTTCTCCAGGATCGGCTGAGCCTTCGCCGGAGCTTCGTCTTTGGTGGGGATGGCGATGCGGGCCATGGTTGTTCTCCTTGCTGCCGAGCCCAATCGGCTTCGGCGAGGAGGAGATGCGCCTTTCCAGAGAGGCGCGGAATTCGTTGATTTATGGAGATAGGCTCCCATAAATTGGAAGGAGCCTAGAGAGTGGCCGCCTCGAGCCGGCTGCGAAGCCGCGGAACCGCAAAATCCACGAACGCCCGAAGCTTCAGGGGCAGGCGGCTTTGATGGCCATAGACGAGATGCACCGGAGGGGGTGACGGTTCGTAACCTTCGAGGACCGTTTTCAAACGGCCGGCGTGGACGTGATGCACGACCTGATAGGACGTGGCCCGAAGCAGACCCGCGCCCGCGACCCCGGCGTCGATCGCCCCTTCGATGGTGGTGACGCTCAAGCGCGCGCGAAACGATGCGACGATCTCCTCGTCACCCGACCAGAATGACCAGGACTGCACCTCCGAGACGCCCCCGAACGAGATGACGCTGTGAGCCTCGAGTTCACTCGGCGTCGCCGGTTCGCCCCGTGCTGAGAGGTAGTCCGGGCTTGCGCATACAACCCGCCGCAAAGAGCCGAGCCTGGTCGCGATCAGATCGCTGTCGGGTAGGTTACCGACCCTCAGGGCGACGTCGATCTGATCGTCCAGGAAATGGGCGACCCGGTCGGTGAGCACCAGGCTGACCGCCACGTCGGGGAAGGCGGTCAGGAATTCGAGCACGATCGGCAGGGCATGCAGCCGGCCGAGCATCGTCGGCGCGGTGACGACCAGATCGCCCTTGGGTTCGACATATTCGCCTGCGGCGGTACGCTCCGCCTCGTTGACCTGCTCCAGGATCGCCTTGGCGGCCACGACATAGGACCGGCCCGCTGGCGTCAGTTCCAACCCCTTGGTCGAGCGGATCAGAAGGCTGGCCTTCAGATGGCTCTCCAGGTCCGAAACCTTGCGGCTGACGGTGGCGAGGGGAAGCCTGAGCTTGCGGCTCGCCGCGGAGAGGCTGCCGCCGTCGACGGCGGCAAGCAGCACAGACATGGCGTCGAAGCGATCCATAGACCTACCAAAATCCGAGAGGTGTTCTCCCGATCTTGGCGACTGCCGCGCTCAAACGGAAGGGATCAATTTCCGAGGCGCTGCGACGGCGAAGGCCGCCGCCCATCCAAGGGAACCGACGCCATGTCCATTCAAACCTTCCACCGCACCGCCACCGTCAACGGCCGCAAGGTCTTCTACCGTGAAGCCGGCGACCCAAGCGCGCCCACTATTCTGTTGCTGCACGGCCTGCCCACCAGCAGTCAGATGTTTCGCGATCTGATGCCGGCGCTGGCCGACCGGTTTCACCTGATTGCGCCGGACTACATTGGCTTCGGCCATTCCGACGCCCCGTCGCACGACGAGTTCGACTACACCTTCGACAACCTGGCTGCGCACGTGGCGGGTCTGGTCGATGTGCTCGGGCTGACCTCCTACGTCCTCTACATGCAGGACTATGGGGGCCCAATCGGCTTTCGACTTTTCACCCAACGGCCGGAGCGGGTGAAAGGCTTCATCATCCAGAACGCCAATGCTTACATGGAAGGTGTCGGCGAGGCGCCTAAGCAGGTTCTTCTGCCGTTGTGGGAGAACCGCACGCCCGAGACCGAGAAGCCCGCGCGCGATTTCGTCAGCCTGGACGGCACCCGCTACCACTGGCTGGTCGGCGCCAAGGATCCGGAGGCCATCAATCCGGACAATTGGGTCTTGGACCAGGCCCTGCTCGATCGGCCCGGCGTGCAGGACTTTCAGGTCGACCTGCTCGAAAACTACAAGACCAACATTGGCCTCTATCCGGAGTGGCAGGCCGCTTTCCGCGCGCACCAACCCAGGACGCTCATCGTCTGGGGCAAGCACGACCCGTTCTTCATCCCGCCGGGCGCGCGGGCCTACCTCAGCGACCTGCCTGAGGCGAGGCTGGTCTGGCTCGACGCCGGCCACTTCGTGCTCGACGAGAACTGCGCCCAGGTCGCCGCCGAGATCAAAGCCACGTTCGCCCAATAGGCTTCGCCCGGAGATTGGGACGCATTGCGCAGGTTGCGCGATGCGTCCCGCACAAGGGATTGGATGATGCTGGATTCAATTGCGCTGCGCATCGTGGAGCGCACACTGCCGCTCTTTGTCGGATCGAAGGACGACTTCGGCCTGACCTGCCAGAGGTTCGCGATAGACCGGACGACCTGCCTGCTCAAGTGGGCAATCGTGAACCTCGTCGCCATCCTCGCGCCAACCGGCAGTTTGACCGGTCAGGACGTGAATTCACTTGGCCAGTCCGCGCTGATCTCCGCAGCAGTTTTACGTGACGGGCGAGTTCGCTCGTCCCCTTCTCCGCTTGGCCTGGTAATGTCGGCAATGTGGAAACAGGCTCGACTGTAGGCAGCCTCTACGGGATGTCGCCTTTTGGCGATTTTCATCTGCTCGCCCCGACCACCAAGCGGCGCCTGTGCATCCCAAAAAGATCGTCACGAGGACGCCTGCGCTGACCGTACCCTATCGCCCGGCTCGATCTTGCAACTGCGCGAACAAATGCACTTCCCAGGGCGTGAGGCTTCCGTTGATCTGATCGAACAGGCGGTCGTAGTTGTGCCAGCCATAGGTGGATGGGGAACCTTCGGCAACCCGAGCAGCGAAGTTGGCGAACGTACCAACTGGAGAAGAGAGCATCCGATCGCGGATGCCGATCATGAAGTCGGCGAATGCCTCGGGCGCGTACGCCGCTTGGGCGGCGGCTGCAAGGCCGCTGCGCTGCCATGAATATGAGAAGTCGTCGCCGAGATTTCCGCGAATCTGGACGATGTCGGCAAGCGTCAGGGCAAAGCTTTCCTCGCACCATCCGTGGGACTCGATGAAATGCGGCACCACCTCGTCGCGGAAATATAACTCATGCCAGTCGTCAATACACATCTCGTATTTGGCAAGCTCAATCCAAGCGCCTGCATCAATGCCCCCGAGCGCCTTCGCCGCCGCACCGAACGCCTGCTGCCCATCCTCCAGTTCGCTGCTCCAGACGCGTTGGAGATCTGCATCCATGCGGCATTTTGCAAGCAGACGCGTGAGCGCCGGCACGGCTGCGGAACCATGTTTCTCGACAAGGGCAAAGAAGTGTTTCTCGTCATAGGGCACACCGGCGATGTTCACCGATACCTTGATGATCCCGTCGTCGGCAAACCAGGCAAGCCCTCGATCGAGCGCCGCAGTGATGGCGTCTATCACGCTGACAATGTCAGCAGCCTGCGCCGTCTTGAGGGTAAATCGCAGCTCGCTCTTGGCTTTGACGATTTTTGTGAGGGCCGCCTGTGCGTTCCGCTGCCGCTTCAGCTCGGCCGCGCTCGGCGTGACCACCATCGGCGCTGGCGCATCCCGGTGCGACAGATCGGCGGACGGCGAACCATCCAACCGGTACACTTCAACGGTCGTCTCCCGCTCCAGCGCAAGCTCGGCAATGCGTCCAGGCAGCGCCGAGCAGATTGAACGGTAAGTGTCCAGACGCATCGGTGGCGACGAGCGGCCATCCAGCCCGACGCATATCGCACTGGTTTGCTGAATCCACCAGAATGCCGTTTCATCAGGCTGCCAAAAGATCTGATTCCTGTCGGGGAATTGCCAGGCATTGCTGTAGTTTGCCCATTCGAACGGAAGAGAGCACACATGGTTGAGCGGGTTGACAGCCCATACCTCGATCCAGCGTTCGTAAATTCCAGACCCTTCGCCGAACCCTGCCATGGCGGCTGGCTCGGTCGATAATCCCAATTCGGGCCGGAGCAGCTTACCGGCTTTCAGCACATATTGGCCCGATGGGCTGATCAGTACGTCGGCATACCCCGGGAACAACTCGAACGACATCTCCCGGGTGTAGGGGTGGATGCGCGCGATTCCATGCTTGTACAGATGCTCGTTGTTCTCGCCGAGTAGAGATGCATCCAGGACCAACCATCCGTCGGGCGTATGTCCGATTGGACGATCAAACAGGTGCGTACATCCCTTCAGAAGGAAACGCTCGGCGATCTGGGCAGACGCGATATCGACAACCACGAGCTCTCTCGTGGGATCGCCCTGCTCCGCCGTCCGTGGGCAAAGCAGCACAAGCCGTTCGCCATCATAGTCCACGATATCGTACGCCCGACTCATCGAAAGACCCGATACCTCCGCGTATGATTTCGTCGGGAGGTCGAGGATATAGAGGTGCAGACGGTGATAGTCCCGCCGGTCGGCGCTGATCGCCCAGGCCATGGTCGGGCGATCGCGAAAGATCTTGCCCCAAGTGCTGCGCCCTAAGGGTGACACCAGCCAGTCGCTACCGTCTTCATACCCGGTGATCAGGAATCCGTTGTTGCTGTGCTCGAAGAAATGATGCGGCCGCCCCGGCGCCGGTTTGTGGCCGATCTGGTATCTGCGGATATATTCAATTTGGAAGGTCACCCGTGGCGCCCCGTCTTCGTTGGTTCGCGTGCCGATCGCCGCGCTAGGGCAGCTTGCGACCCATTGTCAGAGCGCCGAAGACCGCTTGGCATGCGGGATGATCTCCAGATCCTCTAGGCGCTCGCCATCATGATCCGGGTCGCCGCCCTCATCCGCTCAATGCATTGCCGACACTATTGCGGGCAGCGAAGCTTAGCAATGCGCCCACACGCTCCTGCCGATCCGCATGTCCGCTTGGTGGAAGCTGGCGCAACCGTAGCCTACCAGGTCGGCATGTCGGCTACTGGCGAGCGGCAGATCCAGATGGACCTGGGCCAGACCTCAAAATGCATTCGATGAGGGCGGACAGCATCCAGGCCGACCCGGCTCATACATAGCGCGGGATGGGGCCGACCTGTGGGGTTTGATCTGGCAGGTCGATGAAGATCTCGTCGACATAGCACCAGCCCCAGCCCTCCGGCGGGTCATAGCCTTCGATGACGGGATGACCCGTCGCGCGAAAATGCTTCGTCGCGTGCCGGTTCTTCGACTGATCGCAGCAGCCGACATGGCCGCAGCTGCGGCATAGTCTCAAGTGCACCCAGCGGTCGCCGGACTTCAGGCACTCCTCGCAGCCGCGCGCGCTCGGCGTCACGCGATCGACGGCCGAGAGGTGTTCACAAGTTTCCGGCATGGTGCGCTCCTCGTGGTCAAACGGTTTGGGTCCTGCGTGCGGGCTCACCCCAGGCCCGCCAGATACTGATGGATCTGCGCGACTACGGCCGCGCCCTCGCCGACCGCTGCGGCCACCCGCTTGACCGAGCCTGCTCGGACGTCGCCGATAGCGAAGACTCCCGACAGGTTTGTCTGCAGGGACAGCGAGGGCTGTTCGCCGGCGCCCGTGATCACGAAGCCCTTCTCATCCAAAGTCACGCAGCCCTTCAGCCAGTCGGCGTTCGGGTCTGCGCCCACGAACAGGAATAGGTGGCGCAGCGGGACGGTTTGCAAGACGCCGGACGCACGATCACGGAAGGTCGCGCTGCTGAGGCCGAGGCTGTGGTCGCCCTCCAGAGCGGCGACCTCCGTCCCGGCATGCAGCTCGACATTCGGCAGCGCTGCAATACGGTCGATCAGATATTGGGACATTGAGGCCTCGAGCCCCTCGCCGCGGATGACCAGGTGAAGCTTCCTGACCCGGGGCGCCAGGAACACTACCGCCTGACCGGCGGAGTTGCCCCCGCCGACCAGGACGACCTCCGCATCTTCGCATTGGCGCGCCTCAACCGGCGAGGCCCAGTAGGAAACGCCCGCGCCCTCGAACGCCGACAGGTTGGCGATGTCGGGCCGCCGATAGCGGGCGCCGGACGCCACCACGACGGTGCGGACCTGAACCACCTCGTCGTCGCCAAGCTCCAACCGCAGCAGATGCCCGCCATGAATCTGGCGATGTTCGCAGTCCAGCCGCGTGACCTCGAGCGGCAGGGCCAGTTCGGCGCCAAACTTCAGCGCCTGATTGTAGGCCCGCCCCGCCAGAGCCTGCCCCGAGATGCCGGTCGGGAAGCCGAGATAGTTCTCGATCCGCGCCGAGGCGCCCGCTTGGCCGCCGATCGCGCGCTGGTCCAGCACCACGACGGAGAGCCCTTCCGAAGCCGCATAGACTGCGGTCGCCAGTCCCGCCGGCCCCGCGCCCACCACGGCCACGTCATAGACCCTGGCCGGATCCAGCTGAGGCGTCATGCCCAGGCCGATCGCCGCCTCGGCGTCGCTGGGCCGCTTCAGCACAGTTCCATCGGGACAGACCAGCAGCGGCAGGTCGTCGGGACCGATGCCGAGCCGCTGAATCAGGGCCTGACCCTCGGCGTCATGGACGGCGTCGAGAATGGTGTTCGGATTGCCGTTGCGGGTCAGAAAGCCCTGCAGACGGGTCAGGTTCCGCTCACCGGGCCGGCCGATCAGCACCGATCCCGACGCATCGCCCTCGATCAGGGCGACACGCCGCAGGATCAGCGCGCGCATGACGATCTCGCCGATCTCGGCCGAACCGATCACCAGGGCGCGCAGATGCGCCGTGTCGAATGGCAAGGCGACGCATCCGTTCGCCCCGGCCTTGGCCGCCGCGAGAGACGAGCGTCCAGCCAACTGACTGACCTCCCCGGTAAAATGCCCAGGCCTGTGGATCGTGACCGGCTGTTCCCGGCCCAGCCCGTCCCGGCGCACCACGGCGACAGAGCCCTCCAGGATCAGCCATACGGGCGAGTGTTGTTCGCCCACCTCGAACAGCTGCTCACCCGGCGCGAAGGTGCGGGCCTCGGCGCTGGCGAAGCGCTTCGCCGCCTCGACCTGTGCGGGTTCGAGCACGGGGAACATCTGATGACGCCGGGTGTCGATCAGGCTCATTTCAGATCTCGACAAACAAGAACGTCGCGGGTCGCAAAGTCCGCCTTTTTATCCGGCCGAGGGGACGCTGTGGCAACCGCGCGACCAAGACCGCGCCAGTCCCGTTATCGACCGGATGTCTGGTTTCAGGAATTGGCGTTGCCGTGATCGAGGGCTCTCTGCAGGACTGCTATTGTTGAGGGCCCGGCTCCTGCGACGACCAGCCCAGTCGCAGCGATCGCAATCTTGACCCGATCGCCCTGTTCCGATGCATTCAGCCTCACAGCGTAGCTTCGGGTGAGGGCGAGCATGACCGAAACAGAGGCTGGCCCGCCGCCGAAGGCGATGCGGTGGGTGATCCTCGCCGCGTCGCTGGGCTGCAGTATCGAGTTCTATGACTTCATTATCTTCGCCTTCTTCGCCGTTCAGATCGGCCAGAGCTTCTTCCCCTCGAACGACCGTTACGCCAGCCTCATGGGGGCGTTGGCGACCTTCGCCGCAGGGTTCCTCAGCCGCCCGCTCGGCGCCTATGTGCTGGGCGGCTATGCCGACCGGGCGGGTCGCAGGCCCGCCATGCTGCTCAGCATGGTGCTCATGGGGCTGGCCATTGCCGCCCTGGCCCTAACCCCGTCCTATAGCGTCATCGGCCTGGCCGCGCCGATCGTCGCGGTAGCGGCGCGATTGGTCCAGGGCTTTGCGCTGGGCGGCGAAATCGGCTCCTCGACCGTCTACATGGTCGAGGCTGGCGGATCTGGGCGGCGGGGCTGGAACGCCGGCATGCAAGGGGCCGCTCAATATGCGGCCGCCGCCCTCGGGGCGCTGGTCGGGGTTGGGCTAAGCTCGGCGCTCAGCGAGGTCCAGCTCGCCACGTTCGGCTGGCGTATCGCCCTACTCCTCGGCGCCACGGTGGTTCCCTTCGCGCTCGTGATCCGCCGCGCCCTGCCCGAGACCATGGGACGCCCCGAGCCTGCACGCCCCCGTCGGGCGGTCGCCGGCCCCAACTTCACCCAGGTGGTCTGGCTGGGCGGTCTGATCATGGCCAGTAGCACGATCGGCGCCTACATCTTCGCCTACACCGCCACCTTCGGCGAAACCCAGCTCCACCTCTCGACCCGGGCCTCAATGGAGGGCCAGACCGCCGCCAGCGCAGTCGGCGTCGTCGCCTCCCTCGCCGGCGGCTGGCTGTGCGACCGCTGGGGCCGGCGCGCCCTGATGATCTGGCCCCAGCTCGCCTTCGCCCTGCTGACGGTCCCCTGTTTCGCCTGGCTGTTGGCGTATCGGACCGTCGCGAGCCTTGTCTCGACCAACCTGCTGCTTGGTGGGCTATCTGCCATCACCGCGAGCGCGCTCTACGCCGCGGTGATCGAGAGCCTTGCGCCGCTACAACGCAGTCGCGCCTTCGCCCTGATCTATGCTGTGCCGATCGCCGTTTTCGGCGGCACGACCCAGCTGTTTGTGACCTGGCTGATGAGGGTCACCGGCACGCCCATGTCGCTGGCCTGGTTCCTGACTGCGGTCAACCTGGTCGGCCTGGCCGCCATGATGCTCCTCCCCGAGAGCGCGCCGGGGCGGTGGGCGCCGATGAAGACCTCCGAGGTCTCCCAAGCCTGATCTCGGCTTCAGGGGCGATAGTTTGATGCAGCGACGGCCGCTGGCCGCGCGCCCGATGACAGACCGTTGAGCAAGGTTTTCGCCGTCTGGAGGTCGGGCGTTGCAAAGCCCTCGGCGAACCAGGCATGGACGGGCGCGAGCAGGTCGGCAGCTTCAGTCGGGCGGCCCTCATCGCAGCGCAATTGTGCGAGGCTCGTGGCGGCGCGCAATTCCCAGAGCCTGGCGCCCTGCCCCTGTGCGATGGCGACAGCCTCGCGATAGTGCGCTTCTGCAGCCTCGGAACGCTCCTGTCGCAGCAGCAACTGGCCCTTGCGCCGGGCCAGCTCGGCGGCGAACCAGCGCTCGCCGGTCCGCGTAGTGATCGCGATCGCATCGTCCAACAGGGCCGCGGCCTCTTCGACCTGTCCGGCGACCTCATGGCCGGCGGCCTGGAGAGCGATGAAATGCGGCAGCCACATCACTGCCCCGGTCGCCCGGTAAGCGGCCACCCCACCGCGAAGTAGCGCCACCCCGTCCGCCACATCGCCACTCTGAACCTGTGTGTAGCCGCGATAGATGGCCGCCCAGGCCTTGTAGAACGGTAAACCCTGTTCCGCCGCGACAACCGCCAGCTCGTTCGCATACCGGTCGAGAGTCAGGTGGTCCCCCGCAAGCGAAGCCTGCAGGGCGCCGATCGCCAGAGCCACGGCCAGAGACGTAGGATGGGCCAGCCTGCGCGCGTCAGCGATGGCGGCGATGCTCCGCGCGCTGGCCTGGTCCGGAAAACCGAGACAGAACAGCGCGAGCCCCAGGAAGGCCTGCGTCATCAGGGGGTGAGAGCCCGTCTGATGGACCAGCGCGGCATGGGCCTCCGGGTCATACACAACAAGCAGTTCTTCCAGATGCGGCCGCGAACCCGCAAAGTCGCCCGCCAGCAAGAGGCTTTGCCCGGCCGCACTGCGCCCCAGCACAAGCCCGGCGGAGTCGCCGCGCTCTCGGCTCAGGCTCAGCAAATGCTCGCCGACGCGCAGCGCCTGATCGAGTTCACCGCAATACACGTGGAACATCGAACGCCCATAGGGCGCTTGACGGAACTCCAGGGGGGACCCCAGCTGCTCCCAAAGCTCCATTGTGCGGGCATAGGCAAGGCCGGTTTCCGGCGCCGCTTGGCCTTTGACGAACCGCAGCAACGCACCCAGAGCGCTGCAAGATTCCAACTCCTGGCGCAGGCGTTCGGGGCTTTCCGGCGTCAGCGCCAACTGCTCCAGCGCCTTTTGGAACTGCGCGGCCGCCTCCGCCAGCGCTGAACGCGCGGCGGACCGTTGGCCGGCGCTCACCCAGGCCGCCACGGACTTTTCGATCAGCCCGGCCTCGGCATAGTGATGCCCGAGCAGTTCGGGCTGGGTCTCCAGCAAACCGGGCGATTGCGCCTCGAGGGCCTCGGCGATCGCGGCGTGCAGCTGTCGCCGAACGCCCCGCACCAGGCTGCTGTAAGCCACGTCCTGCACCAGCGCATGTTTGAAGCTGTAGACCGCGTCCGGCGGAACACCGCGTTGAAATACGAGTTCGGATGCGACCAGCCGGGCCAGCGTGCTCTGCAGCTGGTCCTCGGACAGACCGGAAACCGCGCGCAGCAGCATATAGTTGAATTCGCGCCCGATCGCCGCGCCAGCCTGCGCGAGCCGTACCGCAGCCGCACGATCAAGCCGGGCCAGTAGCGAGGAGTAGAGGCTGGTCGGGATCGCGAACGAAGGTGTCGCGCCGTCGGCTGCGAAGCGGTCCATCTCCGCCAGCTGCTGGCCGTTCTCGAGCACGCTCTTGGTCAGTTCCTCGACGAACAGCGGCACCCCGTCGGTGCGGTCCGCGATCTGCTCCAGCACGGCGTCCGGTAACGCCTTGCCGGCGACCTGGGCCACCAAGGATTTGCGGTCGCGCCGATCCAGGCGGCTGAGCGCCAGCGTCGTCACATGCGCCAGGCCTGTCCAGGGCGGCTTGAACTCAGGGCGAAACGTCAAGATCAGCAGCACCGGCAGGCTGCGGACGCGCTCGATCGCAAGATCGAGGAGCTCCCGCGACGTCGCATCGACCCAATGCGCATCTTCGAAAATCACCATGACAGGCCGTTGACGCGCCAGCCCTTCGAGCCGCCGGATCAGGGCTGCCAGCGTCCGCTCTTTCTTCCGCGCTGCGCTCAGGCGCGCTAAGACTTCGGGCTCCGGAGCCGGCAGGTTCAGAAGGTCGGCGAGCAGCGCCACGTCCTCGTCCGGCGAGGCGGAGCCGCCCAGCAACGCCGCGAGCTTCCCCAGCCGCGCCGCTGTCGGATCGTCCCCCGCAAACCCGGATTCGCGCTCGAGCTCGCCGATAAAGGGGAAAAGTGCGCTGTCTTGGCGATGGGGCGAACAATAGTAGTGCTGCCAGAAGTGGGGATCCCCCGGCAGGCGGCGCTCCAGTTCTGCGGCTAGGCGCGACTTGCCAAGTCCAGGTTCGCCGGAGATCAGCACGACCTGCCCCTCGCCGGCCACGGCGCGCTCCCAACGCCGCAACAGCAGGGCTATCTCTTCGTCGCGACCGACCATCTGCGTCAGCGACGTCCCCCGCAAGGCCTCGAACCGGCTGGCGACCAGGCCCTCCCCCAGCACCTGCCAAATGCGGACGGGTTCGACGGGACCGGTCGTGGTGACCTGGTCGACTTCGCGGCAGTCGAACAGATCGCCGATCAGACCGCGTGTCGCCGAGTCAACGGCCACGACCCCGAGGTCCGTCGATAGCCGCAGCTGAACCGCGAGGTTCGGCGCGTCACCGACAATCTCGCGGTCTTGCGATACACCGATTGCGCCGATCTCCCCGATGATCGCCATGCCGGTGGCGATACCGGTTCGGCAACCCAGCTTGGCTCCACCGACGGGCCCAAGGGTCCCGGCCGCGGCGCGCAGCTCAAGCGCCGCGCGAACCGCCTGCTCGGCGTCATGCTCGTGCGCCGACGGATAGCCGAACAGGACCAACACTGTGTTCCCGAGCTGGCTGACGACCCACGCATCGTGGCGGTTAGCTGTCTCCGCTACGCACTTCTGAAAAGCCGCGTTGGCTTCCTGCAGGTCTTCGAGATTGGGTTCGCCGAGCTGGCCGGGTACGCAGGTCAGCTCGCACGACATCGCGGTGATCCGGCGACGTTCGGCGAACCGATGCTGACCGGGCGCAATTTCGAGGCTCGCGCGCCCAGGAGGCGACGCCACGGCAAAGGCTTCCTCGACGTGCTCCCCGACGGGTCCAACGAAGCGATAGCCGCGGCCCGGCATAGTCTCGATCCAACGCTCGCCGCCGGGGGCCCCCGCCAGGATCCGGCGCAAAGCCGCTATCTGAACCGTGAGGTTGCTGTCTTCGACGATCTGGCCCGGCCACGCGGCCGCGATCAACGCATCTTTCGAAACCAGCGCCCCGGGCCGTTCCACCAGCGCCTGCAACAGGGCGACCGCCCGCCGGCCGAGCGCCACGGGCTTGTCGCCGCGGAACAGCATCCCGTCCCGCTTATCCAGACGAAATGGCCCGAGCGCCCGACTACTCATGGTCGCAGGTGTAGCCGCTTCGGAAATTTTTCGGAACCTTTTCCGGGCTGGCTAAGGACACGCAATTGCTGAGAGCCCAGCATGTGGGCGTCACAACAAGCGCGCCTGACCATCGACAATCTTGGCGCGGCAGCAAACCGGAGCCGTTCAATGTCCTTGCGCATCAATTCCGAAGCCCCAAACTTCACCGCCAACACCACTCAGGGCGTGATCGATTTCCACGAATGGATCGGCGGCAGCTGGGCCATCCTGTTCTCGCACCCTAAGGACTTCACCCCGGTCTGCACCACCGAACTAGGCTACATGGCCGGGCTGAAGCCGGAGTTCGACAAGCGCAACACCAAAATCGTCGGCCTGAGCGTCGATCCGGTAGACAACCATTCCCGCTGGGCGATGGACATCGAGGAGACCCAGGGCCATGCGGTCAACTATCCGATGATCGGCGATCCTGAACTGAGGGTGGCGATGCTTTACGACATGCTGCCTGAGGACGCCGGAACCACCTCAGAGGGTCGCACCGCCGCCGACAACGCCACCGTGCGCTCGGTGTTCGTCATCGGGCCGGACAAGAAGATCAAGGCGATGCTGACCTATCCGATGAGCACCGGTCGCAATTTCGACGAGGTCCTGCGCCTGCTCGACTCGTGCCAGTTGACGGCGAAGCACACGGTGGCGACGCCAGTGAATTGGCGCCCGGGCCAGGACGTCATCATCCCGCCCTCAGTCTCCGACGACCAGGCCAGGCAGAAGTTCCCTGGTGGGTGGAAAACCGTGAAGCCCTATCTTCGGGTGGTCGCCCAGCCTCAAAGCTGATGACGGCGGGGCGTCGCTGAGGCGCCGCGCCCACGCCCCCGGGGCCTGGGCAGGCGCCGCTCCGGGGCGCTCTGGCGTCAGAAGCGCCTACACCTTCGCCGAACTGACAGCGACCGTACTCTCGTGGAGAGCAGACATGGTCTTCGAACAGATCGCCACCGGCGGCTGCCAATCCTATCTCATCGGCTGTCCGGAGAGCCGGGCCGCCGTTCTCATCGATCCCGAAGTTCGCCAGATCGATCGCTATCTGGGTTTGGCGGCGCGGGAAGGCTTGCGTATCCGGTATGTCATCGACACCCACACCCATGCCGATCACTTCTCGGCCGCGCAGCAACTCGCTCGACGGTTGGACGCCCCTGTGGTCACCCACAAACTCAGCCCCGCGCCCTATGCCGACCTCAGGCTGGAGGACGGCGAACTCCTGATCGTCGGGGATCTGAAGCTCAAGGCTTTGCACACGCCAGGGCACACGCGCGACTCGATTTGCCTGCTTGCGGACGACCGCGTCTATACCGGAGACACCCTTTTGATTGGCGCAACCGGCCGAACGGATCTGCCGACTGGCGACCCCGAGGCCCTTTACGACAGCCTCTTCAACATCGTGCTCAAGCTCGACCCGAAGCTGAAGGTCTATCCTGCGCATGACTACAAGGGCCGCGGCCACTCCACGATCGCCGACGAAATCGCTGACAATCCGCGTTTGCAAAAACGCGATCGCGCCGAGTTCGTGGACATGATGCGCCACCTCAACCTTTCGGCGCCCACCCATCTCACGGAGGCCCTTCGCACCAACATGAGCGGGGGCAAGACGGTGGCTCAGATGCTGGCCGAAGCCGCTGCAACGGTGCCATTTGTGTCGCTGGACGAGTTGGCCGACAAGGTCGCTTCAGACCGGCTCGATCTGGTGCTGCTGGACATGCGCGAGCGCGACGCCTGGTTGGCGGGCCATATCCCGGGCGCACGTCACCTTCCGCGCGGTCAGCTTGAGCTGCGCGTCAATGACGAGTTGCCGGATCCGACGGCGCGGATCCTGACGTGCTGTGAATTCGGGAGGATCTCGACCTTGGCCGCCGCGACCTTGCGGACGCTGGGCTTTCGCAGGGCGGCGGCCCTGGACGGCGGCGTCAAGCTATGGCGCGAACGCGGCTTTCCCCTGACTGTGGGCGACAGCCCTTGATCGCCAGCAAACCTCCCATTTTCCCGGTTCTTTTGTGACCGCTATGCGGAAACTGCCGCTGCCGTAGACACATCGTCTCGAATGACAGCAATTTGGCGATCAGCCATCATTCTCCTCGGCCACCAAAAGATAGCCGATCCCCCGGCGAACCTCGACCCGCACCTCGGCCCCGGCATCCTGCAACGCCCTGCGCAGGCGAGAAGCGGTGACTTCGACCGCATTGGGCGTCACAGCGAGATCGCGGCCATAGAGCCGCTCCTCCAGCACATCCCGCACCACGATTCGCCCGCGCGCCAGCATCAAGGCCTCTAACAGCAGCAACTCCCGCCGCCTCAGATTGAGCGGAACGCCGACAACGCTGACCTGCTGAGAAACGGTGTCGAAGGTCAAGCGCCCGAGACTGAGCTCGCTCGCAGCACGCGTGCCGGGTCGCCGCAGCACCGCCCTCAGCCGCGCGCATAGCTCATCGAGTTCGAAGGGCTTGACCATGTAGTCATCCGCCCCGGCGTTCAGGCCGGATATCCGGTCGGCGGTTGCGTCGCGGGCAGTCAGCACCAGGGTCGGCGGTGGCGGTCTGCCGCGGGGCCGCGCGGTCAATAGGCCGACCCCATCGCCGTCCGGCAGGCCGAGGTCCAGGACCATCGCGTCATAGCCGCCCAGATCCAAGGCCTCGCGCCCCTCCCCTAGTGAGCCCGCGTGATCGACCACGAAGCCCTTCTCGCTCAAATAGGCGGCCGTCATCCTGGCGAGTTCAGGGTGGTCCTCGACCAGGAGGATCTTCATGGTGGCTAGCCCCCGAACCTGGCGAGGGCTATCAGGGCCAGGGTCACGGTAAGCGCCCCGCCGATACGGGTGGCGATCTGGGCGAAAGGCATCAGTTTCATGCGATTGGCCGCGGTCAGTATGGCCACGTCGCCCGTGCCGCCCTGACCGCAGCGGCAGGCAGCCACGATCGCCGTGTCGATCGGGTGCAGGCGGACAAGATAGGCCGTGGCGAAGCCCGTCCCGACCATGGTGACGACCACCGCCACGACCGTCGCCATCTCGGCGCGATTGAAGCCCGCGATCAGCTTGTCCCACGGCGTCATGGCCACGCCGATGGCGAACAGCAGCGGATAGGTGACCGCGACCGAAAAGAAACGATAGACCACCATCGCCCCGCCGCGCAGGTCCGGCGAGACCGCCCGTCCGAGCTTCAGCAGCACGGCCAGGAACAGCATGGTCACCGGCGCCGGCCAGTTCCACAGCCGTTGGGTCATCACGCCGACCAGATAGAGGGCGACCGCAGTCACCCCTGCGGCTGCGACCGATGCGACCGAGGGAGCGCCATGCGGCGCATCTTCATCGTCTACCACCGTGTGGGCGCCCGGACCCGACTGCAGCCGCCCTTCGCCGGTTAACCCAGGCAGGCGATGGCCGAGCAGATTGAGGGCGCCGGAAAGCAGGATGGCCGTCAAGCTGCCCATCATCACCGCCGGCAGCACCTGGGCGAACAACTCGCCCTGGGGCTTGTGCAGGATGGCGCCGTAGCCGATCGAAAGCGGAATCGCGCCCTCGCCGACTCCGCCGGCCATCACCGGAACGACGATGTAGTAGAGCGTGTGACGCAGGCCCAGGCCGAGCGCGTAGCCCACTGCCGAGCCCACCCCAAGCGCCGCCACCGAACCCGCGGCGATCGGGGCGAAGATCTTCAGAAAGCCGGCGATCAGCACCCGTCGGTCCATGCTCAGGATGCTGCCCACGATGATGGAAGCAATGAACAGGTAGAGGATGTTGCTCTGCTTGGTGAAATCGGTCACCGACGTCACCAGCCCCTTCGGCAGCAGGTGCGCGTAGACCAGGTAGGATGGAGCGAAGGTCGCAAAGATCGCGCCGGCCCCCATCTCGCCCAGGAATGGAAGGCGCTTGCCGAGCTCGGCGCAGGCGAAGCCGCCAACTGACAGCACGCCGATGTTCATCATCACGTCCGAAGGCGGCTTGCCGGTGGCGACGAAGGCCCAGATCAGAGCCAGCAGCAGCACAAACACCGGAACCGGCACGATGCCGATGCGGGCGTCGACTATCCGCCACCACCCATAGGGCCAGGCGGACTTGGCGAGGCCGCGCCCTGCCCTGACGTTGAAGGTCTGGTCGTTCATGGCCTGATCCCGATGTTGATCTTGATCGATCTGCGTGGGGGCCGCGTCCTACGTCAGCGAGGCGCGTAGGTGAGCAGAGTGAAGCTGTCGGGGAAGTAGCGGTTCGGATAGAAGGGGCCGGCCTCGTGATTGACCGGCTTGGCCGGATCGACCACCCCTTCGGCAGTGACCAGGAAGACCGACTTGGTCTTAGGGTCCAGAGCCATGGTGCGGGCGATCGGACGCGTCGTCACCGCCTGGGCCAAGGCATAGCGGTCCGCCCCCAGCTGGCTGAAGATGACCAGGTTCGCGTCGAGGCCGTTGGAGGTGAACACGGTCCGCGTCTCCGGATCGTACGCCACCCCGTCGTTACCCCGGCCGATCGGCAGGGTTGCGACCTCGACGCCCGTCTGGCTGGACAGCACCGCCAGCACAGGCTTGTCGCCGCGGCAGCCGATGAATAGGCGATGGTTGGCCCGGTCGATGGTGAGGCCGGTCGGCGCCTTGCAGTTGGCGATCTTCCATTCGCCGAGCACGCGGTGGCGGCGGGCGTCAACCCTCAGCACAGCAGCGCGGTCCCGCTCGGCTACGAACAGGTGGCCCTGGCCGTCGGCGGCCGCAGCTTCGAGTTCGTCGCTGATCGTTTTCGTCCGAGCGGTGACCGCGCCGCTGCGGGCGTCGACGAAGGTGATCTCATGATCGTCGCCGCGCATGAAGGCGAGTTGGCCGGTGGCCGGCTCGTAAAACGACGCATCGGCGCTCGGCCCGAGCTTCATGCGGTCCAAGGTCTTCAGGGTGGAGAGCTGAAAGACTGTGGTCGAGCCATCGCCGTTGGTCGTGTAGCCTCGATCGACATCGGGCACGAGCGTCGTGGCGTTCGCGCCTTCGGACCGCTCGATCTGGCCGACGACCTTTCCTTCTTGCGTGTCGTAGACTGTGACCCCGTCGGCGCGCCGGTCGATGAACAACCAGGAACGGGCGGCGTCGAACGCCAAGTAGTCCCAGCCGGGAGACTGGCTCTTGAAGCTGACCGTGGATTGTAGCCGATAGAAGGGACCCGCATGGGCCGCGAGCGCGGCGGACGCCGCGATCACGGCCAGCACGCCAACCTTGGCTGATCTCCTGTCCTGGCGCACCCCGAAGCTCCCCGTCGCTCTTGCGAACGCCGCCCGCTCCCCAGTGACAGGGTTCTTCGCAGGCGGCCTGTTGGGCGGCAGATCTAGGCGCGCTCGCTGAACGGCCGCTGACGCCAAACTGAATTTTCTTTCAGAAACAGATGTTTGTCAGGATTTTGCTCGACAAGCCGGACCATCCGTGGCGGAATCGCGACCTGGGAGTTCGACGCTATGAAGATCCTGATCGTCGAAGATGAGCGCAGGCTGGGCAGGTTCCTCGTGCAGGGCTTGACCGAGCAGACCTACACCGTGGCGCTGGCCGCCAACTGCCGCGAGGCCAATGACGCCATCGTCGAGACCAAGTACGACGCCATCGTTCTCGACCTAGGCCTGCCTGACGGCGACGGCTTGGACCTGATCCGCGAATGGCGCGAAAGCGGACTGAATGAACCCGTTCTGATCCTCAGCGCACGCGACACGCTGGAAGACCGCATCAAGGGCCTGGATGTCGGCTCGGACGACTACCTGCCCAAACCGTTCAGCCTGGAGGAACTCCTGGCCCGCCTGCGCGCCCTTTTGCGACGCCAGTCGGTCAGCAAGCAGACCGTCATCGAGCGCAACGGCATCCGCTTCGACCTGGTCAGCCACACTGTGCACCTCGACGGGGCGACAGTAGACCTGACCAACCGCGAATACGCCCTGCTGGACGTCTTCATGCAGAACGCCGGCCGCGTCCTGACCCGCACGTTCATCTCCGAAAAGATCTGGGCCTCGCACTACGACGTCGACACCAATCTGCTCGATGTCTACATGAGTCGGCTTCGCAACAAGCTTGAGGCGTCCGGCCGCCAGGTCTTCAAGACCGTGCGCGGTATCGGTTACCAATTGCTATGAAGACGATCGGCGCGCGGCTGACGGCCTGGTACGCGTTCAGCGCCACCCTCACCTTGTTCGTACTGTTCCTGATCGGCTACCAGCTCCTGGAGCAGCGGCTGACCCATGGCCTCGACCAGCTGAATTTCGCCGAGTTCGAGCAAATCCGCGCCCATCTGGGCCCCGACTATAAATCGATCGACCGCGCCACCATGGACAGGCGCATCCGCGAGACCAGCGAGTTCTCCTCGGTCCTGTTCTATATCGTGGTCGACCACCCCAAAGGCGGCATCTACTTCCGCTCCTCCAACCTGCATGGCGGCGATATTCCCGACGTCAAGGGCCGCCGCCAGTACAGCACGCCGGCGCCGGTGGGGGATCTCAGGGTCAGCGAATTCCTGATGCCGCCGTTCGATGTCACCATCGCCACCTCTCTGCTGCCGGTGCGCGAGGGCCTGCGCTCCTATGTCGAGGTCTGTGCCGCGTTGATGATCGGCATGCTCCTGGCCAGCATCGCCGTCGGTTTCGGCGTCAGCCATGTGATGCTGAGGCCCATCCGCCTGATCCGCGAGACCGCCAATCGAATACGATCCGACAATCTCAGCGAACGGATACCGGTCAGCGAGGTGCGCGACGAGCTGACCGACCTGATTCGGTTGCTCAACCAGATGTTCGACCGTCTGGAGACGGCGTTCGTGCAGGTCCGCCGGTTCGCCGACGAGGCCTCGCACGAGCTGAAAACCCCGCTTTCTCTGGTCAGGCTGCATGCCGAGAAGATGCTGACCGACGGCGACCTGCCGGCGGAACAGACAGACGCAGTGCTGGTCCAGCTGGAGGAGATCGCCCGGCTGAACCAGATCATCGACGAGCTTCTGTTCCTCTCCCGCGCCGAGGCCGACGCCATCCCCTTCCAGCTCAAGGTGCAATCGCCGGCCGCTCTGATCGACGGCTTTCGCCCCGACGCCCTGGCGCTGACCGGCCACCACGGCCTGTCCTTCACCTGCAGCCACGAGGGCGAGGTCGCCGTCGACTACGAGGAAAAGTGGCTGCGCCAGGTCCTGCTGAATCTCCTGACCAACGCCCTGCGCGTCTCACCGCCCGGCGGGGAGATCCGCCTGAAGTCGCAGGTCGCCGACGGGCTCTGGAGCGTCGCCGTCGAGGACCAGGGCCCCGGCCTCGCGCCCGAGCAGCTGCAGCGGATCTTCGAGCGGTTCGTGCGCTTCAACGTCCCGGAAAACGCCGGTAAGGGCAGCGGCCTGGGCCTGACCATCTGCGAGGCCATCATCGCCAAGCACGGCGGCCGCATCTATGCCGAGAACCGGTCCATGGGTCATGGCCTGCGCGTGGTGTTCGAGATCCCGACGGCGGCGGCGGCCTGAGGTCTACGCCATCCGCCGCAGCACGCCGTCTTTCAGGATGAAATGATGCGCTAGGCCCGCCGCGGCATGGGCGGTCGCCAGCACCAGGATCAGGTTGGCGGCCAGGCTGTGCAGGTCGGTGATCTCATTGGCGAGGAGGTGGCGCGCCGTCGGCGCGTAGTCTCCGAAGGCAGGAATCCGGGCCAGGTTGAACAGGCTGTCGCCGCGCAGCCAGGCAAGAGAGAGGCCGAGGCCTACCAGCGCAACGAGATTGGCCATCAGCGCCCAGTGCATACCCTTTGCCGCGAACCCGAGCAGCCCACGTTCGGCCGGCGGCAGGCGAGCGCCCCGGTAGCCACGCCAGAATATCCGGTAGAGGGTGGCTGCGGCGACCACTGCGCCCACGACGATATGCACCGAGCGAGCGTCGATCTTCAGCGGCCCGCGCGGAAACCAGTCGATCGTTTGGCCGCTGATCCATTGGAAGACCACAGCGGCGACGATCAGCCAGTGCAGGGCGATGGTCGTGCGGTCATAGCGTTGGCGGCCAGAGGTGATCCGATTGGTCATGCGCTCACTCGGGCGGACTGACCGCCCACAGCACTGCAGCGCGGAACAGAGCCAGACCCTCAGGCCTCAGCCCCTGGAACGTATCCTGCCATAGGAAGAAGCTGAGCCGGCGGGCGGGGGCAAGGAATTCGGCGTACATGGTCGAGCCCTTCTCGTAGGCGAACACCGCCGCCTTGTCCGGCTCGCCTAGCAGGGTTGCTATGGTCACGGCGCCGAGGCAGGGCTTGCCCCAGTTCATCTTGTAGTGCTCGTCGTCCAGGACGTTCTGGACGCCGGCCTTCAGTCCAGCAGCCAGCGGATGGGGCGCATTGACGACGAAGATGAAGCGCTGGTCGTCGTCGGTGCCGTAGTCGTGGCCGCTCTTCCAGCCGGTCATCCCGAGCTCGCCCAGGAGGTCGTTCTCGAAGGTGATCAGCGGGATCGGCAGAGCGCGGTACTTGCCGCCCACGTCGATCGCGTCGACCGATTCCGAGATCAGGATCAGGTCCTGGCCCCTGGCCTCGTCGACGGAAGAATATTCGTCGACCTGGCGGACCTTGAAACCCAGCGACTGCAGGAAGGCCACCGCCTTCATGTCGTTGTCGCGCCAGGACTGCAGGGCTGCGATGCGCTTGGGCTCGGGCGGCGGGGTGGCCGCCCTGGCCTTTTCCAGCTTGGTCAGGTTGCAGACATAGAGCACCTGCTTGCCGCGCCCGGCATTGGCGTCCACCGCCGCCGCCCGCGCCCAGCCCTGCGGCAGGGCCGCCGCCAGCCCGCCGATGAGGAGGCCGCCGAACAGAACTCGCCGATCGACGCCGCCTGAAGCACCCAGTCTATGGGCCATAAACCGCTTCCTCATATCTCAGAACTTGGCCGTGGCCTGCAGGTAGAACAGCCGCCCGATCGGCGAGTAGCTCGCCACGTCGGCGTTGTTGTCGGTGAAGGCCAGCGGCGAAAGCGGCGGCATGGCGTTGGTGAAGTTGTTGATCCCGGCGGCGATCGTCCACTTCTTCAGGATCTTGCCGCTCTCCATCTCGAACAGCTTCTGGGCGCGGATATCCCAGGCGGTATAATCCTTGACCGGATAGGGCGGCTTTGCCGTGCCGGCGGCGATCAGGTTCGCCCGCGTCTGCCCACCGACGCCAAGGTCCTGCACCGACGAAACGTAAGTGTTGCCGAGGGTCACATCCCAACCGCGGAAGTTCCAGTCGATCGAGCTGTAGAAGTGGTATTTCGGCAGGGTGCCCTGCACCCCGGTGCCGCCGTTGGTGGCCGTGCCTGCATATTCGTAGAACGGCTGGATCGGCAGGGCCTGGAACTTGTAGGAAGTGAAAATCGCGCCCGTGGTGTCGAAGGTGAACACCCCGTAGTTTTCGGTCTCGCGCACGTAGTCGACATTGATGTTGAACGAGCGCTCCCTCACCCCGCCAAGGTTGGTGAAGCGGTCGATGATGAAGAGATTGTTTGCCGCGGCGATCTGGCCAGCCGCGGTGCCGTCGGCCCTCAGGTAAGTCAGCAACGCGCCTGGAGCGGCGAATTGCGAGGCGCCGGACGTGCCGACGAAGTTACCCTGGGCGATATTGTTGTAGAACTGCGATCCCGAGCCCTTGGTGTTGACGTCCTGCAGGATGTTGGCGAAGCCGATGCCGCCGGCGATGCCTTTTTCGTCCACCGCCGAATAGTCGATCGAGATTTTCAGCCCGTGGATGAAGTTGGGCTTGATCACGACGCCAAGGAAATAGGAGTCGGCCTTGGCCGGCTGTAAGTGCGGGTTGTTGCCGTCTTCGGCCTGGAACGGCATCTGCGGCAGGCCGAGCCCCGGGAAGGCCTGAGTGGGAATGATCGCCCCGCCGGCGATGCGGGTATCGGTCGGACCGTACTCGGCATAGAGCGAGGGCGCTGTGTAAGACTTCGAATAGGTGCCGCGGAAGGTCACCTGGCTGTCCACCGGCTCCCAGCGGAAGCCGATCTTGGGCACCACCGAGTCGCCGGCGTCGCTGTAGTGCTCGAAGCGCAGAGCGCCGATCAGGTCGAAGGCGTGGAAGCCGGTGAAGTTCCAGTGCGGGCTGGTGATCGGCGCGCGGGCTTCGGCGAAGGCGGCGCCGATGGTGCGGCTGTGGCTGAAGGGATCGTTGAACTGGCCACCGACCCAACTCTGGGCGCCGGAGCCGAGGGTATTGGTCCCGTTGGGGTCGGTATGGGCCGACAGGGCCTCGCGGCGCCAAGCGCCGCCAACCGCCAGGCCGATATCGCCGGCCGGCAGGGTGAAGACATCGCCGGTCACCTTGAAGTCGAACGAGTCGAGCTGGCTGGCCGCCGTCAGGGTTTCCGTGCCCAGCACGTTGGCCAGCGACCCGGGGATGATGTCGCCAGCCCGGGCGAAGGGATCCAGAGCCGGCTGCAGGACGGTCGGCCCAGCCGAGGTCACCGTGTAGTTCCCATAGACCTTGCTGTACTTGCCGCCCAGCACCGGGTTACCGCTGGCGTCATAGCCGCCGGCGACCGCCAGGGCGAGGTTCGGCTTGAACAGCACGTTCTTTTGCAGTTGGGTCAGGTCATCTTCGCTGTGAACGAAGGCGCCCTCCCATTTCCAGTCACGCCCCAAGACGTTGAACTTCCCGCGCAAGCCGATCGTCGCCCGAACGTCGTCGCTCGTGTTGTAGTATTGCTTCGGCGCCAAGGTGTCGCCGAACACCACGCCGCTGACCGCCACGCTGAGGGGGTCATAAGGCGCAGTCGCCGGCACGTTCAGAACCGTGGTCCGCGGCAGGAACTGGGTGAAGCTTTCGTTGTGCGCGTATTCCACGCCCCCGAAAGCAACGACATTGCCGCTCTTGGTCAGGTCGGCGGTGAAATTGGTCGCCAGCGCTCCTTGCTCTTGCCGCATCAGCAGGAACTGAAACTGCGACAAATCGTAGGTGCGGCCGATCCCGGCTGCGTTGGAGCCGATATAGGTGCCGGCGGCGAGACCCGAGAGGCTGGTCGCGGTCGCATTGCCGGGGCCGGTAGGGTTGTTATCGCGCGGTGAGTTCAGGGTCGCTGCAAGAAGATTTGCGCCGACCACACCGGGAACAGAGGTCGTCGAGATGTAGAATGGGCTCGAGAACGAGCGCGCGCTCTGCCGCAGCGGATCGGTATGCTGATAGCTGGCGGTCATGGTCAGGTTCAGGCCCTCGATGGGCTCGCCGCCGGCGATCAGATAGGCTGACCGTTCGGTGTAGCCGCCGTCCGCCTCGGCGATTCGCCCGCCAACCTCTTCGCCGTCGAACTTGTGCTTGAGGATCAGGTTGACCACCCCGCCGACCGCATCCGAGCCGTAGATCGCGGAGGAGCCGTCGGCCAGCACCTCGACGCGCTCGATGGCCGCGGTCGGGATGGCGCTGACGTCGACGAAGGTCTTGCCGCCGAGGCCGGCGATGGCGTCGATCGCCGAGCGGCGGCCGTCGATCAGCACCAGGGTGTCAAGGTTACGCAGCTGCACCTGCGAGCCGCCCGCCGTGTTCTGATTGGTGTTGTTGGCGTTGCTTGTTCCGGTGTTGCTGCGGCCGGCGAAGGACGGCAGGTCCTTGCGCAAAATCTCAAGCACATTGGAATTGACCCCGCCCTTGGCGATAGAGGCTGCGCTGACCGTGCTCACAGGCACGGCGACCGCGTCCGGTGTGGTCGGCAGGGCCGAGCCGGTGACCACAATCTCCTGCACCGACGGCGGCGCGGGCGAGGGCTGGGCTTGGGCATGAACGCTTGACGCGGCGGCAAGCGCAGTGCTCACCAAAAGCGACGCGACATATGCGGACTTCGACGGCATGGATGTCCTCTCCCCGTCCAACGCCGACCTTGGTCGCGGCGCCGGATTCTCTATCTTGTTCTTGCTGGCGGCTGGCTCGCCGCATCCGGCCGGCAACGCCGCCAGGCCAAGTCGCCTTGCGGGCCTTGCGGCCCTGTTTCCTCCATCTGCAGGCCGCGTTTCGCGGCCTTTCATTTTCGAAAACACCATGCGCCGGCAACCTGTAGCCAAGCTGAATTGCGACTTAATTCGGGCGCACCTTTCAAAGCTGAAGTAACGCGCAAAGAAAGCCCCGCCCGTCGGGGGACGGGCGGGGCGAGGTCCGGTCGCCTGGGAGGTTGGCGCCGGGCCGTCCGCGCTTTTCAGGTCAGGGTCGGGGCGCGACGGCGTATTGCAGGACGGCGGCGCCGGTCTTGGCTTCGCCCGGAGAGACGGCGACGAACAGGCGGTTCAGCTGCGGCACGAGGATGCCGGTCTTGGCCGCGACCCCGCTCGGTATGCGGGCCAGCTCGGAATAGTGGTCGGGATCGTCTTCCTGGAAGACGCCGATATAGCCCTCGCCACCCAGCACGTAGACACGGCCGTTGGCCTTGTCGAACACCACCTCGTCGGTGCGCTCGGGCGCCTTGAAGCTGGCGATGGACTGGCCGCTGTCGGCGTTCAGCACCACCAGCTTGCCGGGCTTGCGGGTCACCACGAACAGACGGTGGTGCGCCTCGTCCATGGCGATCGGCGCGTTCTGCTCGGCCTCCTTGATCGGCCATTGGGCGGTGACCTGGCCGGTCTTCTTGTCGATCACCGCCAGAAAGTTCTTGTCGGTGATGTTGATGAAGATGCGATCGCCCTGCTGCTCGACCGCCAGGGCCTCCGTGTGATTGGAGTCGAAGTGGACCTTGGAATATTCCTCGCCGGTGGTCGGATCGATCTCTTCAAGATAGCAATCCTTCATGTCCACGTCCTTGCCGCCGGTCACGACGTAGAGCCGGCCACGCGGCGCGTCATAGCCCACCGAGTCGGCGCCCGGCGTCAGCTTGACCGAACCCACCACCGCATAGCTGGTCGCATCCAGGATCTTGGTCATGCCGGAGCCGCTGTCGGTGACCAGCAGCCGGTTCTGGTCGGGCATGAACAGGATGCTGTGCGGCGTCTCGACCCCGGTCACCGTCTTCAGGTGCTCTCCGGTCGAAAGCCTGAACACCTCCAGCGTGCCGTGGTCTTCGGCCGCCAGGAACAGCCGGTCGCCCTTCAGGTCGACCCCGAAGTGGTCGAAGTCGCCCGAATATCCGGGCAGCTCGGTACGGCCGACGAGCTTCAGCGGCTCTTCGTCCGCCGCATGGGCCAAGGAGGCGGACAGGGCGGCCACGGCTAGGGCGGCGCCGGTGAACAGGGCGGCGAGACGAGCACGCATGTAGCTCTCCAGATCGATCGAAAGGGCTTTGGACTGTCGGTTGGGCGCCGGCGTCATCTGGCGGGCGCCGCCAACGCGGCGACCGAGCCGATCTGCGGACGCATGGCGTCGCGGATAACTATGGCCTTGTTATAGAGAGCCTTTTTGTCTGCCCCCTTGTTGTAGCGGAACACGCAGCTGAGCGCCCCGATGCGGGCGCCCTTGGCGTCCAGCAGCGGCAATTCAACCTCGAACCGCTTGCCGGTCGAATTGACCTCCTGGTTGACCGCGCCGGTATTGGCCACGCGCATGTCGTCGTCATCCGCCTCCTTGCCGATGCGGCCGATGTTCGAGGCCAGGATCAGATTGTGGGCGGCGCCGGGCGGGGTCACGTGGATCGCCAGGATGATCAGCTCGTGGTGTGCGGCCAGGGTCCGATCGACCAGCTTCTGAGCTCTGGTATCGGACGGAACCTTGGGATCGAACGGCCACGGTTCGACCAGATTGGCCGGGTTCGAGATGCGCCTCGCCATGGCGTCGCGGATGGCGATCGCCTCAGCCTGATGGGCCTTGGTGTCATCGCCCTTTTTATAGTTGAACACCACGCCCACGGCGCCGAGCGTGTCGCCGGACAGGTCGTGCAGCGGCAACTCAACTTCGTAGCGGTCGCCAGTCTCGTTGAACTCGAGCTTGGGCACGCCCGTCTTGATGACGTTCAGGTCGTCCTCGTCGGCCTTTTTGCCGATCCGGCCGATATTGGAGCCGACAATCACGTCGTCGGGCGTGTTCGGCGGGGTGGCGTGAATGGCGAGGATCACGACCTTGGGGTGCTGCGCCAGGGCCACGTCCACCAGGTGCTGGGCGTAGCTGTTCAGCGGGGTGGTCTGATCGAAGCGGGCCGGCTCCAGCAGGTTGTTGATATGCGAGATCCGCCGCGCGACGGCGTCACGCACGCTAACCGCGGCCTTCTCGGCCTTCGCGACATCGGCGCCGGGGACGACCACCTCCAGCGAACCCAGCGGACGGCGCGACATGTCGAGCAACGGCAGGCGTACGTCGACATGACCATCCTCGACCTTGGCGCGGGTATCGCCGGACTGGATCACCGCCAGGTCATCCGCCAGGTTGACGCTGGACGTGTCGTTCAGGCTGCTCGCCACGACCACGTTGTCGGTAGTCTTCGGTCGCGTCACATGCATGGAAATACCGCTTACCTCCGGCCGGCTCGCCAGGGTCGTGTCGATCAGTTGCTGGGCATAGCTCAGCTCGGCGGCGTGGGCCGCCCAAGGCATGGCCAGAGGCAGGCACAGGAACCAGGCAATAGGCTTCATCACTCCTCCCAGACGGGTCTTCTTGTCGGCTACGGGCGTAGGCCGAAGTGCGCGGCCAGAGTTGAGCGCCCCGAGCAGGCTGCACACTGCGCCGCCAAGCTGACTTCAGGCTGAATTTCCGCTGAACATGTCTGTAAGGCGGTGCAGCGCGCCCGGCGGGCGCCTTTCACCGACGCTTCAGGTTAGTGTCAGCTTGTGGCGCCAGCCTCTCGGTGATCGCTCGATCGGCCGAGCTGACAGCGCAGCCTTTCCGTACAGGGCGATGTCTAGGGAGGGTGGGCAAGAACGGCCCAGGCTGAACGATGACGATCGCCATATCGAGGCTGGAGCGCGCACGCATCGCTCGCGGTGACATCGAGCAAGAACGCCCTTTGGCGGCCAATTATCCCAGAAGGCCGCTCAGCATCCTGCTGGTCGAGGATCAGCCGATCAACCGCCTGACCGTCCAATTCCTGCTCGATCCCATGGGGGTCGAGCTGGCAATGGCCTGCGACGGGGCCGAGGGTGTGCGGATGTTCCGCATGGGCAGTTTCGACCTGGTCTTGATGGATATCGACATGCCGGTGATGGACGGCCTGGCCGCCACTTCTGCGATCCGCGACTACGAGCGCGCCACTGGCGCCACCCGCACCCCGGTCGCCATGCTGACGGGCCGCACATCCCCCAAGGACCACGCCGCCGCCACCGCCGCCGGCGCCGACGCGCATTTGTCCAAGCCAGTCGATCCTAACCTGCTCCAATCCTTGATCCGCCAACTGACGGCGCGGCGCACTACCTGAGCCCCGCGACCCGAACCCAGGGGCACGACGCCCATCCGGAGCGGGCGGAGAGGGCGCGGCACGCACAAGCCGCTGCTGAAACCAGCCCATTGCGGCGGAGGGGGTGAATCACAAATCGCCCTACACGATCGACGCGCTGTCGTCCGCCGGCAGCGCGCGACCTCGAGAAGACCTTCCGCCGCGCTCGTGCTTTGGAGGGATTTCTACTTCTGTCCCGAGCCTAGCGCCTGAAGTGCGGCCTCGCATGCCGCCGCCTTGTTCGCCTGTCCGGCCATCAGCGCTGCGTCGGGTTTGAGTCCCAGGCCGGGACCCTCGTGGCCGGTCAGACTCGCCGAGATGGCGAGTACGATGTTTTCCTCGGTCCTGAGCTTTCCGAGCGCCGCGAGTTGCGCCTGCTCCACGGCGGGATTGGTCGGTAGGCCATAGCGGACGGTCATCGCCTCGGCGAAGTTGTCGAAGATCTGGAACTGAAGCTCGCGTTCGGTTGAGACCCTGCGGAACGCGATGCCATAGTTGGCCAAGTCCTTGCGATCGAGGTGATCGGCGATCTGTTCGGCGAGCGCCACGTCCCAGGCATCGCTTTGCCAGGGTTGGGTGTCGAACGGCGGCCCCAGGTCGTGGAGCGCATTGGCCGCTTTGGCGTCGTTATGGACGATCGCCGTCTGCAGGGCGTCGAGGTACCGCGCGGCGCAGACCTTCCCGGTTTGCTGCTCGGCCGCGAAGGCGAGATCGCCGCTCAACTCCCGATCCAGGCTGGCGCGCACCGCCTCGGCCTTCTGGCTCCAGTGCAGCGCCTCCACCCCCTGCTCGCCCAGCAGGGCGATGACGATGCCGATGACGATTACGCCAACCTCTCGCGCGAGTTCGCCCCAGCTGTGAACAGGCTTCGGCTTGTGGATTTCCATAGCCCCATCCACTGAAGTTTGCTGAACATAATCGGCCGCCACTGGATCGCCGCCGACGGTGGTGTCCCCGCTCGGCGGCGGCTCACTCGCATCTGACATCAGCCAGTCTCGCCCCCGCCCATCGCGCCTTTAAGCTTAGCCGAAACGGCGCGGTTGTCGAACGCAAGGCGCCGGTTTCGTCCACTTGCCACCCTCCCCGTCGGCAGGGATGTCAGCTTTGTGGAAGCGGGCTCTGCTGCAGGCCGATCGCTCCGGAGAACAGCTATTGGCGACGCCCTGCCCGGTCGTCCGCATCGGCGTCCAACAATCAATCTGTCCGGAAACTTGTGCATGGGCCTCAGCGATGGACATTGCCGCTCCGGTCGCCAGGCGATGCAACGAGGACAACCCCAAACATGGATCGCTTCAATGGCAGCTGACTGGCCGCCGCGCCGGATCAGCACGCGACCCCTGGGCCGCGCTGAGCATGATTTCCCTGACCCGCAGGCACAGGGCGTCCGCGTCGTAGGGTTTGGCGATGATCTGCAGGCCCTTCGCCGTCGCGAGAGGACCCGCGTCGCTGTAGCCGGTCGCCAGGAGAATTGGCAGCCCAGGAAAGCGTCGGCGCACAGCCTCGGCGAGTTCAACGCCGTTCATGCCACCCGGCATGATGATGTCGGAGAAAAGAAGATCGACCGGCTCGCCCGCCTCAAGGAGATCGAGCGCAACCTTGGCGCCAGGCACAAGCTTCACCGTGTACCCGCAGCCCTCCAGCAGTTGGCCCGTGAGACTGGCGACCTCGACGTCATCATCGACGACGAGCACGCGCCCCGACGCTTTGACGGGCTGATGCGCCAAAGGCTCGCCGCTCAACTCCGTCACCGCCTCCTTAGCCGCTGGCAGATAGAGGCGGACGGTCGTGCCTTGCCCGACGACGCTGGTGAGGTCGACTGCGCCGCCAGATTGATGGATGAACCCTTGGACCTGGCTGAGGCCGAGGCCCGCCCCAGGGCCAAGTTCCTTGGTTGTGAAGAATGGCTCAAACACCCTCTGAACGATCTCCGGGTCAACGCCCTCTCCGGTGTCGGCCACTTCGATGACAACATAATCGCCATGCAGCGCCATTTGCTCGTCGTCGACGCTCCGATTGGCCGCCGATATGTGCAGGACCCCGCCGCCGGGCATGGCGTCGCGCGCGTTCACCGCCAGATTGAGAAGGGCTAACTCAAGCTGAGCGGGATCAACATGGATCGGCCATGTTGGGCTCGCGACCTCAACCTCCACGGCGATGTCGCTGCGAAAGGCGTTGGCGAGCAGAGTGCTTGCCGCAGGCATCCATTGCGCGAGGTCAATGACCCGCGATTCCAACACCTGCTGACGCGAGAAGGTCAGAAGCTGCTTGACGACGTCCGCGCCCCGTTGGGCGCCGGCTATGGCCGATACGAGGAAACGCTCGACATCTTCGCCGTTCGCGGCGCGGCGCTTCGCCAATTGAAGATTGCCGAGCACGACCGTCAGCAGGTTGTTGAAATGGTGGGCGACGCCGCCAGTGAGTTGGCCGATCGCTTCCATCTTCTGAGCCTGGTGGAGCGCGGCTTCGGTCTTCCGCTGTAGCCCAATCTGCTCTTGGAGCTGGGCGTTGGCGGCCGCCAGCTCAGCCGTACGCGCCGCGACAAGGGCTTCAAGTTGGGCTTCGCTGTCCCGCAACAAGCCATCGGCGCGGCGACGTTCCATGACCATCTTCAAGGTCGCATGAAGCTCTCGCTCGGAGAACGGCTTGAGGAGGTATCCATAGGGCTGCGTCTCGCGAGCGCGCTCCAAGGTGGCCTCCTCGGAATAGGCGGTCAGGTAGACGACCGGCAGATGCAGTTCCGGCGGGATCGCGGCGGCCGTGTCGATGCCGTCCATGTCGCCATCTATGTGAATATCCATGAGCACAATGTCGGGCCGGTTGGTCGCTATGGCGGCCAGCGCCTTCGGGCCCGACGTGGCGATGGCGGTGACCTCATAGCCCATCCGTGCGAGTCGCTGCTTGAGATTGAGCGCGACGATGCGCTCGTCCTCGACCACCATGATCTTTGTTTGCAGCATGGCGACCACCTACTCGATGGGGAAACGGAGGGTGAAGCGCGTTGGATTCACGCGGTGAACGTCGAGATCACCGCCCAGCTGATCGGTAAGCATGGCCACCAGCTGGAGACCAAGTGTCGTCGTCTGGGCGAAGTCGAGATCCGCAGCTATGCCCACGCCGTTGTCGCTTACCGACATGGTTGCGCGCCCGTCAGCCTCGGGCGCCAAGGCTATGCGGATCTCCCCCATCCTGCCGTTTGGGAAGGCATGCTTCAGTGCGTTGGAGATCAGCTCGTTCACCACCAGGCCGCACGGGATAGCGGTGTTGATCGGCAGCAGTACTTCCACCGCATCGATAGAGAGCACGACCCGATCGGAATCGACGCCGTAGGAGGAAATGAGGGTCGGGGCCAGAGTTTCGAGGAAATTGCTGAAGTCGACCTGAACGAAGTCTTTCGACTCGTAGAGTGTCTGGTGGATCAGCGCCATGGATCTGATGCGGTTCTGGCTCTCCCTCAGTATGCCGAGGATTTTGTCGTCGTTGACCAAATCACTCTGTAAGTCCAGGAGACTGTGGATGACCTGAAGGTTGTTCTTCACCCGATGGTGAATCTCTCCGAGAAGCGTGTCTTTCTCCTTGAGCGCGGCATGGATCCGCTCTTCTTTCTGTTTGCGATCGGAGATATCGACGATCGCCGAAAGGACCATCTCGCCCTCTTCGGTCTCGATCGGGTTGAGACCGATCTCCACCGGAAACTCGCTGCCATCCTTCTTGAGGCCGTAGAGATCGCGCCCGGCGCCCATTGGCCGCGAATGGGGGTCGGAGAAGAACGACGTCCGCAGCGCCGGGTGATGGGCGCGGAACCGTTCGGGCACCAGAACCTCAATCGACCGGCCGAGCATCTCCGCCCGCTCGTAGCCAAACACCAGTTCGGCTTGGGCATTGACCATCTCGATCCGACCGGCCGCGCTGATCATCACCATGGCGTTCGGCGCCGCTTCGACGACCCTGCGAAAACGCTCCTCCAGGCGCTTTCGCGATGAGATGTCGACGATGGCCGACAGCACCATGGGGCCTTCTTCGGTCTCGATGGGGTTCAATCCGATTTCGATGGGAAACTCGCTGCCGTCCTTGCGCTTTCCGTAGAGGTCCCGGCCGACGCCCATTGGGCGTGCTTCCGGGTTTGTGAAGAAGCTGGCCCGCAATTCGGGGTGGTGGCCACGGAACCGGTCCGGCACAAGCATTTCGATGGAGCTGCCGAGCAATTCGGCGCGCTCATAGCCGAACACCTTCTCGGCCTGAGTGTTGACCATCACGATCTGCCCTGACGCGGCGATCATCACCATGGCGTTGGGCGCGGATTCCACGACTTGGCGGAAACGATCCTCCAACTGCTTGCGGCTGGTGATATCGACAATAGCCGAGAGGACCTTCACCCCTTCGTCCGTCTCGATCGGGTTCAAGCCGATTTCGATGGGAAATTCGCTGCCGTCCTTCTTCAGACCATAGAGGTCGCGCCCCGCGCCCATCGGGCGGGGCTTCGGATCGGCGAAAAATACCGACCGCAGTTTCGGATGCCCGCGCCGAAACCGCTCCGGAATCAGGCTCTCGATTGGCTGGCCCAGCATCTCCGCACGCTCGTAACCGAACGTCGATTCCGCCTGCAGGTTAACCAATTCGATAAGGCCCGTAGGGCCGACCATAACTATGGCGTTCGGCGCCGCCTCGACGACTTTCACTTGGAGCGTCGCGGTCGATAGCTCGCGGATCGCCTCCTGTTGCTGGCGAATGGTCTGCTCGCGATCGGCCATCATGGCGTCGACGATGATGGCGATGTCAAAGAAGGCGATCTTTTTGAGCGAGGTGAAATGCTCGAAGCCCGCAACGGGGTCCTTAGGGAAACGCTCCATGACCCGCACGCCTATGGAACCCATCAGGCTGTGGAAGGCGCCCATGAAGATGCTGACCTCAAGCGCGGCGCGGCTGTAGAGTTGGCCAAGCCGAAAGCGCTGATCGATGTATTCGCGGCCATATTCCCCGGACACCATGGCGACAAGGTGCGCGCGCTTGAGCCGTCTGGCGTCTTGAAAGAGCTCGCCGTGATCCGTTAGTCCGCGCGCTTCTTCGAACTTGGCCAGGTGGTCGAAAAACGCCGCGACATGCTCGTCCAGGTGTTCCAGGACCGCGGGCCTCACCGCCGTGATGCGCGCCCGGTCGTCGGTCCCGAGGTCGACAAATTCAAGCCGCCGCTCGATGTTGCTCGGCGCAAACTCGGTCACTCGGAACAGCAAGACGGATCGCGACTCAGACAATTCGATCGCTCCTCCGAAGGGCGTTCGCGCTCACCGAGCTCGCCAGCGCATGCCGTGGAGACCGCTCCACATCACGCAGTCCCAGGCTGGCGTCTCCTGCGAGCCCGGAATGACTTGGATCGTCATTGGACCATACCCCCGTTCGATTCCCCGGGCACGGATATTGCGCCACCAGGTTGAACTTCATACCACCAAATTACCTGGACGATCCTGGCGAACGGAGTGAATGCTAAACCGCGGACGAGATGGGTGAGAGCGGATGGGCTGGGACAGAAGGCGGCGCCAGCCAAGCGTGAAAGACGATCATGGGCGCAGGCGCTGCAGGGTCGACTATCCTGGGCATGCGGGTATTCCTGGTTGAGGATGAGGTGCTGCCTGCCGTCATGCTCGAAGACATGCTCGCCGACCTAGGTTGCGTCCTACTGGGATCGGCAGGAATCATCGCGCGGACCCCTTCCCAAATTTTGGGTACGTCCGCCATCGACGCAGCGATCCTCGACGTTCACCTTGGCGGCGAGATGGTCATTCCCGTAGCCGACGCCCTGCGCGAACACAGTGTGCCGTTCATCTTCTCGACCGGCTTTGGACCGGCTGATCTGGCGGCGCGTTATCCGAATTCTCGCCTACTCGCCAAGCCTTAATCCCCCCGAAGCGCTCGCGGGCGTTCGCGTTGGATAGCGCGCCCTGGGGTGGTGAATGTTCACTGTTCGAGACGCCCCCCATGGCGATGGGGCTGACCGCTGCATCGCAGGCCGTATTTTCCACCTTGGCCGGCCGACCGTGATGTCAGCTATCCCGGCCGCACCCTCTTTGAGCTGGACGGCTTGGCATGTCGGCTTCTGGCGAGCCTTGCCCGGAAATATGCCGGGCTAATCGCCGACACGGGAGCAGCGGTAAGGGCGTGGCCACGCGAACCGATGGGCTCGGCCCAGCTCCTGCAGGCGAGCAGGGTCGTCTGCAGCTTCCTGATCTGCGTCGTCTCTGCGCCACTCGCGGCCATAGCGAGGATCTGTGGCGAGGAGATGCCAATGCAGCGCTTCGTCAATCAGCCGGCCACGCTCACTCATGTTCTGGGCTCTTGCCGCCTGAGCCAGAAATTGGTCCGACTTCTCGCGAAATTGGTCACTCTTGGACATAGTTGCGCCCAATACAAAAACGTCGCTCATCGCTTGCGCAACTCATGGCGAGACTGGCAGTTCCGAGGGTGCCGTTGTTTTCGCTCCACTGATCTGTGTTGGATCATCGAGATCGACCAGGCTGGCCGGGAGGTCAGCAAACCGGAACTAGCGTTGCTAGGGGCCACCGAGGCGGGATGTCAGCACATGGCGAACGGCAGCGGAGCCTGGCAACGGCCCACCTATCGGCGGTGAGTTTCGTCGATCGACGGACGGGCGCTTACGCACCCAACGGGCGCCGGTCGAAACGCACCTCTCCCCGCTTCAGCTGCACCTTGGCGAGCGATCTGCGGCGAGTTTTCTCGGAATTTCCTCGCAAGACGAAACGTACCGCAAACAATCGAGGACCTGCGGCAAATCGACCAACTCTCCAGCGGACATCCGAATTTAAGCTGCATGGGCGAAGACTGCTCCGATCTTCATAGGGGGCAGAAGCCGCGAACGTGGCAACGCCATCGCGAACCGAGTGCCATGAGCGCTGAAAACGCCGGTCGCAAGGCCAGATCCAATACGCGCTTCGATATCGCAACCAGCGTCGAGCTGGCTCGGGTCGGCACGCCGGGGCGATTGGCCTTCGCTGCGCTCTACGCGCTGGCTTGCGGCGTGTTGCATGCCTGGCGGGTCTCGTTCGCCTGGCTGATCCTTGTCGTTGCTTGGGAACTGCTGGTCCGCCCCGCCCTGGATAGATGGGCCCTGGCCTTGCCTCCCAAGCAGGCGATGACCGCCTATGCGCTGGTCAACCTGGTCGGCTCCACACTGTTCGCCGCCATGGGCATGATGGGTCTGGCGAACGGATCGCCTGCGGGCGTCGCCCTGGCGGCGACCTGGCTCACCGGAAGCTTCATCAGCATCTTCACCTATTTCGCCGCCGACCGGCGGATCTTGCTGGCCTGCCTGGCGCCGCCGATGATCACCACTCTGGCGGGGCCTCTCCTGGCGCATGGGCTGAGCGCGCAGGCGATCATGATCGCCCTGCTACTGATTGCTTCGCTGGTGTCAGCGCGAGGGTATGCGCTTGATCATCGGGCCCTGACACGCACCCTCGCCGACCGGCAGATGGCCTTCATCGACGTCGAGCGAAAACTCGCGGTCGCGATAGAAGCTTCGGGCGACGGCCTGTTCGACATCGACCTGCAGAAGGATGAGGCCCGGCTGAATGCGACCTGGGCGGCGATGCTGGGCTACGAGCCAGGTGAATTGGCCGATCCCGACCCCAATTGGCGACGACACGTCCACCCCGACGACCTCCCCCTGGTCGAGCAGGCCTACGCCGCCCACTTCCGGGGTGAGAGCCCGCACACGATCGTCGAGCACCGGATGATCTGTCGCGACGGTCAAGAAAAATGGGTCCTGGCCCGCGGACGCCTCACGGAACGGACCCCAGACGGTGAGCCCGCTCGGGTCGTCGGCACCATGATGGACCTTAGTCTGCGCAAGGCGCTCGAGGGCGATCTGGAGGCGGCGCGGGACGATGCCGAAGCCGCCAACAAGGCCAAGGGCGCGTTCCTCGCCAATATGAGCCATGAGATCCGCACCCCGCTCAACGGCGTTGTTGGCACCGCCGGCGCTCTGGCGCGACGCCCGCTGCCTGCCGATCAACGCGAGATGGTCGATCTGATCGTGACGTCTGCTCAGACGCTTGATCGCCTTTTGTCCGATGTCCTTGATCAGGCCAAGATCGACGCCGGCCAGTTCGAGCTGGTCACGGCGCCGTTCGATCTGCAGCATGAAGTGGAGGCGGCCGCCGAACTGATGCGAGCGCGAGCTGAAGAAAAAGGCGTCGCGTTCCATGTCAACTACGGACCTTCCGCACGCGGGGTGTTCGAAGGCGACGCGGTCCGCATCCGCCAAGTAATCACCAACCTGGCGTCCAACGCGATCAAGTTTACCGCCGCCGGCGAGGTCCGCATCGATGTTAGCGTCAATGATGGATGTGCCGCCGACGGCCCTCCTAGTCTCGCCATTCGCGTCACCGACACGGGCATCGGATTCGACGCCGAGGTCGCCGCGCGGCTCTTCACACGCTTCACCCAGGCGGACAGTTCGATCTCACGACGTTTTGGCGGCACGGGCCTAGGCCTGGCCATCTGCAAGGCCTTGACGGACCTCATGCAGGGAAAGATCAGCGCTGTTTCCGAAGCGGGGGTCGGGACGACCTTCACCGTGGAGATACCGCTGAAACGGAGCCTGCCGCTAGCGGAATACGATCGCCAACGGGCACAGGTTGTTCATGAAAGCGAGGTTGCTCCGCTTGATGAACTCGAAGGTCTTCGCATCCTGTTGGCCGAAGACCATCCTATCAATCAGCGCGTCGCCCTGATGATCCTGGAGCCCTTAGGCGCAGAGGTCACCGTCACGTTCGACGGGCGTCAGGCGCTCGACGCCTATGCACCTGGTCGCTTCGACCTGATCCTAATGGACATGCAGATGCCGGTGCTGGACGGCCTGTCGGCCGTTCGGGAAATTCGTCAGGTCGAGCGTGACCGAGGTCTCGCAAGGGTCCCGATCGCTATGCTGACGGCGAACGCCATGGAGCAGCATGCGCTGATGTCACGTGAGGCCGGCGCCGATCACCTTATCGCAAAGCCCGTTACGCCAGACGGGCTCGTCGCAGGGGTGCTGTTGACACTGGAGCGGTCCAGGCTTGGGCCGGCTGCGCCTGCCGCCGACGGATCCTCTGCAGAGCTTGGCCACACCGCGCGAGGCTTGGCCTAACCAAACGCGGGGTGCGTGTTCTCTGCTCCGCAGCGTACTGGCGCCGATGTCTGGCGGCTTGATCGGCAGGCCTCGACCAAGGCGACAAGGTCAGCCAGGCCGATCGGCTTCACAAGGTGCTGACACGCCCCGGCGTCCTTCGAACGTCGGACGTCGGCGGCCGAGCCGTGCGAGGTGACCATGGCGATACTGCAAGGCAGTCCATCGCCACAGCGCTCATGGCGCCGGATCAAGCGCGTGGCGGTCAGACCGTCCATCCGCGGCATGCTGAGGTCCATCAGGATCAGATCGAACTGGCCCGCCAGGGCCTGCTCGACCGCCTCGTCGCCATCTGTGGCGACCTCGGCGACGTGCCCGAGCGAGCGGATCACCGTGGAAAATAGCTGCCGATAGCCGTCGTTGTCGTCGACGACCAGTGCTCGCAGCGGCGGCGCCATTGGCCCCTCCTTGTCCCGGCCCTAAAAGAACGGACCGACAAACACAAACAAGACGCGAGAGATGTAATTGAGCCCCGCTCGCGTGTTTATCAAATTCAATAATCGTGACAGTTGCAACGACGATTAACCGTTGCAGCCGACCTGCGACCTTTTGCCCAAGCCGCAAGCGGAACCGCCAAGAGAATGCCGGCGCGGGATTTTCGGTATCATGGCGCCGATCGGCGCCGCAACGACTGAGCCGCAGGAGCTCAGAGCCGCCCCCCAACTAAAATTCAACAGGGCTGGTCCGATCAATTGCCGGGTGAATTCTGTTCGGCTCTAAGGCTCGGCTTGTTAATCCTTTGCGATGTCGACCGGGAGCCTCTTCCTTGGCCGCAGGGGGCGAAGCCCTCTCTGGACCACCGAGCTTCTCGCCAGCCGAGGTTTGCTGTTCGGGCTGGTCGGCCTGTTCGCCCTGATCAATCTGCCGACCTGGCTGGTTTGCGCCTGGGTGCTGGCCCAGAGCCTGCTAATCGGCGCCGAAGTGCTCGCCCTGCCCCGCCTTCAGCCGATCCTCGCCAGTAGCACCAGCGGGCCGTGGCTGGATCCCCTGCTCGACAATCTGGAGGCCCTGGTCTGGCTCGGCCTGGCCGGGCTTTGGTGGTTGTCCGGTGACCCGGCGCTCGCTGCGTTGGCGTTACTGCTTGCTGGCGTGACCATCACGGCGGCCATGCGCGAAGCCGCCGCGCGAAACGGCTTGAGCCGGTTCCTCTACGCAGCGCCGTGGTCAGCCACCTTCGCGTTCCTGATCTTCGCACAAGACCGGGCGGGCCTTCGCACTGGCCCTCTGATACTGGCCCTGGCGGTCACGGCCATGGCGGCGTTCCTGGCAAGGCGGCGCAGGACGAGGGCGATCCTGGTCAAGGCTTTGACCGATGAGACCGACTATCGCGAGCTGGCGCAGAACGCCACGGACATGATCGTTCGCTACGATACGGACGAGCTGATCCAGTTCGCATCGCCCTCGGTCCGCCGGCTCGGCTATCCGCCGACGGCGCTCGTCGGCCGGCCGATCAGCGACTTTGTCCACCCGGACGATCTGGCCCCAGCCCGCCGACGCCGGGCTGAGATTTTCTCCGGACGAGCGGGAGAGGACCAAGACTTCCGGGCCATCCGCGTGCGCACGGCGGACGGCGGCTGGCTCTGGCTACAGAACAGTCCCTCGCCGATCCGCGACGCCGACGGCCTATTGACCGGCGTCGTCTCGGTGCTGCGCGACGTGACCGCCCAGAAGCAAGCGATGGACGCTCTGGCCGCGAGCGAGGCCCGCTACCGTTTGCTCGCCGAACACTCGAGCGACCTCATCGTTCACACCGAGCCTGACGGGACCATCGTCTACGCCTCGCCGGCCTGCCGCATGCTCGGATACGCGCTGGAGGACATGGTCGGGCGCCTGACGCGTGAGTTCCTGCATCCCGAAGATCAGGCGGAGAACGTTCCGCGGCGAGCGGCTTATCTGGCGGACGAACATCCGCCGAACGGCGACCGCAGGGAACTTCGCGTCCTGCGCAAGGACGGCGGCTACCAATGGATGGAAACCCACACGTCCGCCGTCCGCGGGCCCGACGGCCAGGTCACCGGTGTGATCAGCATCCTGCGCGACACAGCCGCACGCCGACGGCTTGAGGAAGCGCTTCGTCAAGAGAGCGCCGCCGCCGAAGCCGCCTCCGTCGCCAAGTCGGAATTCCTGGCGACCATGAGCCATGAAATCCGCACGCCCCTGACCGGGATCATCGGTTTCGCCGGGCTTCTGGAGGCCGCCAGCGATCTGCCGGTCAATGTCCGCACCTATGTTGATCGCATCGTGACCGCGAGCCAGACGCTCCTGGGCGTGGTCAACGACGTCCTCGACTTTTCCAAGCTGGAGGCTGGACAGGTCGAATTGTCTCGGCAAGCCTTCGATCCCGCCGCCTTCGTGTTGCAGACCGTGGAGCTGGTTCACGCCCAGGCCCAGGCCAAGGGGCTCAGCGTCAACACCGAACTCGGCTCGTCCCTGCCCCCGGCGGTTACAGCTGACCCCTTGCGGCTGCGTCAGGTCCTGCTCAACCTCCTGACCAACGCCATCAAGTTCACTGACCAGGGCGGGGTTGCGATCGGCGTAAGCTATAGCGAAGACGAAGGCGGGACCCTCAACCTCGCCGTCGCCGACACCGGAGCTGGCATGGCCGAGGATCAGGTCGGCCGGTTGTTTCATCGCTACGAACAGGTCGACACCGACGCCGAGCGTGCGCAATCCAGTACGGGCCTCGGCCTGGCCATCTCCAAGGCCCTGGTGGAGTTGATGGGGGGCTCCATAGCGGTCGAAAGCCAACTCGGACGGGGATCGACCTTCCGCCTCTCCGTCAAGGCCCCGTTGGCCGACACCGTCGCACAGACTACGCGCGAGCCGGCGACCACACTCTCAGGCGGCGGCGCCAGCATCCTGGTGGTCGACGACGTCCCGACCAACAGGGAATTGGCCCGAACGCTGCTCACGGAGTTCGGCTATCGCGTGACCGAGGCTGCTGGCGGCGCCCAGGCGATCGAGATCGCTGGGCGCACGCCGTTCGACCTGATCCTGATGGACCTGCAGATGCCTAGTCCTGATGGCTTTGCAGCGACCCGGCGGATCCGCGCCGGGGACGGCGCGAACCGCGCCACCCCGATCGTCGCCCTCAGCGCCAACGTCCTAGACACCCATCTTGAGGCCTGTCGCGCGGCCGGCATGGACGATCACATCGCAAAGCCGATCGATCCCGCCGATCTGCTCCAGAAGGTCCATCACTGGTCGAGCGCGGGCGATCCCGACGCGCGCGCCTGAGCCCCACAACTCAACTGGCCCGAGCAAACCCACGTGCGCCAGCGCCGAACGGACGCTCGCCCCGGCAAGGCATGCTCCCCGCCTCGGACGCCAGAGCGCCGACCTGGAAGCCGCGGGTCAGGCCGTCCAGGGTCTCCGCTTCCTGAGCCAAGCTATGGCTTGCGGCGGTGGACTCCTCGACCATGGCGGCGTTCTGCTGGGTCATCTGGTCCATCTGGTTGATGGCGGTGTTGACCTGGGACAGGCCCGTGGCCTGTTCCTGGGTCGAATGGGTGATCTCCTCGACGATCGCGTTGATCTCGGCCACCTGGTCGGCGATCCGCTGCAGCGCCTGACCGGCCTGGCCGACCAGTTCGACGCCATGGCCAACCTCCCTGGCCGAGGCCGAGATGAGCGTCTTGATCTCCTTGGCCGCATCGGCCGAGCGCTGGGCCAGGGCGCGGACCTCCTGGGCGACCACAGCGAAGCCGCGGCCCGCCTCGCCCGCCCGGGCCGCCTCGACGCCGGCGTTTAGGGCCAGAAGATTGGTCTGGAAGGCGATCTCGTCGATCACCCCGATGATCTGGTTGATCTCGCCGGAGGACCGCTCGATAGCGCTCATGGCCTTGACCGCGCCCTCCACGATCTCTCCGGAGGCCTGGGCGTCGTCCTTGGCCTTGGCCACCACGCTGCGGGCATGCTGGGCGCCCTCGGCGGTCTTCCTCACCGTGGCGGTGATCTCGTCCAGGGCCGCGGCGGTTTCTTCCAGACTGGCGGCCTGCTGCTCGGTGCGACGCGACAGGTCATCGGCGGCCTGAGTGATTTCGCCAACGCTGGTATTGATGCCGCCGGCGGACGAGACCACAGCCCGGATGGCGGACTGCACCTTGGCCATGGCGGCGTTGTAGTCCTGGCGGAGGGTTTCGTATTCAGCGGCGAAGGCCTCATCGAGCCGGTGGGTCAGCACGCCGTCGGCGAGGGTCTGTAACCCCCCTGCGAGGGACTCCACCACCGCCGCCAACTCGGCGGCTCGCTCGGCGCGCTCGCGTTCGGCCGCCTGGCGTTGGGTTTCGGCCTGGTCACGCAGGCTGCGGGCCTCCGCCTCCATCGTCTGAGCCTTGAGCGCATTGTCCTTGAACACCTGCACCGCCTTGGCCATGTCGCCGACCTCGTCGGCCCGGGCCTGTCCTTCGATCTGGATCGACAGATCGCCGGCGGCCAACCGCTTCATCCGTTCACCCAGTCGCACCAGGGGTTTGGCGACCTTGCCGTTGGCGATCCAGGTCGACACGCCGAGCCCCACCACGATCGACAACAGGCCAAGGCTGATCATCATCACCGTGGTGCTGATCGCTTCCTGCTGCAGCGCCTTCGTGGTTTTGGCGTTGGCGGCTTCCAGGCCGCTGTTGAAGGTGTTGATGTCCTTCGCAAGGTCAGTGATCTTCCCATCGAGGACGGCCAGTTCCTGAGCCGCCAAGCCCATCTGGTGAAGGTCCGCCGGCGAAATGCTGCTGGCCGTCAGGCTCGGAGTGGCCAGGCCGATCGCCTCCGGAGCTTTTTCACCTTCATAGAGGGCGTCAAAGCGATCCTTGAACGATCGATATTGATCTGCACTGGAAGGATTCAAACGCGCTGCGTCGTCGAACAATTGATCGCCGAACGCCTTCGCGTTCTGGAAATCTGTAATAGCCTCCTTCGTGCCGGTCTCGCTGGGATCATTGACGAGGATCCGGTAGACGTCGCGCCCGAGGGCGTTGGAGACACGTGAGGCCCTGGCGAGACGCAGGATGGCGGGGTCGGTTCCCATAGTGACCGTCGCGTATCGGCGGCCGAGGTCGTTCAGCTTCAGCGCGCCCGCACCGATCACAGCGCCAAACATGATCGCCATGAAGATCAGTGGGACGAGTGTTTTAGTTCTCAGCTTTAGGTCATCAAAGCTCATGAGCCGCCCCCAACCTTTTTGCCCAGGCGAACTACCTGCGCCAACGCGGTCGCCCGGCTGTCACTTCCTGAGTCCGCCCAATCGAACGCGCGCGGTTTGAAGTCACGCCTCCGAATCAAGTAATTATGATCAGCTGCACTCCTTAATCTGCGATTTACGTCGCGGCGCCCGACCCTATTCGGGGCGATGCGAAGTAATTGAACCCAGAATGTAGTGATCACCCGCTTTCGTTGAATTTGAGCGCACCGGCGCATGTGGGATAGAGATCCAGCGGCTGCCGGCCCTGCTGGCTGCCGCTTTTTATGACCGCTACCGAGAATGCCGCTGCCCGAAGGCGTCCACCCTTGAGGACCGCAACTGGCGAGGGACAGCCGGCCGGCGGCCCCTGGGGGCCGGCCGCAACGAATTTGCGCGCGAGCGTGGAGCCAATGGGCCCGGCGCCGAAAATACCGATTTTCATCATTCGCTACCGCGCTGGTGCGGCGAATGGATCGCGCTATTGGGTACCATTTCGTACCTGCGATCTAGGACTCCCTTGATCTCCCTGTAAATCGGATCAAGGAAAAGCCGTTCGGGGGCGTTCGTCGCCAGATCGCACGCGCTCCGACACGCAACGCCCTTGACAGGTACGAATGGGTACCACATTTTGGTTTGGTACCGATAAGTACCCATGAGACTCGGTAGAGAGCATCGATGGCGTCCGCCCAAACGACACAATCCAGCCGCCTCAGCTCGTCCACGAACTCGGCGAACGCCGTTGCGGTCGCCGCGGCGGTCGGGCTGGTCCTTGCCGGTTGCGCGGTCGGGCCGAGCTACCAGAGGCCGGCGGCTTCGCTGGCGGACTTCCATCACGCCGTAGCGGTCCAGAGCCCTGCAGCCGGCGCGCCGCCCCCTCTGGAGCATTGGTGGAACGGCTTCAACGACCCGGAGCTCTCGCGGATTGTCGATCGCGCCCTGACGCAGAACCTCGACCTGGCCGCCGCGTTCGCCCGGGTGCAACAGGCCCGAGCCGCGGCTCGGGAGGCCGGAGCGCAGCTGGCGCCGGCCTTCGACGCCACCGCCCAGGCCGAGACGATCCACCAGTCGCTCGAAGGCCAGACAGGGCGGATCGCCAGTCGCCTGCCCGGCTTCGAGCGCGACGCCTCGCTCTACGATGTCGGCGTGGGCGCCAGTTGGGAGATCGATCTCTTCGGCGGACTGCGGCGCGGCGCCGACGCGGCGCGAGCGGAAGCGCAAGCCGCGGAGGCGGAGAGGCTCGGTGTACGGGTGTCGGTCGCCGCCGAGGCCGCCGACGCCTATTTCCGCATCCGCGGCGATCAGGCCAGGCTGGCCGTTGCGGCGGATCAGATCACCACGGATGCAGGCCTCCTGAAGCTGGTCCAGCTTCGCTTCGAAAGGGGCCTCGGGGCCGACCGGGAGGTCGCCCAGGCCGAGGCGCTGCTATCCCAGGCGAAAGCGTCGGTCCAGCCGCTGAACATCGATTTGCAGGCGCAATTGAACCGGCTGGACGTGCTGATGGGCGTCCAGCCCGGCGCCTTCGCCGCCGAACTCGGCGCGCCAGTCGATATCCCAGGCACGCCAAGCATCCCCGCCGACAGCAAACCCGTCGACGTGCTGCGTCGGCGTCCCGATGTCATCGCCGCCGAACGCCGCGTGGCCGCGGCCAATGCGCGGATTGGGCAATCTATCGCCGAGTACTATCCGAAGATCTCACTCTCCGGCCTGCTCGGCTTCGAGAGCGCCAGCCCGGGCCATCTGTTCAGGGCCGCGACCTATCAGCCCGAGGCCGTCGGCGGACTCCGGTGGCGCCTGTTCGACTTCGGCCGAATCGACGCGGAGGTGCGCCAGGCTCGTGGCGCCGAAGCAGAAGCCCTGGCGCAATATCGTCAATCGGTACTTCGAGCGGCTCAGGACGTGGAGGACGCGTTCACCGCGCTGGCGCAGCTCGAAGCCCACCGGGACGAGCTGGTGCGCGAGGTCGCCGCCCTGACGCGCGCCCGGGACCTGGCGCGGGACGCCTACCTGCGCGGGGCCATCGCTCTAACCGACGTCCTCGATGCGGATCGGCAACTGCTCGCCGCCAAGGACGAGCTTGCACAGACACGCACGGACGCCGCGAGAGCCGCCGTCCAGTCATTCAGAGCCCTCGGGGGAGGATGGTCGTCATGATCCTTGTACGGCCCCAAGTATTTCGCGTGCGTCAACTCGCAGTCTCCGCGGCCTTGGTCGCCACCCTCGGCCTCCAGGGATGCAACCACTCGGCGGCAGGCGATCCTCGGACCCAGACCCAGCTGGTCGAGATCGCCCAGGTCGAGTCCGCCGAGCCCGGCGCCAGCGGGTTTACCGGCCTCGTCGTCGCCCACGTCGAGAGCAACCTTGGATTTCGCGTTCCCGGCAAGGTCGTCGAACGGCTGGTCGATTCAGGTCAGGCGGTGCGGCGAGGCCAGGTCCTGATGCGCATCGACCCAGCTGATTTCGAGCATAACGAGGCGGCGCAGGCCGGCGCTGTCGCCGCCGCCAAGGCGCGGGTCGTCCAGGCTGCGGCCGATGAGGATCGCTACCGGGATCTGGTCTCCTCGGGCGCAGTCTCGCGCTCCGCTTACGACCAGGCCAAGCAGGCGGCCGACAGCGCGCGAGCCATGCTGTCGGCGGCCGAGGCCCAGTTGAAGGTCGCCTCAGACGAGCGGGCCTATTCAACCCTTGTCGCCGACGCCGACGGCGTGGTCATGGAGACCCTGGTCGAGCCGGGGCAATATGTGTCCGCGGGCCAGATCGTGCTTCGGCTCGCCCACGCCGGCCCACGCGAGGCGGCGGTGAGCCTGCCCGAGACCGTGCGGCCCGCGATCGGATCGCAGGCGCAAGGGAGCATTTATGGCGTTCCTTCGCGCGCATCCGCCAGGCTTCGGCAGCTGTCGGACTCAGCTGATCCGGTCACACGCACCTACGAGGCGCGCTACGTCCTGGACGGCCCCGCCGCCCAGGCGCCGCTGGGCGCAACCGCGACCATCTATCTGAACGCCTCCCGGCCAGACGGCGAGATGGCGGTCCCGCTCGGCGCCATCGACGACAATGGCCACACGTCCGGGGTCTGGATGCTCGACGCCAAGGGCTCCGCCGTGTCCTTCCGGCCCGTGCGCGTGATCCGGCTGGAAGCCGAGCGCGCCATCGTCTCGGACGGCGTCCGCGTGGGCGATCGCATCGTGGCGCTCGGCGGCCACAGCCTGCACGACGGCGAGCTCGTGCGCATAGCCCAGGGCCCCGTCGTCAAATGAGCGGCTTCAACCTCTCCGCCTTCGCAGTCCGCGAGCGCGCGATCACCCTGTTCCTGATCCTCGCGGTCATCCTCGCCGGGACCTACGCCTTTCTGCGCCTCGGCCGGGCCGAAGATCCAGCCTTCACCATCAAGACCTTCACGGTCACAGCCGTATGGCCGGGCGCCACGGCGCAGCAGATGCAGGACCTGGTCGCCGACCCTCTCGAAAAGCGCATGCAGGAGCTGCGCTGGTACGACAACGTCGACACCTTCACCCGTCCTGGGGTGGTGCTGATGCAGGTAAGCCTGACGGAGAAGGCGCCGCCAAAGGATGTGCCGGACGAATTCTACCAGGCGCGCAAGAAGCTGGGCGACGAGGCGCCCCGACTGCCGGCCGGCGTGCTGGGCCCGTTCGTCAATGACGAATATTCCGACGTGACCTTCGCACTCTACGCCGTCGAGGCCCACGGCATGCCGCCGCGCCTGCTCACCCGGCGCGCCGAGGACCTCCGCCAGCGCCTCTTGCACGTCCCGGGGGTGACGAAGGTCAACATCCTCGGCGAGCGGCCCGAGCGCATCTTCGTCGATTTCTCCTATCCCAGGCTGTCGACGCTCGGGGTCAGCCCCCGCGACATCTTCGATGCGCTTCAGCGGCAGAACGCCATCACGCCCGCAGGGTCGATCGACACCAGCGGTCCGCGGGTGTTCGTGCGCCTGGAGGGCGCCTATGACGACCTGCAGAAGATCAGGGACATGCCGATCGCCGCTGGTGGTCGGATGTTCAAGCTCGGCGACATCGCGGCGGTCGAGCGCGGCTACGAGGATCCGGCGAGCTTCCTGATCCGCCACAATGGCGAGCCAGCCTTGGTGCTGGGCGTGGTCATGAAGGACGGCTGGAACGGGCTCAACCTCGGCAAGGCGCTCGAGCATGAAGCGGTTTCAATCGCCAGGACCCTACCCGCCGGCCTGACCTTCTCCAAGATCACCGACCAGGCCGTGAACATCCACGAGGCGGTGGACGAGTTCATGCTCAAGTTCTTCGTCGCCTTGGCCGTGGTCATGATCGTCAGCCTGATCAGCCTCGGCTGGCGCGTGGGCCTCGTCGTTGCCGCAGCTGTGCCGATCACCCTGGCGGCGGTGTTCGTCATCATGCTCGTCACCGGCCGGGTGTTCGACCGGATCACGCTCGGCGCCCTGATCCTCTCGCTCGGCCTCCTGGTCGACGACGCCATCATCGCGATCGAGGTCATGGTGGTGAAGCTGGAGGAAGGTTTCGAGCGGGCCAAGGCCGCGGCCTACGCCTGGAGCCACACCGCCGCGCCGATGCTGTCGGGCACCATCGTCACCATCATCGGCTTCACACCGGTCGGCTTCGCCCGCTCGACGGCCGGCGAATACGCCGGCAACATCTTCTGGATCACGGGGTTCGCCCTGATCACCTCATGGATCGTGGCGGTGATGTTCACGCCCTATCTCGGCGTGCGGCTGCTGCCTGAGATCAAGCCGATCCCCGGAGGTCACGGCGCTATCTACGGCACGCCGCGCTATCAGCGGCTGCGGCGAGCGATCACCTGGGCCGTCGACCACAAGTTTCGCGTGGCCGGGCTCGTTATCGGGGCCTTCCTGCTCTCGGGCGCGGGCATGGCCGTGGTCAAGAAGCAGTTCTTTCCAGGCTCGGACCGTCCAGAGGTGCTGGTCGAGGTCCAGATGCCCGAAGGAACCGGCATCCATGCGACCAGCGCGGCCGCGGCGAAGGTCGAGGCCTGGGCGCGCGGCCAGCCGGAAGCTAAGATCGTCACAGCCTACGTCGGCCAAGGCGCGCCACGCTTCTTCTTCTCATACAATCCCGAGCTGCCCGATCCCGCCTTCGCCAAGCTCATCATCCTGACGCCGAACGCGGCGGCCCGCGATCGACTGAAGCTGAGATTGCGCCAGGCGATCGCCGGTGGCCTTGCGCCTGAGGCGCACGTCCGGGTGACGCAGCTCTTCTTCGGCCCTTTCCCGCGCTACCTGGTCAATTTCCGTGTCATGGGGCCGGATCCGGCGATGTTGCGCGACATCGCCAGCCAGGTGCAGGCCGTCGTGCGGGCCAACCCTCATACCCGCCAGGTCACCCAGGATTGGGGCGAGCGCGCGCCGACCGCGCATTTCGTCCTCGATCAGGACCGGCTGAAGCTCATCGGCCTCGATCCCGCCCAGACGGCTCAGCAACTTCAGTTCCTGCTGACAGGCGCGACGGTCACCCAGGTTCGCGAGGATATCCGGACCGTGGACCTTGTCGTCCGCAGCGCCGGAGCCGAGCGGCTCGACCCTGGCAAACTCGGCGACCTCACGCTTTCAGGCCCGAACGGCCGGCTGATCCCTTTGAGCCAGATCGGCCACGTAGAGATCCGCCCGGAGGACCCAGTCCTGGGACGCCGCGACCGCATCCCGACCATAACCGTCCAGACCGACTTCGACGAGCAATTGCAGCCGCCGCAGGTCTCGACGGAGATCTGGAAGGCGCTCGCGCCGCTGAGGGCTGGCCTCCCCGACGGCTACAGTATCGAGATGGGCGGCAACATCGAGGACTCCACCAAGGCCAATTCAGCCTTATTCCCGATCTTCCCTATCATGATCCTGCTGACGCTCCTGGTGCTGGTGTTCCAGACCCGCTCGCTCTCGGCGACGGCGATGGTGTTCCTGACTGGCCCCCTTGGCCTTGTCGGGGCTGTCCCGGCCCTGCTGCTGCTGGACCGGCCATTTGGTTTCAACGCCATTCTGGGCCTGATCGGGCTGTCCGGCATCCTGATGCGCAACACGCTGATCCTGATCGGACAGATTCGCACCAATGAGGCGGAGGGGCTGGATACCTACCACGCGATCATCGAGGCGACGGTCCAGCGGGCGCGACCGGTAATCCTGACCGCCTTGGCCGCAGCCCTGGCCTTCATACCGCTCACCACCTCGGTGTTTTGGAGCGCGATGGCGGTCACCCTGATCGGCGGGACGACGGTGGGGACGGTGCTGACCCTGGCCTTCCTTCCGGCGCTCTACGCGATCTGGTTCCGCATCCGCAGGCCGTCCCCTGCCCCGTCAAGCGGTGTTCCCGCCCGGGCCGGCATGCCAGTTGGAGAGAGACAAAATGGCAATCTCATCGACGCCCAAGGCGAGTTTGTTGCAGATAACGGATGAACTCAGCCTGCGTTACGAGAAGACCGGCGACGGGCCGCCGCTGGTCCTTCTGCATACGATCCGCACCCAGCTCGAATATTTTCGCCAGTTGGTCCCGTTCCTCGCCAGGTCCCACACGGTCTACGCGATCGATCTGCCCGGACACGGCCATTCGCCGATTGATCCTCGCGCTCGGTTTGACGAGCCCTACTTCAGGCAAGGCGTCATCGGATTCATCGAGACACTCAACCTCACCGACGTCACCCTTGTGGGCGAATCGATAGGCGGCGCCTTGGCGCTTACGGTTGCGGCGTCAATTCCAAAGCGGATCGAGCGCGTCGTCGCGATCAATACCTACGACTACGAAACCCGCTATGGCGACGGCATCCGGCGCGGCAACGGGTTCGCGAACTTCATCATCGGAAGCTTGCAGATCCCTGGTCTTGGCGCGCTCAATGCATCGCTCGAAAACAAGATGGTCCTGGCCAAGATCATGAGCGGGGGCTTCCACGACCCGCATAGACTTCCCGCCGACCTTCTCGCCGAGTTCGACAAGGTGGCCCACCGTCCCGGATACAAGCGCGCAGCCCGTAAGGTGCTGGCAGGCTGGCGATCCTGGAGCCAAGCGCGGGACCGTTATCGCGCGGTCTCGGCGCCAGTGACGCTCAGCTATGGCGACAGCGATTGGTCGCGACCTGACGAGCGCGAGCGGACCCGATCGTTGCTCTCGAACGTCCGCATGGTCACGCTCGCAAACACGGGACACTTTTCTGCTGTTGAAAGCCCGTCGGAACTGGCGCGTGTGATACTGGAGGAATCCGCCCTTGCGGGCCCGTCAAAGGCCAACCTGAGCCCGGCCTCATGAGTGACTGCAGTGTGCAATGGGCGGACACCTGCACCTTCGGAGACAACGTGTGAACCGTTTGAAGCCCTCGGATCCGGCTCCCGCAGAGACTGACGACATGGGCCAGCGTATTGTGCGCGCCGCTTTCCAGACCTTCTCCGAGAAGGGCTACGCCGGCGCGAGCACGCTCCTGATCGCGACCCGCGCCAAGGTTTCCAAGCGGGACCTCTATGCGATGTTTCCGAGCAAGGAGGCGATGCTTCTCGCTTGCATCACCACCCACTCCGAAAGAATGCGGATGCCGGAGGGCCTTCCTGAACCGGAAGACCGCCAGATGCTGGCCGCAGCGCTGGAGGCCTTCGCGGCGAATTTCCTAGGCGAAACGCTGAATCCGGACGTCATTGGCATGCACCGGCTGGCGATCGCAGAGGCCATCCGATCGCCCGAGGTCGCGCAGATGCTCGAAGAGGCGCGGGAGGCCAACCGCGCCATCCTCTACGAGCTCTTTGTCCGAGCCCAGGGCAAGGGACTGCTGCCTTCGGGAGACACAGCCGAGATGGTCCGCAAATATCTCGCTCTGGTTTTGGAGGATCTGATCCTTAGTCTGCTCCTCGGAGTGCTGCCGCAGCCCAGTCGCGCTCAGATCCAGCGTCACGCCACCAGAGCGGCAGTCGATTTCCTGCTTCTTTATCCATCGCCGGGCCAGAGCACGTAGACCGCCGCGAGACCTCGGGCGATGATTTCGTCGCCTTCGATCGAAACCGGCTTCAATGACCGCTCCTGAGGAACAACCTCGGCACTAAAGCCCGAGGCCTGACGACTGCTACTGGCGAGTTGCTCTCCCTTCACAGGGATGGCTGCGCGACGACAGGCGGACGCCCTGCTGAGCGTTACGGTGTTTCGCCTGGCCTAGGCGCGTTCGAAGCCAGCCAGCACGGTCGTCACACAGCTTCCGATCGTATCGAGGTTGTAGCCTCCCTCCTGAACGAGCACGGTCGGAACGCCGAGGCGTCCGAGCCTGGCGCCAGCGGAACTAAACCCGTCAAAGGTCACCTTCAACTCGTCGGTCGGGTCGGCCTCATGCCCGTCGACGCCAAGCGACACCACCAGGGCGTCGGGCGCATAGGCTGCGATACGAGCGCAGGCGGTTTCGAGGGCGGCCAGGAAAGTAGCGTCGCCAGCGTGATGCGGCAGCGGAAGGTTCAGGTTGTAGCCGTGGCCGCGTCCCTCGCCACGCTCCTGGTCGTAACCAACGAAGTAGGGATAGCAGTCATCAGGATCGCAATGGATCGAGATGAAGAGAACATCGTCGCGATCGTAAAAGATGCGCTGGGTGCCGTTGCCATGGTGCGAATCGATGTCGATGACCGCGACCCGTCCGATGCCGCTTCGCAGATGTTGCGCCGCGATGGCGGCGTTGTTCAGGTAGCAGTTGCCCCCGCCGCGATCCTTGTCCGCGTGGTGGCCGGACGGGCGGCAAAGGGCGTAGGCGGAGCGCTCGCCCATGAGCACGGCCTCCGCGGCCGCCACGGCGAGATTGGCCGAGGCCGCAATGGCCTCCCAGCTTTGCTCGCCGATCGGCATCCAGAGATCGCTGGCGTGATACCCCGCCCGGCCAAGGGCCGAACTCGGGTAGCGGGCGTCGACGCCGCGAACGGGAAAGATCAGCGGATAGGCGTCTCCCGAATGGGTCAGCAGCCCAGTAGCGAGGGCGGGCTCAGCCGCCTTCCGCCAGGCCGCCCAAGCGGTCTGCAGATATTCCAGGTACTCGGGCGTGTGGACTTCTGCGATCGGCCGCAACCCATATGGAGGCGCCTCCAGCACGAGGTGACTGTCGCGCTTCAGCGCCTCCAGGATGTTCTCGGCGCGGGCCGGCGGATCAGGGGTGAAGGCGATGATCTGCCCCCAGATGTAGAAGCTCTCGGGACTGTGGTTGGCGTGCTCGGCGCTGTAGAAGACTTTCATCGGCTCTGTTCTCAGTTTGTCGATTGAGGATATGTCCCAAAGTCAGCCGGCGAGCGCTCCAAACCATCTCCGCTGTCGGCGCTGTCCGTCGCCGTCGGCTGGGCCCGACCAAAGACGCGGATGGGAAGTTTTTCCAACCGCGCCTTGAGCTGCAGCGCAAGAAACAGCGAATAGAAACGCGATTGCGCCAGGTTGCCGCCGTGGAACCACAGCCCCTCCTGCGCCGTGGGCTTCCACATATTGCGCAGCTCGCCTTCCCAAGGCCCGGGATCGTGGGCGGTGTCCGAGCCGTAACCCCAGACCTTGCCCACTTTCGCCGCAACCTCTTCGGAGACGAGATCGCCGACCACCTGGTCCATTGACCCGAAGCCGGTCGCGCAGATGATCAAGTCGGCCGAAACCGTGGAGCCATCGGACAGCAACACGCCCTCAGGGACGAAGCGTTCGACACCGACCCGCGAGCGCAGCTTGATCCGCCCGCTCGCGACCAAATCCGAGGCGCCGACATCGATGTAATAGCCTGACGCGCGGCGCAGGTATTTCAGGGCCATGCCCGTTCCATCCTCGCCAAAGTCGTGCATGAACCCTGCCGCCTCGAGCCGGGCGTAGAACTCGGCGTCGCGCTGAGCGATCATCAGGTTCAATGGCCGGTGGATCTCAGGCGCGAGGCGCAGGGGCATGGACGCGCTGAGGAGATCCGCCCGCTCGGTCGTGATGCCTGACGCCAGCGCAGTTTCCGAGTAGAGCCCAGACAGGAGCAGATCCAGCACGGTCTGGGAGCGGACGACGTGCGTCGAGGATCGCTGGATCATGGTCGCGTCCGCGCCGTGCTCGACCAGGTCGGCGCAGATGTCGTGGGCCGAGTTGTTCGACCCGATCACCGCAACCTTGCGCCCCTCGTAGCCACGGCCGCCCGAATATTGGCTGGAATGCATGATCGGCCCGGCAAATGTTTCGGCGCCCTCGAACCTGGGCATGTTGGGCCGGCCGGCATTGCCCGTGGCGATCACGAGATGCCGCGGCCGAAGCGTGACTTGGTCGCCGGCGCGTCGAACCTCGACCCGCCAGATTTGTTCGCTGGCGTCGTAGGCGGCCCGAAGGCATTCGGTGGATCCCCAGACGTTCAGCTCCAGGATCTGGGCATAGGCGTCGAGCCAGTCGGCGATCTGGTCCTTTGGCGTGAAGACTGGCCAGGTCTCCGGGAACGGCAAGTAGGGCATGTGGTCATACCAGACCGGGTCATGCAGGCTGAGCGAGTGATAGCGCGAGCGCCACTGGTCGCCCGGCCGCACGTTGCGCTCGACCACCAGGGCTGGGACGTCGAGCTGGCGCAGGCGGGCGGCGAGGGTCAGTCCGGCTTGTCCGCCTCCGACAATCAACACGAATGGCTGGTCTTCCACGCCGATCCGGGCCTGTTCGGCCTTGCGGGTGTCCAGCCAGTTCCACTGCGGATGCCGGGGATCGAGGGTGGGCCCCTTGCGGCGGTGTCGCCCCACATGCTGCTCGAAGCCGGTGAGGTCCTGGAGCGTGGTGAAGAGGGTCCAGCACCGGCCCTGCTTTAGGCGGACATAGCCGGTCCCACGGCCCAACGCAGTGTCGAAGCTGACGAAGCCTTCCTGCCCTGAGCTGGCTGCTGTATCCACGACCCGCCAGTTTCGCGACCGCCGAGCCTCGGTCGTCGCCTCCAGCATGCCGCGGATGGCGCTGCGTCCTTCCAGTGTCAGCAAGTTCCAGGTGAACGCGACAAAGTCTCTCCAGAAGCCGTCTGGCTCGAACAGCTCTGCCGATCGCGCCGCCTCACCCGATGTCAGCGCCTTCTCGAACTCCGCCAGCCAAGTCCCCAGCGTTAGATCCGTCATGCCCGTCCTCCCCAACGCATCCCAGGCGGCCCTCAGGCGCGAGGCGCCGCGGCGACCGCCGCGATCTCGATCAGCGCGGCGGGGACCGCCAGCTGGGCGACTCCGACCGCAGTCCACGCCGGATGCGGCTCACCAAGCCGGGCGGCCTTGATGGCGATGAAGGCCGGCATTTGGGCGGCAAGATCACCACGGTGATAGGTGGTCAGGCTGGCCACGTCCGCTAGGCTCGCGCCGGCCTCCGCGAGCACGGTTTCCAGCTGTGTAAAGGCGTTCTCCACCTGGACGTCGAATTCGGCGGGAAGGCTCATGTCCGCAGCGAACCCGATTACGCCCGAGACGATGATCTGGTCGCCGATCCGCACCGCCGGCGCGAACTGATAGGCGTCATAGGCGGCCTGGTGCGAGGCGGGGACGATCGCCGCGAACGATTTGGGCATGGTTGGGCTCCCCGGGGGTCAAACGCGGCCAAGCCGCAGGTCGGCGTCCACGGCGCGGTCGGGCCGCTCGAAATGCCATTTGAGGCCCTGCACCGCGAGCCAGCGCAGCGGTTCGGGCGGCAAGGGGATAACCCGTCGCTTGAGGAGCTCGACATATTCGTTGCGCCGCCCGAGAACCTGGTCGGCCAGCATCGACCCGTTCAGAGTAGCTTGCGCCACGCCGTGCCCGTTGTAGCCGAGACCATAGAAGACATCACCCCGGGCGTTGCCGTAGCTGAAGGGCAGGAAGTCGAGGGTCATGCCGATCCATCCGCCCCAGAAGCGCTCGATCATCAGATCGGGAACCTGCGGAAAGCGGGCCTTGAGCAGGTCGACGTAGGTCGCGAACAGGGCGGGCCGGTCGCCATTCGCCAGCGCGCCATTGTAGCCGTACTGAACGTATTTCGAGCCGCCGATCAGCCGTCCGTCCGCCGAAAGCCTATAGGACTCGAGGCTTTCGTGCGCGGTGTAGACGCCCTCGCGCCCGCTCCAGCCGATGGCGCGGAGCTGAGCCTCCGTCAGCGGTGCAGTCTGGAACAGGGTGACACGCAGCGGGAACACCCGGCTCTTCAGGCGCCCGAGCGTCGATGGCGTGTAGGCGTTGGTCGCCACGATCAGCTTGTCCGCCCGGACTGAGCCGCAAGATGTGACGACGCGCACCGGCGAGGCGGCGTCCTCGATCCTGGTCACCGGTGTGTTCTCGAAGATCCGCACACCGGCGGCGATGGCGGCTCGGCGCAAGGCCAGCACGTATTTGCCGGGATGCAGGTGCCCTCCTCCCCGCTCCAGCAGCCCCACCCGGAAGACGGGCGGCAGCTTGCGCGCCCGCATCTCGTCCTGGTCCAGGAACTGGACCTCAGCGCCGATGCTGGCGGCCAGGTCAGCGCTGCGTCGCAGCGGCTCGTAGTGGCGGGGATGAACGCCGGCGATGATGTTGCCGACGGGGTTGTAGTCGCAGTCGACGCCGTAGCGGGCGAAGACCTGCTCGGTGTGACGCACCGCATGGTCGCCGAACCGCACATAGTCGGCTGCGCGCGCCTTGCCGAAATACTGGACCAGCGTCGGAACGTCCTTGCCGATGGTGGGCGTCAGGTGCCCGGCGTTTCGACCGCTGGCGCCCTTGCCACAGAAGTCCATCTCCAGAAGCACGACATCCACGCCTGCTTCGCGCAAAGCCAGGGCGGCGTTTAGCCCGGTGAACCCGCCGCCTATGACGACGACGTCCGCTCGGATATCTTCCTTGAGGGGTTGCTGCACATCGCTGGGTTCCGCCACCCAAACACTGACCTCCTGAAAGTCGTAAGACATCGCCACCTCATCGCTTCCACCCGGTCAGGACAAGCTATGGAAGGTGATGGCCCGAAGGCGTATCTCTTAGCGTCACGACCCTACCATTTGGCGCCAATCTCTTGAGCGACGACACCATTCAAGGCCAGACCCTGGACCGCGCCCTGGACGCGGCTCGGCGGCGCGGACTCGATCCCCAGCGGTTCTTCCGCCAGGCCGGAGTCCAGCCGATCCTGGCGACTTGGGCGGACAACAGGGTAAGCAGCCGCCTGTTCGCCGACTTCCTGCATTGGGCCGCCATCGAAGGCGACGACCCGACGTTTGGACTGCACGTCGGCGCGGACTTCGAGCGCGGCGACCTCGGTGCCCTGGGATACTTCCTGCTGAACGCGCCCACGATCGGCGAAGGCTTGGCCGCCTCCGAGCGCTGGTTCGCCTATCTGCAGGATGGCGGCTTCTTCCGCGCGCGGCGGATGGGTCCGGACCTCGAACTGCTCTATGACGGCGGGGACCTGCCTGAAGGCGCAAGACGCCAGGATGCGGAGTGCGGCCTGGCCATCATCGCTGGCCAACTCAGAAAATCCATCGGGGTCCGCCCCCGCGAAGTCCGCAGCCGCGATCATGCGAACGCCGCCGAGGAGGCCATCCGATCGCATTTCGGCTGCCGCGTGATCTACGGCTGCCCCGACTACGGCCTGGTCTACGATGCGGATATCCTCGGCAAACCGATCCGCGGCGCCGACCCGGTCCTGTTTCAAATCCTGGGCGAATACGTCGCGCTCAAGGTCGGCGCCCTGCCGCCGCGCAACGACATCGTCGCCGAGGTGAAGTGGCGCCTTGGGCGCGGACTTGCGGACGGTACGGCTCGCCTCACCGCCGTCGCCAAGGACCTCAAGGTGAGCCCCCGCACGCTGCAGCGACGGCTTGCCGAACGCGGCGAGAGTTTCGACGCCCTCCTGGAACAGGTGAGGCTCCAGGCTTTCTCGGATTTGCGCAGTACCAGCGGAATGAAGAAGTGCGCCATCAGCGCGGAGCTCGGATTTTCAAATCCGAGCGCTTTCCACCGCTGGTCGCGTCGTCATGTGACGGCGCATCACAAATCTGAAGAACATTGAGCCAGCAGTCCGCGTCACTGGCCCCACAGTATGACCGCTCTGGAGGGTACTTCCCGTTCCGTTGAAGCAGTCCTTTATGTCAGCAAATGGCGAGCAGCGCCCCAAAGGGGCTGCCAGAACATCGTCCTGGCAGCCAAGTGGGCGCTCAGAGGGGCCAACCAATGAGCGGGGACCACATACCGTCGTCACCGTGACGTCAGTAGGGCTGGGTCAAAAATGTTCACAGCTTCTCGCAACATGCTTGCGTTGAGCCACGAGGGATCGCGCCGGAGAGCCATAAAGTGACGGCCCAGCCCCCGGGGCCGGCGCCCCTGCCTGAGGCCACGGCGGGGTCTGATGAGTGGCGCAAGCCCGGACGGGCTTGCGCCACCACGCCTAGGCCGGAACCTTGGCGACCCTGGGCTTGGCCGGCGCCTTGCGGGCGGCGCCCTTCGCAACCGGCTTCGCCGGCGCGGCGCCACGCCCACCCTGGCCGAGACCCATCTGCTTGGCGAGGTTCGAGCGCGCCTCGGCGTAGCTCGGCGCGACCATCGGATAGTCCTTCGGCAGCCCCCACTTGGCGCGATAGTCCTCGGGGCTCATGTTGTACTTGGTGCGCAGGTGGCGCTTGAGCGACTTGAACTTGCGACCGTCCTCCAGGCAGATCAGGAAGTCCGGCTGGATGGACTTGCGGATCGACACCGCCGGAGCCTGGGGCTCTTCCGGCGGTGCCGGCGGCGCCTCAGCGCCCGAGAGCGCGGTGTAGGTCGAGCGGATCATCGCCGGCAGTTCGGACGCGGCGACGCTGTTATTGCTGACATAGGCCGCGACGATGTCGGCGGTCAGTTCGATGAGATTTGAGTTGTCGGACATGATTTCCCTATAGGGCAGGACAAAAGCCCCTGCCCAAAGGCAGCGACATCGCCTGCATAAATATTCGATCGCCCCATCCGTCAACTCATATGCGGCTGACGAGCGAACAAGCGCCGCAGCGCACGCCACAGGTTCCGGACGGGTAAAGTCACGGATTGCGCCGCCGCTATTCGCCGTAAATTCTACGCCAGGATGCGAGAGCCCATCGGAATGACTTGCGATCGAATGCTCGTCGCCTAGCTCTCTATTCCATCAGAGGTCTTGCCGTTCGAGTTTTTGGAGTTGAGGCGATGGCGGAAGCCGACCGTATTCTTCGCATCCGCACCGTGCTGCTGCGGACGGGCCTCAGCCGCTCCACCCTCTATCGCAAGATCCGCGAGGGCTCTTTCCCAAGCCCGCTGCGCATCAGCGTGCACGGCGCCGGCTGGCTGCAGTCGGCCGTCGACCGCTGGATGGCCGACCCGATCGCCTTCTGGGAGCCGCCGCGGGACAGATCCGGACAGCCCCAGTCGCCGTCACAACCTGCCTGATGCGCCGTTGATCACATGCCCGGCCCTTCGAAGAACAAGCTGAAGCTGCAGTTTCCGACCCGGCCGCCGCAACTATCCCTTGCAGATTCGGCCGAAGGCGCCGATCATCCCCTCACCGAGCTGGCCCGACTCCTCGCTCGCCGGGCCGCCCGCCGCTGCTATCAGGACCAACTGCAGGAGCGCCGATCCAAGGACTCCTGACCAGGAGATCGCCGATGAAGGTCGCGCTCTATGCCCGTTATTCCGACGAGAACCAGCGCGACGCCTCGATCGCCGACCAGCTCAGGATCTGCCGGCTCCATGCCGAGCGCCAGGGCTGGATGGTCACCGACGAGTACACCGACCATGCCGTCTCCGGCGCCTCGCTGCTGCGCCGCGGCGTGCAGCGGCTGATCGCCGACGCCCAAGCCGGCCGCTTCCAGCTGCTGCTATCCGAGGCTATGGACCGCCTCTCCCGCGACCAGGAAGACATCGCCGGCCTCTACAAGCGCATGGCGTTCGCTGGTGTGAAGATCGTCACCCTGGCCGAGGGCGAGGTCACCCCACTGCATGTGGGGCTGAAGGGGACGATGAACGCGATCTTCCTGAAGGACCTCGCCGACAAGACCCGCCGCGGCCTCAGGGGCCGGGTCGAGCAGGGCAAGTCCGGCGGCGGCAACGCCTACGGTTATGACGTGGTCAAGCGCATTGGCGCCGACGGCGAACCGGTCCGCGGTGACCGCACCATCAACCCGGCCGAGGCCGAGGTGGTGCGCCGGATTTTCCGCGACTACGCCGCCGGTAAATCGCCCAAGCGCATCGCGACCGAACTGAACCGGGACCACATCCCCGCCCCCGGCGGCGGCCAGTGGGGCTTCTCCACCCTCAACGGCAACGTCAGCAGGGGCAATGGCGTGCTGAACAACGAGCTCTACGTCGGCCGGCTGATCTGGAACCGGCAGCATTTCATCAAGGATCCCGACACCGGCAAGCGCCAGGGCCGGCTGAACCCACGCGAGGAATGGATCATCCAGGAAGTGCCGGAGCTTCGCATCATCGACGAAGCGCTCTGGGATGCGGTCAAAGCCCGCCAAGCGTCGCTACATCGAGAGCGGCAGGACAACGGCGAGATCGTCAATATCTATTTCCGGGACCGGCGCCGGCCCCGGTATCTGCTCTCAGGCCTAACCCGCTGCGGCTGTTGCGGCGGCGGCTACGGCATGATCTCCAAGGATCAGCTCGGCTGCTCGACCGCGCGCAACAAGGGTACCTGCGACAACCGGGTCAATATCCGCCGCGACCAGCTCGAGGCGCGCGTTCTGGACGCCCTGCGCCACCACCTGATGGACCCGGCCCTGTTCAAGGAATTCTGCGAGGAGTTCACCCGCGAGAGCAACCGCCTGCGCATGGAAGCCCGCACAGACATCGACGCCGCCCAGGCCGAGATCAAGCGCATCGAGCGGGAAGTCGAGCGGCTGCTGGACATGCTCGTCAAGGGCACGGCGACGGGCCAGGCCGCGGCGCAGGTCAACGCCAAGATGAACGAACTGCTCGGCCGTCAGGCCGAGCTCAAGCAGCAAGTGGCCGACGCCGAAGAACCCCCGCCACTTCTGCATCCCGAGATGGCCGGGGTTTACCGCACGCAGGTCGCCGAGCTCTACGAAGCTCTGCAGGGCGAAGCCGAGACCAAGCAGCTTGAGGCGACCGAGGCCCTGCGCGCCCTGATCCAGGAGATCATCCTGACCCCCGAGGGCGATCAGTTGACGATCGACGTCCGCGGCGACCTGGCCGGGATCCTGGCCATATCGACCAAGCAAAAACCCTTCGGCCGGGGGCCGAAGGGTTCTGCAAAATCGCAAGTTGAGATGGGTGCGGGGACAGGATTTGAACCTGTGACCTTCAGGTTATGAGCCTGACGAGCTACCGGGCTGCTCCACCCCGCGTCGGTGGTTTTGGTGATGGAAGGGTCATGATTGGTTGGGGCGGGATTTTTTTAAATCCTGCGAACTTCATATGCGACATCCGTTTGGTAGACCTGGCGGCGACCTACTCTCCCGCGCCTTGAGACGAAGTACCATTGGCCCAGGAAGGCTTAACGACCGAGTTCGGGATGGGATCGGGTGGGGACCTTCCGGCATAGCCACCAGGTCGACTAAACGGATGTTGAGGGCATTACTGCCCTGGCAGGATTTAGAAAAATCCTGCCGCTTAGACATCAATGTCTGTCGTTACAAAGCTTCAGCATGAGTTTGGCTGAAGAACGATCAAGCCGATCGAGCGATTAGTACCAGTAAGCTGCACGCCTCACGGCGCTTCCACACCTGGCCTATCAACGTGATGGTCTATCACGGCTCTCGGCGAAGCCTTGTTTTGAGGTTAGTTTCCCGCTTAGATGCTTTCAGCGGTTATCTATTCCACACTTAGCTACCCTGCTGCGCGGCTGGCGCCACGACAGGTCCACCAGAGGTGTGTCCATCCCGGTCCTCTCGTACTAGGGACAGATCCTCTCAAGCTTCGTACACCCACGGCAGATAGGGACCAAACTGTCTCACGACGTTCTGAACCCAGCTCACGTACCACTTTAATCGGCGAACAGCCGAACCCTTGGGAGCTGCTCCACCCCCAGGATGTGATGAGCCGACATCGAGGTGCCAAACTTTGCCGTCGCTGTGGACGCTTGGGCAAAATCAGCCTGTTATCCCTAGAGTACCTTTTATCCGTTGAGCGATGGCCCTTCCATGCAGAACCACCGGATCACTATGGCCGACTTTCGTCTCTGATCGACTTGTCAGTCTCTCAGTCAGGCGGGCTTATGCCATTGCACTCGACGAGCGATTTCCGACCGCTCTGAGCCCACCATCGCGCGCCTCCGTTACACTTTGGGAGGCGACCGCCCCAGTCAAACTGCCCGCCACGCCATGTCCCGGACCCGGATAACGGGCCGCGGTTAGACGTCAGCAACAATAAGGGTGGTATTTCAAGGATGGCTCCCCCGGAACTGGCGCCCCGGTTTCATAGCCTCCCACCTATCCTACACATATTGATGCTAACGCCAAGGCGAAGCTGCAGTAAAGGTTCATAGGGTCTTTCCGTCTGACCGCGGGAACCCCGCATCTTCACGGGGAGTTCAATTTCGCTGAGCCTATGCTGGAGACAGCGGGGAAGTCGTTACGCCATTCGTGCAGGTCGGAACTTACCCGACAAGGAATTTCGCTACCTTAGGACCGTTATAGTTACGGCCGCCGTTTACCGGGGCTTCAATTCGGAGCTTGCACCCCTCCTTTTAACCTTCCGGCACCGGGCAGGCGTCAGACCCTATACGTCGCCTTACGGCTTCGCAGAGCCCTGTGTTTTTGATAAACAGTCGCTACCCCCTGGCCTGTGCCACTCTGCAAAGGTTGCCCTAAGCAGAGTCACGCTTATCCCGAAGTTACGCGTGCAATTTGCCGAGTTCCTTCAGCATAGTTCTCTCAAGCGCCTTGGTATGCTCTACCAGTCCACCTGTGTCGGTTTCGGGTACGGTCTCCGTTGGAGTTATTTCCAGGAACACCTTCACTGCCGGGAGCAATCCAATAAGCCCCGACAATTTACGGCATTCGTCACTTCCAACTGGCCCAGGAATATTTACCTGGTTCCCATCGACTACGCCTTTCGGCCTCGCCTTAGGGGCCGGCTAACCCTGCGCAGATTAGCTTTACGCAGGAACCCTTGGACTTTCGGCGAGAGTGTTTCTCACACTCTTTGTCGCTACTCATGTCAGCATTCTCACTTCCGATACCTCCAGCCAGCCTCACGACTGACCTTCACCGGCTTACGGAACGCTCCGCTACCGCGTGCTTACGCACACCCATACCTTCGGCGCACGGCTTGAGCCCCGTTACATTTTCCGCGCAGGATCGCTTGACCAGTGAGCTGTTACGCTTTCTTTAAATGATGGCTGCTTCTAAGCCAACATCCTGGTTGTCAAAGCAATCCCACATCGTTTCCCACTTAGCCGTGACTTGGGGGCCTTAGATGATGGTTAGGGTTGTTTCCCTTTTCACGACGGACGTTAGCACCCGCCGTGTGTCTGCCAGATAGTTCTCTTGGGTATTCGGAGTTTGGTTAGAATTGGTACAGCTCGCGCCGCCCGCATCCATCCAGTGCTCTACCCCCCAAGGAATTCGTCTGACGCTCTACCTAAATAGATTTCGCGGAGAACCAGCTATGTCCAGGTTTGATTGGCCTTTCACCCCTAACCACAAGTCATCCCAGAATTTTTCAACATTCACGGGTTCGGTCCTCCAGCTGGTGTTACCCAGCCTTCAACCTGCTCATGGCTAGATCACCTGGTTTCGGGTCGTCATACGTCGAACTTAGTCGCCCTGTTCAGACTCGCTTTCGCTGCGCCTACGCCTAACGGCTTAAGCTTGCTCGACACATGAAGTCGCTGACCCATTATACAAAAGGTACGCCGTCACCCCGCGCGGGGGCTCCGACTGCTTGTAGGCTTCCGGTTTCAGGTTCTATTTCACTCCCCTCGTCGGGGTGCTTTTCACCTTTCCCTCACGGTACTTGTTCGCTATCGGTCGTTGAGGAGTACTTAGGCTTGGAGGATGGTCCCCCCATGTTCAGACAGGATTTCACGTGTCCCGCCCTACTCAAGTCTGTCGCTAATTGACGCCTACGGGGCTCTCACCCACTGCGGCCGACCTTTCCAGATCGTTCGGCTTTATGTCACGACAGCACTGGCCTGGTCCCGGTTCGCTCGCCACTACTACGGGAGTCTCTTTTGATGTCCTTTCCTCCGGGTACTGAGATGTTTCAGTTCCCCGGGTTCGCTTAATGAGCCTATGTATTCAGCCCATTATACCTTTCTACGACCTACGAACCGTGGCCCCGGCAAGCCGGAGACAAAATTCGCAGACCGTAAAGGTGGGTTTCCCCATTCGGAAAT